>CAYXSL010000048.1:0-11920 GCA_964466605.1 uncultured Verminephrobacter sp.
GGCATGATGGGCCTGTGGATCACCCACCCGAAGGCCGCGCACCCGCACATCGCCACCGTGCAGCGCGATTACGCGTTTTTGCTCAACGCCTTCGATGTGGAACCCGGCAGCATGACCCCCAAGGTCAACACCATGCTGGACCACAACATCTGGTGCTGGAACAGTCGCGTCTTCCCCGCCATCAGCCCGCTGGTGGCGCGCCAGGGCGAGCGCGTGCGCATCCGCGTGGGCAACCTCACCATGACCAACCACCCCATCCACATCCACGGGCACGAGTTTGAAGTGACCGGCACCGACGGCGGCCCCGTGCCCAAAAGCGCTCGCTGGCCCGAGGTGACCACCGACATTGCCGTGGGCCAGATGCGGCAGATCGAGCTGATGGCCGACGAACCCGGCGACTGGGCACTGCACTGCCACAAGAGCCACCACACCATGGGCGCCATGGGGCACGACGTGCCCACCATGATCGGCGTTCAGCATGCCGGCCTGGTCGGCAAGATCCAGAAGATCGTGCCCGACTACATGGTGATGGGCGAACGTGGCATGGCCGACATGGGCGCAATGGAGATGCCCCTGCCCGACAACACCTTCCCCATGATGACCGGTACCGGCCCCTACGGCCCGCTGGAGATGGGCGGCATGTTCACCACCTTCAAGGTGCGCGCGGGCCTGGCCGCAGGCGACTACCGCGACCCGGGCGACTACCCGCAGCCACCCGGCACGCAGGCCTACGAATGGCAGGGCGCACCGGCCAGCACACCCCGCCCCGCACGCACCACGGCGCCCGGCACCGCCCCCGGCGCGGCCAGCGCCCGCAAACCCGCCGCCAGCGGCCACCAACACTGAGACAGGACACACCATGAATACTATCAAATTGATAGCTGCTTGCGCTTTACTAGCGGGCGGAAACGCCTCTTTTGGCCATGAAAACATGCCCCATGCGGCGCGCAACGCCCCGGTGGTGAAGGAACAAAAGGCCTGGGGCATTGCAGGCGACACCCAGGCCGTGGCCCGCACCATCACCATCCGCATGACGGACGACATGCGCTTCACCCCCCGCCACATCGAAGTGCGCGAGGGCGAGACCGTGCGGCTGCGCGCCGAGAACAAGGGCCAGGTGCTGCATGAGATCGTGATCGGCACCAAGCCCGAGCTGGATGCACACGCCGAGATGATGGCCAAGCACCCCGGCATGGAGCACGACGAGCCCTACATGGCCCATGTGGCTGCAGGCAAGAAGGGCGACATCGTGTGGCAGTTCAACCGCCCGGGCCAGTTCGACTTTGCCTGCCTGATCGCGGGCCACTACCAGGCGGGCATGACAGGCACTATCACCGTTCGCCCGCGCAAGCCATGACCCGCACCTATCCACGCCGGAGCAACCCCATGACTCCCACACCACGCACCACGCCTGCCCAACCCACGCGCCGCCAATGGCTTGCCGCCACACTGCCCGTGGCAGGCGCGGGCCTGGCCATCGCCCTGCTGCCCGCCACCCCGCGCGCCGCAACCTCCACACCCGTCGAGGTCTGGAAAGACCCGAACTGCGGCTGCTGCCAGGACTGGGTGGACCACATGCAAGCCAACGGCTTTGCCGTGAAGGTGCATGCCACCGGCAACAACGCGGTGCGCGCCCGCCTGGGCCTGCCGCAAAAGCTGGGCTCGTGCCACACCGCCCTGGTGGGCGGCTACCTGGTCGAAGGCCATGTGCCCGCCGACGACGTGCGCAAGCTGCTGCAGCAAAAGCCCAAGGCGCTGGGCCTGGCCGTGCCCGGGATGCCTGTGGGCTCGCCGGGCATGGACGGCGCCGTGTATGGCGATCGGCGCGACCCCTATGACGTGTTGCTGGTGGCGCACGACGGTAGCACGCGGGTGTTCAACAGCTACCACAAGAAAGCATCGACATGAAACAAATCCTTTTTACCCTCCCTCTGGCGGCCAGCCTGCTCCTCGTGGTCGCAGGGCCTGCTCTGGCGCAGGCTCCGGCCGCAGCTGCGCCGGACAGCCACAGCAGCCACCATGCCACCGCTCCCGCACAGCAAGGTGCACAGCTGAGCGAAGGCGAAATCACCCGCTGGGACCCACGCACCCTGCGCGTCACGCTCAAGCACGGCGAGATCAAGAACCTGGGCATGCCGCCCATGACCATGGTGTTCCGTGTGGCGGATGCGAGCCTGCTGGGCGACCTGAAGCCGGGCGACAAGGTGCGCTTTCGGGCTGAACAGGTCAACGGTGCGTACCACGTGACGCACATCGAAAAAGCCTCTTGACCATCGCCGGCCTCCACCTGGTGCCAGGCAAGAGCGGCCTGGTGCCAGGGCTCCATAATCGACGGCCATGAGTTCCTCCAACGCACTGGCTGGCGACGCTGGCAGCATCACCCGGGTGGCCGGTATCGAGGTCGGCCACTTCACCGAAACCCGCCGCCCCACGGGCTGCACCGTCATCATCACCCGCGAGGGCGCCGTGGCTGGTGTGGACGTGCGTGGCGCCGCCCCCGGCACGCGCGAGACGGACCTGCTGCACCCCTCCAACCTGGTGGACCAGGTGCACGCCATCATGCTTGCGGGCGGCAGCGCCTGGGGGCTGGACGCCGCCACGGGCGCGGTGCGCTGGCTTGAAGAGCGTGGCGTGGGTTTTGACGTGGCGGTGGGCCGCTTGCCCATCGTGCCCGCCGCGGTGCTGTTCGACCTGCTGGTGGGCGACATGCGTGTGCGTCCCGATGCGGCAGCAGGCTATGCGGCGTGTGAGGCGGCCTCTTGCGCCGACCCCGCCGAAGGCAATGTCGGCGCGGGCACGGGCGCTGCGCTGGGCAAGATCTTCGGCATCCAGCGCGCGATGAAGGGCGGCATCGGCACCGCGTCCGTCACGGTGGATGGCGTGACCGTTGGAGCCCTCATTGCCTGCAATGCGCTGGGTGATGTGATCGACCCCGACACCGCGCAAGTCATCGCCGGGGCCCGCACCGACGACGGCCTCGCCCTGCGCGACACACGCCGCGCCCTGCTGCGCGGCGACCCGCCCCAGCCCCTGCTGGCGGGCACCAACACCACCATCGGCGTGGTCGCCACCGACGCCGTGATCACCAAGGTGCAGGCCCACCGCCTGGCCGTGGCCGCGCACGACGGCCTGGCCCGCAGCATCAACCCGGTGCACACCATGTCGGACGGCGACACCCTCTTCAGCCTGGGCACAGGCCGCTCCGGCAAAAGCCTGGGCATGATGGTGCTGGCCACCATGGCGGCCGAGGCCACAGCCATCGCCACGGCCCGTGCGGCGCGGGCGGCCCGGGCCATCACCACTGCCGAGGGCTTGTATCTGCCCTCTGCCGCCGAACTGGGCTGAGGCCCACGGCTGGCCCTGGCCCACCCGACGCACCGCAAGCACGCCGGGCTCTCCAAAGGCATTCAGGAACGCCGCGCGCGGCGTGCGAAACCCTGGCTCACGCGGTCAAAAAAACCTTGACGGGGCTCAAAAGGAGCCCAGCATCAACGGTCGAGACGCGCCGTGGCGCCCTGCGCAAATGGAGCCCCAAATGGAGCCGCAAATGGAGCGCGTGTGGCGACTTGCTCACAAAAGATCGAAGACATGGCGTTTTGCGCCACAAAAGTGCATCATCTTTATCACCAGCTGGAGGGCCCATCGCATGAATGTCCTGCAAAACCTGAGCATCAAGACGCGTCTTGGCATTGGTTATGTTGTTCTTACCTGCGCTTTGATTCTGGTGACCATCATGGGTCTGCACGGAGAGGCCAAGACACAGGAGAGTCTGGACAATCAGGTCAACCACCTGAATGTGGTCAAAGGCCTGGGCAACCAGGTGCTGGATGCCGCCAACGCTCGGGCCATCTCGGCCCGCAACCTGATGATTGCTGGGTCGAAGGAAGATGCCGCCGCCGAACTCCGGCTCATCGGGGCGGCGCATGACAGCATGGGACGAGCCCTCAAGAGCGTGGAAGACGCTCTCCAGACGGCCCCGCCCGAAACGGCCCCTTTGCGCAGCCTGCTGGCCCAGATCAAGGAAACGGAAGCCGCCTATGGGCCGATCGCGCTGGAGATCACGCGGCTGGGCAGCGAGGGCCAGAGGGACGTGGCGATCCAGAAGATCAACACGGAATGCCGCCCCCTGCTGACCAAGCTGGTGGCGAACATCGGCGCCTTCCTGGCCGAGAGCGACGCCATCAGCAAACGGGCCAACCAGCAATCGGTGCGCCAGTTTGAATCGCTGCGCCTGCAGCTGATCGCGCTGAGTGTGGTGATGGTGGTGTTTGCCTGTGTGCTGGGCATGGCCACCACGCGCTCCATCGTCAGGCCTCTGAACGAAGCCAGCGAAGCCACGCAGGAGTTCGCACGGGGCAACCTGGCCACGCCGCTGGTGGCACGGGGCAAGGACGAGATCGCCACGGTGGTCACTTCGATGGAGGCGATGCGCCAGAGTCTGTCGAACCTGGTCGCGGGGGTGCGCCAGGGGTCGGAGAGTGTTTCCACCGCCAGCGCCGAGATTGCGCAGGGCAACCAGAACCTGTCGATGCGCACCGAGCAGCAGGCCAGCGCGTTGCAACAAACAGCGGCCTCGATGGAGCAGCTCGGCTCCACGGTGCGGCAGAACGCGGACAACGCCGTCAATGCCAACCGCCTGGCGCACTCGGCATCCACCATTGCCCAGCAAGGCGGAGAGGTGGTGGCCCTGGTGGTGGCCACCATGAAGGACATCAACGACTCCAGCCGCAAGATCAACGACATCATCAGCGTGATCGATGGCATCGCGTTCCAGACCAACATCCTCGCCTTGAATGCCGCCGTGGAAGCCGCCCGCGCAGGCGAGCAGGGGCGGGGATTTGCCGTAGTGGCCAGCGAGGTGCGCAACCTGGCCCAGCGCAGCGCAGCCGCCGCCAAGGAGATCAAGCAGCTGATCACCGAAAGCGTAGGCCGCGTGGAGCATGGCACCGCCTTGGTAGACAAGGCGGGCCACACCATGACGGAGGTGGTGGCCAGCATCCGCAATGTGACCCACATCATGGGCGAGATCAGCTCGGCCAGTTCCGAACAGAGTGCGGGGGTCACACAGGTGGGTGAGGCTGTCACGCTGATGGACCAGGCCACCCAGCAGAACGCGGCGCTGGTGGAGGAAATGGCCGCTGCAGCGTCGAGCCTGCGCGGGCAGGCCGAAGACCTCGTGAACGCCGTGGCAGTTTTTCGGATTCACGAGGGCAGCACGGCACTGCTGCTCAAGTAAGCGCGAGGTAGCCAGCCTCTCGCGAGCCCGCGTCGGGGCACCGTTGATGCGCGGAACGAAACCGAAGGCGTTCGGCAGTCCCCGCTGGCAACCCAGCCAGCAGCTCATTCAGCGGTAGGGCAATGGCAAACTGCCGATCCTGGATTCGGCGCACACAGCACAAAGCGCGCCCTGGCATGTTGTCGCGTGTCCCAGCAGGCCCCACCAGTCGTGCCAACGGAATCTAAACTGATGGCAGGGCGGCGCCAAAACCAAGGGACAGCGGGCCGCCCTATGATGCGGACAGCAGGTGAAGTGTGGCGCCGAAGCCCGGCTGCCCTGCGCCCATAGCCGTTTAACGCACAAAAGGAGAGATCCCATGAAAGACCCGGCACTTTGGAAACCCACGTGGCTGCTGTGCCTGCCTTTGCTCATGAGCGTCCAGGCGGTGCAGGCGCAGGACCAGCTGGTGGATTTGCAGTCCAGCGGCGGCTACACCGCCTACCGCCTTGCGGACGATGTGACCCAGGTGGACCTGGTAGAGCAAACCCAGGGAGCCTGCCGCTTCAACCGCACCTGGGGCTACGACCTGACCAACCGCGAGCTGTGGACCAACGGCGGCTGCGGCGGCCGCTTCAAGATCACACGCAGCTACGCCCCCGGCAACAGCACCGGCTCCAACGCCGGAGCGGCCGTGGCGGCGGTGGCCGCCATTGCGGGAATTGCCCTGTTGGCCAACCACAACCGGCATGACAATGACCGGCGCCCCGAGTACCCGGATTACCCCCACCAGGGCGGCGACTGGGGCCGTGAGATCCGGGTGGACGGCCACCTGTGCCTCGACGTGCGGGGCGGCAAGTTCCAGCCCGGGACCACACTGCAGGTGTATGAGTGCAATGGCACTGCGTCCCAGCGGTTTGCGATGGGGCGCGGCGGCGAGATCCGGGTGCGCGACCTGTGCGTTGACGTGGACCGTGGCGACCCGCGCGATGGCGCACGGGTGGTGCTGTGGTCCTGCTCGGGCTCGCGCAGCCAGAGCTGGTCCACCCGGGGCGGGCAGATTGTGAGTCAGCTCACCGGCAAATGCCTGGACGTGGAAGCCGGCCAGGTCCGCCCGGGCGCACACACCATGGTCTGGCCGTGCAACCGCAGCCCCAGCCAGCGCTGGTGGTGGTAAGGAGCGCCAGATGAGCATGAAAAAACCCCTTCACCGCGTCTGCGCAGCCACCTGCGCTTTGGTTTTGCTGGCCGCTGCCCCGGCAGTCTTGGCCGCTGATGCCCCCGTGACCTCACCCGCAACCCCGGCCCGCCCCGCCAAGGCAGGCCCCAAACAGGCGGCCAGGCCCCTCGCCGACCGCCTTCGGGCCATTTGTTCATCGGCCGACCTCAACCACGATGGAAACGTGTCACTGGACGAGTTCCACCAGGACATCGTGCAAAGCTGGCACAGCCTGGGGCCGGATGCGCAGGGTTTCGTCCACCTGTCTCAGCTGGGCCAGGTGCCCCGCATCGGCAAAGGCGCGCTGCGGCGGCTGGCTGCGGCCGACAAGAACGCGGATGGGAAGCTGTCCTTCTCGGAGGTGGTGCAGGCGCGCATGGCCTACTTCGAGGCTGCCGACGGCAACCAGGACGATGTCTTGTCCCTGCAAGAGTGCATTGCCTACGAGCGCCAGCGGCGGAACCAGCCCCAGTAAGCCGCGCGCAGCGAGGGCTTGTTTTCTTGCAGGCCCGAGCCCCGTACCGCCTGCTCGTACAGGGGTGTGTGGAAGCGAGGCGGAATGCTGCCCGACCCACTCCACGGATCGGATAATGGCGGGGCCACTGACGAGACTGTCCCTGCCCACAAGGCTGGGGTTCCTGCGGTTCTGCCGTGTAAGGCGGCGCCCCTGCCCCTGCAGCAGCTTTTGTGATCTTCGCTTCCCCTCCCCATGACCCAGGCCTTTCGCAACACCCTGCTCTCCCTGCGCGATCTGATCGTGTCCGCCGGTCCGCTCGCTTTTCTGGCGGTGGGGCTGCTGGCGCTGGCTTACTGGTGGCTCAATCCCAATCCGCCCAAGACCGTGACCCTTGCCACAGGGCCCGCGCAAAGCGCTTACGAAGAGTTCGGCAAGCGCTACCAGAAGGCGCTCGCAGTGGACGGCATTGAGGTGGTGTTGTTGCCCAGTGAGGGCTCATCGCACAACCTGCAACTGCTGCGCGAAGGCAAGGCCGATGTGGCTTTTGTGCAGGGTGGAACTGCCGAACTCCTGCCCGACGACCCCGATGAACTCGTATCGCTGGGCAACCTGTTTGTGGAACCCGTCTGGCTGTTCTACCGCACCGAAACGGCGCAGCGCATGTACAACACGCCCCGGCTGGATGGGTTGCGGCAACTGCGTGGCCTGCATGTGAATATGGGCTCGCAGGGCAGTGGCGTGCCCACGCTCATGGAGCGCCTGCTGGAGGCCAACAAGGTCGAGCGCGGGGCTGTCAAGCTCTCGCGCCTGGACCAGACCCCCGCCACTGTGGACTTTCTGGCGGGCAAGCTCGACGCGCTGGTGTTCGCATCGGCCCCCGAATCCCTGATGGTGCAGATGCTGCTTCAAACCCCGGGCGTCCAGTTGCTGGACTTTGCACAGCACGAGGCCTATGCACGGCGTTTCCCGTTCCTGACGCCGGTGACGCTGCCACGCGGCGTGGTGGATCTGGCCACCAACGTGCCCGCGCGGGACGTGCGGCTGGTAGCGTCCACCACCTCGCTGCTGGCGCGCGAGGGCACCCACCCGGCCTTGCTCACGCTGTTTGCGCAGAACGCCCAGAAGCTGCACGGCGGCGCGGGCTGGTTCAACCGTGCACGTGAATTCCCCAACGCGCGCAACAGCGAGCTGCCCATTGCCAAGGAAGCCGACCGCGCCATGAACGAGGCCGTGCCCATGCTGCAGCGCTACCTGCCGTTCTGGATCGCCAACCTGATCGAGCGCATGTGGCTGGTGCTGGGCATTTTGCTGGCGATCATGCTGCCGCTATCGCGCATAGTGCCGCCGCTGTACCAGTTCCGCGTGCGCTCGCGCGTGTTCCGGTGGTATGGCCGCCTGCGCGAGATCGAGAACGACCTGGAGCTGAGCAAAACCGACACGGCCGAGTTGCTCAGGGCCTTGAGCGCGCTGGAAGCCCAGGCAGAAAAAGTGAGCGTGCCTTTGTCCTATGCCGATGAGCTCTACGCACTGCGCAACCATATTCATCTGGTCCGCAAAAAGCTCCTTCGGTCATCGGAGACCGTAGAACCCAAGCCCCTTGCAGAGACAGCGGCCCCCTGACCGCAAGAAGCCAGACCGGGTAGATCAGCGGCTTTTGGAAGACTTGGAGCCCGATGAGGGCGAGAGAGGCGCCGACTTGGACAGTGGCGCCATCTTGGAGCTGGACGCTGGCCGCCCGCTGGAGGCCCGGGGATCGGGCGGCCTGCGCTCGGCACCTGCAGCCCCTGCATCGGCTGCACGGCTTGGCGCCTTGGGCGGATGGGCTGGCACTACGCGCAAGGCTCCCTCCTGGGCCAGCTTGTCCCGCATCCGCCGCGTCATGGACTGGGTGCTGGCGTCTGGCGCGGTGAACAAGAACAGCGTGCCATGGGGGCTGGCCCAGGTGAGCTGCGTGCGCACCACGCGCCCATTAGTCACCAGTTCAACCCACGCACCGATCACAAAATCGGCATAGGGGTCCGGCGCCTCCACGGGGGGGGTGCTACTGCCCTCGGGCTCTTCGGGCGCTGGGGCCGGGACTTCGGCAGCACTGGCCTCGGCCGGAGTTTCCACCACCGGCTCTGGCACGGCGACGGGTGCGGGCTTTTCAAAGGCCTCCTGGTGCAAACCCACCAGGCGTTGGAGCAAGGCGCTGGTCTGCACCGCTGGATAGTTGACGGTCTTGAGGCCCTTGCGCAATTTGGCGAGCAGCCCGGGAATGGCTTCGTTGAGCCGGTCCGGCTCTTGCCGCGTCAAACCCGGCTGGGCACTCCAGAGCAGCACGGGCACCAGCGCCAGGTAACCGCCCGGGTCATCCTTGCCCCCGTCGCCGTTCATGACCTGGGCCAGGGCAATCACGTCGGCCCAAGGACCTGCGGCGAAATCAAGAATGTCAGCGGGCACCTGCTCCAGGTCAGGCAGCTTGCGGATATCGGCCGCCACCTTTTCGGCCAGCAACTCCCGCTGCTCAGCATGCAGGCGCGCTTTTTCCTCGGCCTCCTGCTCTGCCTTGATTTTTTGCTCTTGCTTGTCCCAGGCAGACTGCAGCGCCTTGAGTACGGTATCGAAAGGGCCCGCGTCCTTGATCTCGTTGGTGGACAGATGCTCCACAGCTTCCGTCACCAGACGCATGAAACGGCTGAAGCCCTGGTCTGACTCGGCGGTAAAGGCCAGGCTGCGCTGGGTCAGCTCGTCGAGCAGGCGGCGTGCTGGATGGCTGCCATCGGTAAAAAAGCGACCATCGTGGTGCACCAGCTGCTTGAGTGCTGGCTCCAGGCTCTTGACCGCCAGCTGGACCGGAGGCAGCAAACGCGCATCCTGCGCGATGTTCGCCATCATGCGGCCCACCACCTCCACCGCCATGGCGGTGGACTGCGTCGCAGCCTCCATGGGCATCGCGGCATACACCACCGGCGCCACCCCGGGGCCGCGCCATCCCGACAAAGGCACCGGCAATGAGCCGCCCTGGCTGGCTGCCGCACCACCCGCCAGGCGCCCCACCAGCCGCTCCAGCTGGGCCATGTCCTCGATGGCCTCGGCAGCCGCGCCGGAGGGGAGATACGCACCGGACAGGGAAGACTGCGCGCTGGCCGTGCCCGCGCGGGGATCCACCCATCCGGACTGGCCTGCCACAGGTTGCGCAACCACTGCGCCGTAACCCGGGGGGGCAAACGGATCGCCACCGGCCAGCATCTGCCGCAGGATGCCCACCGTGAGCAGGGCTTCTTCCGCAGCATCGACCGCCGCCGACATGGGCGCTTGCTGGGAGTCTCCGCTCCAGCCCGTGGACGGCCCCACGCCCCGGCCATAGCCGGTGTTGCCGTAGTCGCCCATGGGGGCGTTCATCGAATGGCCATAGCCCGAGTATCCGGTGCCATAGCCGGTTCCAGGACCGCCGTAGGCCTGCCCGTAGCCCGTGCCCGAGCCGCTGTTGCGACCGCCGCCCGAAGGCGTACCCAGCACGGCATATCCCACGGGCTGGACACCATGCTCACGCAGGCTCTTCGCGGTGTTTTTGTATTCCTCTACCAGCAGCTTGCCCAGCAAGTCCCGCATGTGCTGCATCCAGAGCTGCCGGATTTCAGGAGACACGCCCGTGTCGCTGACCACCCGCTGCAGGGCCCGTATGTAACTTTCGGGGCGCAGTGGATTGCGCTCGGGCTGCACACTGCGCAATCCCTGCGCGGCACTGACCAGGGTGTTGAGTTCAGCCAGCACGGCATCGGTGGCATGCAAGGCCGATTGCTGGGCCTTGGAGAGTTCCACCTGCGCCAGCATCTCGTTTTCGTCCATGAGCGACAGCTCACCGAAATCCATGCCGGTATCGTCGGCCGAACTGCGCCCCTTGGTCACAGCGGGCCCCTCTGCAAAGATTTCGAGCAGGGCCATTGGATAGCCCTTCACCAGCGCCGCCTCGTGCTGATTGAGGTAGCGCAGGCTGTCACTGATCAGGTTGCGCTGCTGGATACCCACACTGCCGGACTCATCACTTGCCAAGGCCCCTTGCGTGACCTTGACCAGCTGCTGCATCAATGCCTCGCCTCCGCGCACGGCGTTGACGACACAGGCACGAAACACGGTTCTCGTACGGGACGCAGGCTGGGACATGGTGGGGGAGGAGTCGGCGAACAGGTTTCCAGTTGCAATCCTACTTGACCTGAAGGCGGTCTTCAGGTCTTTGAACCGCCTACCGGTGGCTTATTTCAGGGCTTTGTAACGCATCCGCTTGGGTTTGGCCCCCTCTTCACCCAGACGCTTCTTCTTGTCGGCCTCGTACTCCTGGTAATTGCCGTCAAAGAACGTCCACTGGCTGTCACCTTCGGCCGCCAGGATGTGGGTGGCGATACGGTCCAGGAACCAGCGATCGTGGCTGATTACCAACACTGTGCCGGCGTATTCCAGCAACGCATCCTCCAGGGCACGCAGGGTTTCCACGTCCAGGTCGTTCGAGGGTTCGTCCAGCAGCAGCACGTTGCCACCCGCGATCAGTGTCTTGGCCAGGTGCAGGCGGCCGCGTTCACCGCCAGAGAGCATGCCCACCTTCTTTTGCTGGTCGCCACCGTTGAAGTTGAAGCGGCCGCAATAGGCGCGACTGGCCATCTGGAACTTGCCGATGTTGATCATGTCCAGCCCGCCGGACACGTCTTCCCACACGGTCTTGTCATCCGACAAAGCATCGCGGTGCTGGTCCACAAAGGCCATTTTTACGGTGGCGCCGATCACCACCTCGCCGCTGTCGGGCTGCTCGCGGCCCGCGATCAGCTTGAACAGCGTCGATTTGCCGGCCCCGTTCGGGCCGATGATGCCGACGATCGCGCCAGCCGGGATGGTCATGGACAGGTTGTCGATGAGCACGCGGTCGCCAAAGGATTTGGTGACGTTGTGGAACTCGATGACCTGGGTGCCCAAGCGATCGGCCACAGGAATAAAGATTTCCTGCGTTTCGTTGCGCTTCTGGTATTCGTAGTCGCTCAGTTCCTCGAAGCGGGCC
>CAYXSL010000048.1:11930-26200 GCA_964466605.1 uncultured Verminephrobacter sp.
GGCCTGGCGGCCCTTGGCGTTCTGGCGCACCCCCTCCAGTTCCTTCTTCAGAGCCTTGGCACGGGCTTCCTCGCCCTTTTGCTCGGACTCCAGGCGGGATTGCTTCTGGTCCAGCCAGGTGCTGTAGTTGCCCTTGTAGGGAATGCCGTAGCCACGGTCGAGCTCCAGAATCCACTCAGCCGCGTTGTCGAGGAAGTAGCGATCGTGGGTGATGGCCACCACGGTGCCGGGGAAACGGTGAAGGAACTGCTCGAGCCAGTCTACCGACTCGGCGTCCAAGTGGTTGGTGGGTTCGTCGAGCAAGAGCATGTCGGGTTTGGACAGCAGCAGGCGGCACAGTGCGATACGGCGCTTCTCACCACCGGACAGAAGGCCGACCTTGGCCTCCCAGGGTGGAAGACGCAGGGCGTCGGCGGCGATCTCGAGCTGGTGCTCGGAATCGGTGCCGGCGGTGGCGATCACGGCCTCCAGGCGGGCCTGCTCGGCGGCCAGGGCGTCGAAGTCAGCATCGGGCTCGGCATAGGCAGCGTACACCTCTTCGAGCTTGGCCTTGGCGGCAAACACTTCGCCCATGGCCTCTTCCACGCTCTCGCGCACGGTGTGCTCGTTGTTGAGCTGCGGCTCCTGGGGCAGGTAGCCGATCTTGATCCCGGGCATGGGGATGGCTTCGCCTTCGATTTCCTTGTCCACGCCAGCCATGATCTTGAGCAGGGTGGATTTGCCCGAGCCGTTCAGGCCCAGCACGCCGATCTTGGCGCCGGGGAAGAAGCTCAGGGAGATGTCTTTCAAGATCTGCCGCTTGGGCGGCACGGTCTTGGAGACGCGGTTCATCGAATAAACGTATTGGGCCATTGGGTTCTAACCTGGGGGATGGGGCAGAAGAATTTCTGCGTTCAGATGCCGATTATCGGGCCATGCGACAATATGCTTCGCGACGGGCTCCAGTTGCCCGCTGCATCAGCACACTGCTGGGGACGAAAGAAGCACCCTGCTTCCGGGCTCCCAATCCTGAACCTCATCGGCTTGAGACTGGCTCGGCAACCCCCGGTTGCACGACAGGCCGATACCCAGCGCCCCGGACGGGCGCATCCAAAGACATGACATTTGACGAACTGAACCTGGCTCCTGCCATCCTGAAGGCCGTGCACGAAACGGGCTACGAGACCCCCACGCCCATCCAGGCCCAGGCCATTCCCGCTGTTCTGGAAGGCCACGACCTGCTGGCTGGCGCCCAGACTGGCACTGGCAAGACTGCCGCGTTCACCCTGCCCATGCTGCACCGCCTCTCGCAAGGCACCGCACCCAAGAACAAGTTCGGCGGCAAGGGCATCCGCGCCCTGGTGCTGACCCCCACCCGCGAGCTGGCTGCCCAGGTGGAAGAATCCGTCCGCGAATACGGCAAATACCTCGACATCAACTCCACCGTCGTCTTCGGCGGCGTAGGCATGAACCCGCAGATCGACCGCATCAAGCGCGGCGTGGACATCCTGGTGGCTACCCCCGGCCGCCTGCTGGACCTGCAGCAGCAGGGCTTCATGGATCTGTCCACCGTGGAAGTGCTGGTGCTCGACGAGGCCGACCGCATGCTGGACATGGGCTTCATCCACGACGTGAAGAAGGTGCTAGCCCTGGTGCCCAAGGACAAACAGAGCCTGCTGTTCTCGGCCACTTTCAGCGACGAGATCCGCGACCTGGCCAACACCCTGCTCAAGAATCCCCAAAGCATCCAGGTCACTCCCCGCAACACCACGGTGCAGCGCATCACGCAGGTGATCCACCCCGTGGGCCGTGGCAAGAAAAAGCAGGTGCTGCTGCACATCATCCAGCAGCACAACTGGAGCCAGGTGCTGGTGTTCACCCGCACCAAGTTCGGCGCCAACAACGTGGCCGAGTTCCTGACCAAGAACGGGGTCTCGGCCATGGCCTTGCACGGCAACAAGAGCCAGAGCGCCCGCACGCAGGCCCTGGCTGGCTTCAAGAGCGGTGACATTCGTGCGCTGGTGGCGACCGACATCGCTGCGCGCGGCATCGACATCGACGACCTGCCCCATGTGGTGAACTACGAGATCCCGAACGTCTCGGAAGACTACGTGCATCGCATTGGCCGCACAGGCCGCGCGGGCGCAACGGGCGAAGCCGTGAGCCTGGTCTGCATGGACGAAGAAGGCTTCATGATGGAGATCGAGCGCTTCACCAAGCAGCAGATCCCCGTGCAGGTCATCGAAGGCTTTGGCCCCGATGCCGGTGAAAAGGCCGAGCCCATCGCCATGGGCCGCCAGACCATCTGGGGCGGCGCAGGCAAGCCCCCAAGCCGTGATGTGATGCAAGCCGCCGCCAAGGCCGCCCGCAGCGAGATGATGGAACGCATCCGCACCAACAAGGCCAGCCAGGGTGCTGGCAACGGCGGCGGCGAGCGCGGCCCCCGCCCCGCCGGTGGCGGCAATGGCGGCAATGGCGGCGGTGGCCGAGGTGGGCGCGCCGGTGGCGGTGCAACGGCGAATGGCGGCGGCAATGGTCCGCGTGGCGGCCGCGCCGGTGGTGGCGGCCAAGGTGGCGGTGCACGTGCCGGTGGCCAGGCGCCCGCACGCGGCCGCTCCGGCGGCGGTGGCTATGAAGGCGGCGGCAATCGCTATGACGATTCGCAACCCCCACGCGCAAATGCCCATCTGGGTACACACTCGGGCCACAGCAACCCCGGCAACCGCCACTCGGGCCATTCGACGGGCGGCCAGCCTGACCCCATGCGCACCAGCGTAGACAGCATGGGCGGCGGCGGTCGCCGTGGTGGTGGCGGTTATCGTGGCGGCAACGGTGGAGGTGGCGGCTATGGCGGCAATTCTGGTGGCCGGGGCAACGGGCCTCGTGGGTCGGGCGGTTCTCGCGGCTCTTTTAACCGCTGACACAACCCCATCGAGGAGGGGCCACGCGGCGGCGTCCGCAGCCGCGGCAGGCACCTCGCCGCCTCTCCCAACAGACTCCCGGGGCGCAGCAGCCGCCATCCATGTGCTGCATGCCCGGGACCGGCGCCCTCTGGCGCTGGCCCATCCTCGGCTGCAACTGCACGCGGTCGATTTCTCCGACCTGCCCCCATTGCCTGCGGTGGACGAGGTCTACATCACCCTGGGCACCACCATGGCGGCGGCGGGCAGCCAAAGCGCATTTCGCAAGGTGGACTACGACGCAGTGATGGCCACCGCCCAGGCCGCACGCGCTGCAGGCGCAAGCCGCTGTGGCGTAGTGACCGCCATGGGCGCGAATGCGCGCTCGCGCATCTTCTACAACCGCGTCAAGGGCGAGGTCGAGCGCGACCTGCAGGCCCTGGGCTTCGCCACGCTGGTCATTGCCCGCCCCTCTTTGATGATCGGCGAGCGTCAGGCTTTGCATCAGGCCGCACGCCCTGCCGAATCCCTCTCCATCCAGCTCTTTAAATGGCTGGACCTGCTCATTCCTGACAATTACCGCGCCCGCCCGGGCGCCGATGTGGGGCGTGCGCTGGTCCATGCCGTACAGTCAGGCCAGCCCGGGCTGCAGGTGCTGTCGGGCAGGGCGCTGCATCCGCCTTGAGCCCCTTCCTGCCCGGCGCTTGAAATCTGACCAGCAAGTTTGTTGCCCCCACGGATTCCCTGCCTCCTTTTCACAATGCGCCCCAACGACCCGCCCCAGCCCCTGGCCACCCTGATGGTGGCCACCTGCAATGTGTTGAACCTGGCCAACCCGGGGCGCATGTTCTATGAAAACCAGGATCCCTACACCGCCGCAGAGTTCGAGCGCAAGCTCACCTGGCTGGGGGAGCGCCTGCGCATGCTCAACGCGGATGTGCTGGCGGTGCAGGAGGTCTGGGACGAAGCCGCTTTCAAGGGCGCCCTGGGCCGCAGCGGGCTGCGCTACGACTTTGTGGCCGTCCCCGGTGCCGAAAACGACGCAGAGCGCCATGGCGCGCAGGGCACACCCCGGGTGGGCATTGCCACACGGCTGAAGGTGGAAGCCCTGCAGTCATTCCCTGACTTTCCCCCGGGCTTTCAGGTGGAAGTGCCGGGCATGGGGGCACACACCCGCTTCGAGCGCCCCCCGCTGGTAGCCACGCTACGCATGAAGCATGGTCAGACCGTGAATGTGCTGACCGCGCACCTCAAATCCAAACGCCCCAAGTTCCTGCAGGATGCCCTGGGCAATCCCATCGAGGACCGCGACGACCGCAAGGTGATGGCGTTGGCCTCGCTGCGCTCTCTGGTGATGCGGGGTGCCGAGGCCATGGCACTGCGCTGCCTAGTCATCGATTTGCTGCACCGCACGAACATCCCTCTGGTGGTGCTGGGCGATTTCAACGACACACCCGACAGCGTGACCACGCAGCTCATCTGCGCCACCACCGAGGTCGCATACGACCGCTCGGCCAGGGATGTAGCACTGTTCAATGCCTACGACCTCCAGGGCGAAGCAGCGCTGAAAAAAGACGTGGCGTATTCGCACATCCACCAGGGGTCCCCCTCCGTGCTCGACCAGATCCTGGTGAGCGAGGAGTTCATGCCCACCGGACGCAACAGCGTGGGCGACGTGCGCCGGGTGGACTACTTCAACGACCACCTGCACGAGGGCCGCGACCGCACCCGGTCCGACCACGGGTTTGTGCGTGCGCTGCTGCGGCTCAAGATGCCGCCCGCGACAGCACAGCCATCGCCATAGTCGTGGCCAGCACCACAAGGCCGTTCGGTTTGAGTCCCAGCCTCATCCCTGTGTCAACCAGTGCATTGCAACGGGATGTACGCCGACACAACTGAGCACAACTGCACAGGTAACATCCACGGCACAGACGCATCCCAGCGAGGCATCTCTTGGCAGGACCCACATGACCATGCATCCCATTCTCTGCGGCGCCCCACACACAGATACACACACGGTCCACTCCGTCACAGCTTCTCTGCGGGCCATGCGCTGGGCAACCTCAGCCACCCTCGCCGCACTGCTGCTCACGGCCTGTGGCAGCACACCACTGCCCCCCTGGCCCTCCACACCAGCCGCCCAGCGGCCCACCGCGCCAGCCCCGCTGCCGCGTGCGCAGCAGGGCACGGTGGTGCCTGCGCCGCTGGGCCAGCAGCAACTGCCTCCGCTGCAGCCGCCGCCACAGCGCGCGGCCGTGGTGTCCACCCCCCTGCCCTCGACTGCGCCGCTGGTGGTGCAGAACGAAGGCCCCATGGCGCCGCCTTACAGCGCGGCCGTGGCTGCACGTTTTCCCAACCCGCCGATTTCCTACAACACTCCGGGGTTGGCACAGGATCGCCGGGCCTTCACCACCAACGCCGAGCTGGGCCAGTGGCTGCGATCCCTGGCGGATGCGGCCCCCCGTGGGGCCACACGCACGAAGCTGCTCAACATCGGCGCCTCGCAACGCGGTGAGCCCATCCAGGGGCTGCTGCTCACCCGCGCAGCCGGCACAGACCCCGCCAGCCTGGACAACAGCGGCCGCCCCACTGTGGTGCTGATCGGCCAGCAGCATGGTGACGAGCCGGCAGGCAGCGAAGCCTTGCTGGCTATCAGCAGTGAACTGGCCCAGGGGCTGCTGGAGCCCCTGCTGGACCGCATCAACGTGGTGGTGGTGCCACGCGCCAACCCGGATGGCGCCGAGGTGGGCACCCGCGTCACGGCCAATGGAACGGACATGAACCGCGACCACCTGCTGCTCAGCACCCCCGAGGCCCGCGCACTGGCCCAGGTCATCAACGACTACCGTCCCATCCTCGTCGTGGATGCCCACGAATACACCGTGGTGGGCCGATACCTGCAGAAGTTCAACGCCGTCCAGCGCTACGACGCCCTGCTGCAATACACCACCACGGCCAACTACCCCGAGTTCCTCACCAAGGCCTCGCAGGAGTGGTACCACCAGCCCATGGTGGCCGCACTCAAGGCCCAGGGCATCACCAGCGACTGGTACTACACCACCTCGACCAACCTGGAGGACAAGCGCATCTCCATGGGCGGTACACAGCCCGACACAGGGCGCAACGTCCATGGCCTCAAGAACACCGTCAGCCTGCTCATCGAGACACGCGGCGTAGGCATTGGCCGCATGCACATCCAGCGCCGCGTGCATTCGCAGGTCACCGCCATCTCCAGCGCCCTGCGCAGCACGGCCGAGCGGGCCGCCAACCTCGAACAGGTGCGTTCGTTTGTCGCCCGGGACGTGAGTGCCCAGGCCTGCCGCGACCAGGTGGTGGTCGAGGCTGCTGCCACCCCCACCCAGCGGGACCTGGACTTCCTGGACCCGGAGACCGGCGCAGACCGCTCCATCCGCGTGGACTGGAACTCGTCGCTCACCCTGCGGGCTACCAAGTCGCGCCCCCGCCCCTGCGGGTACTGGCTGGCGGCGAGCTCCACAACGGCCGTAGAGCGCCTGCGGCTGTTGGGTCTGCAAGTGATGCGTGTGGCCGAGCCAGGCGCCATGCTGGCCGAAACCTACCGGGAAACCGCGCGCGAAACCGGTGACCGCCAGGACGTGATTGGCACGATTGCCGGCGGCACCGGCATCGTGCGCGTCCAGGTGTCCACCGTGCGCAGCGCCGTGGATGCCCCGGCGGGCAGCTTCTATGTCCCGCTGAACCAGCCCCGCGCCAACCTGGCCGTGGCGGCCCTGGAGCCCGACACGCAGAACAGCTATTTCGCCAACCGGTTGATCGAAGACCTGGGCCAGATGGCTCGTGTCATGGCCACACCCGCCTTGGTGTTTGAAGAAACCGAGTAGCTCGTCAACCGCGCCCCGACGAAGGGACGCGGCACCCTCGCCCCCTGTAGCGGCTGTGCAAACCGCCTGCGCACCGAGGGACCAAGCCACCGCAACGTACAGACGCACCGGTGGCGGCGAGATATGTTGGATGGTCGGCATGGCCAACCTGCTTTTGGCGGGCAGCCAGCCCTGTGCAAACCGATTCATGACCGGCGCAAGCGCGCTGGGGTATCCCGGAAAAGGCGACAACACGGGATTGCTATACATTCAATAGCAATAAATCCTTTATGGTCGCGCGCAGAGCCCTTTTTTTGCTTACATCACACCGGTTCCAGCAGGGGTGCAGGGCTGATGGAGCGCGCCGGCGGCACCCGGGACCGCACCAGCACATGACGACATCCGAAGGGCCAGCCCGTCTTCGGCCGAGCCACGCCACCTGCACCACCACCCCAGGGACGGCAATCTTGCGCACTGCCAGCAGGTCGCCCAGTGAGAAATACGGGCCCACACCAAACATCAGCAGCACTACACCGATCTAGGCCGACTGACCGGCCATGGCCGCATCCGCCACAAACGCCGGGGTGAACAGCCCAATCACCCCCTCCTCCCCCCAACAGATAACCCACCAGCACCGGCAAACGAAGGCAGGTGACCAGATAACCCTGCACCAGCGCCAACCTAAGGGGGCTGCGGCATGGTGCGGACAAGGGACACGCCGTGCGGCTGGGGAAGGGGTTGCGGCAAGTAGCGCGCCTGGCACGCTCCCATATGGCTTTGCATAATGGCTCCCCCGGCACTACAAAATCAGAGAACTTCTTGCAGGAAGGTGTCTACATGCCGGGTATGATCCAGCCTCTGCATCAACGCAGTGGCGGACACTCCGCCCAGCCAGTAGGCGTCACCGCCGAAAGCCTTTCTGCCCGTAGCTCAACTGGATAGAGCAATAGCCTTCTAAGCTATAGGTCGGGGGTTCGAGTCCCTCCGGGCAGGCCAGCCATCTTCAGGCCCATCCTCCCAATCCCCCCACCCCGTTTCACAGAATCGGCGACAACGACCGGGCACCCACACAGGCCACAGGCTGCGTGAACTCGCCACTCCCGACCGATGAAACCAGTAAGTGCCTGCGCCATCTGTCGCTTCATGCGCAGGCACAAAGCAAAAAGCGCTGCAACGTTTCCGTTGCAGCGCTTTGCATTTTGGGGTGGCTGATGGGGCTCGAACCCACGACAACAGGAATCACAATCCTGGACTCTACCAACTGAGCTACAGCCACCGTAGCTTTGTATTATAGCCTGGGTTTTACCCTCCCAGACCAAATTGCTTAATTTTCTGCAGTGACTTGGGCTGCAGCGTCAGGACGCGGGGCCTTGATCTGCACCTTGAAGCGTTGCTTGAGCAATTCGTAGTAGGCCACGCCTTCTGCTGTCGTCAGCCACTGTTCGTACTGCTGGCGCTCTTGCTGGGCACGCTGTGCATCCGGAGCCTGACGGGGTACCACGCGGTTGACCTTGACCACCATGTAGCCAGCGGCACCCAGGTCCACGCCCGTCCAGCCGGGCAAGGCATCGGCAGGTGTGCGCAAGGCGGCGTCAATGACCGGGCGAGGCAGGTTCTGGGGTTGTTCACGCGATACTTCCGTGGCGGCAGAAAGGCCTGTGGCCGAAGCAGGCGCTGCCTTCCAGGCAGCCAGCTTGGCCTCGCCTTCCTTGCGCGCCAGTTCCGCCGCCTTTTCCGCCACATAGAGGGTACGCACGCGGGCGCGCACTTCCTCCAGCGGCAACGTGCGTGCCGGGGTGTAGGTCGTCACGCGGCCTGCTGCCATCTGGCTGGGGCCCACTTCGACGGCCTCAGTGTTGCGCTTGTTCTGCACCGAGTCCGATGCAAACAGTGCTTCCAGGAACTTGGCATTGGCCAAGGGGCCTTTGGCGCCAGGCGCTGCGGTGCGGGTGACCCCCGTGGCCGTCTGCACTTTCAGCTTGAGCTTGTCGGCCACCGGCTGCAGGCTGTCGGCCTGCTCGTACACACCGTTGGTGAAAGACTCAGCCACTTCGGCAAATTTGCGCTGGGCCTGCTGCTGCTTGAGTTCGGCCTCCATCGATGGGCGCAGTTCCTCAAACGAGGGCTGGCGGGGCGTCTTGATGTCGGTCAACTGGATGATGTGAAAGCCGAAATCGCTCTCCACCACATCGCTGATCTCGCCCTTCTTCAGTGCAAAGGCCGCATCTTCGAAAGGCTTGACCATGGCACGACGGGCGAAGAAGTTCAGGTCCCCACCGACCACGGCCGAGCCCTTGTCGTCGGAAGACTTTTTCGCCACGTCCGCAAAACTCGCCGGCGCCTTGCGCACCTGGGCAAGCAGTTCGGCGGCGCGGGCCTTGGCCTTCTCGCGGTCTGCGGCCGGTGCGTCCTTGGCAGCATTGACGAGGATGTGGCTTGCACGGCGCTCTTCCTTGGCCGTCATGCGTGCCACGTTTTCCTTGTAGTAGGTGCGCAGGTCGTCTTCGCTCAGGGAGATGGTGGCGCGCACGCTGTCGAGGTCCAGCACCACATACTCAACGGCCGCTTGCTCCAGTTGCTGGAACTGTGCGGGGTGGGCTTTGTAGTAGGTTTCGAGGTCCGCATCCGTGGGCGTGACCTTGCCAGCGAAATCGGATGCATTGAAACGCGCCACCTGGATGTCGCGCCGCTCGTACAGGGCATTCAGGGCCAGCTTGACCTGCGCATCCGTACCAAAGGCCGAGCCCATCACCCCACCCATGACCTGGTTGATGGAGATGTCGCGGCGCACATTGGCCTCGAAGCCTGCGGGCGTGAGGCCCTGGCCAGCCACCAAGGCGCGGTAGGCCTCGGCGTCCAGGGTTCCATCCGCACGCTTGAGCCCGGCAATCGCCGGGATCTCCTGCAGGCTGCGTGCCAGGCGCGCATCGCTGGTGATGAGGTGCATTTTTTGCGCTGCTGCAGCCAGCACGCGGTCACGCACCAGGCGCTCCAGCGTGGCATAACGCGCGCTGGGCGAATCCAGCAGCTTGGGATCGACCGTGGGAGACTGCGCGCGAATGCGGTCCGTCTCCATGCGGTGGGCATTGTCCCAGTCTGTCTGCTTGATGTTGTCTCCATCGACACGCGCCACCACCGGGCTCTTTTCAGAGAAGTAGTTGCTGTCAATGCCTACCAGCACAAACGAAGGAATGATCAGCAAGAACAAGAAGATCATCACGATCTTGGAGTGCTTGCGGATGGATTCAAACATGGTCGATCTTTCAGAGGCAAAAAACAAAAGGCGAACTTGCGTTCGCCTTTGTTCGGTGATGGTGGGTCCTGACGGTCTCGAACCGCCGACCTACTCCGTGTAAAGGAGCCGCTCTACCAACTGAGCTAAGGACCCCACCTAAACTTGATCCTCAGTTCAAGGCGTCTTTCAATGCCTTGCCAGGACGGAACTTTGGAACTTTAGCAGCTTTGATTTTAATCGTAGCGCCAGTGCGGGGATTGCGGCCCGTGCGGGCAGCGCGCTTGCCCACAGCGAAAGTGCCAAAACCGACGAGCGACACCGTGCCGCCCTTCTTGAGAGTCTTCTTGACAGCCTCGATCGTGGATTCCAAAGCACGCGCAGCAGCGGCCTTGGAGATGTCGGCGTTGGTAGCGATGTGCTCGATCAGTTCGGTTTTGTTCACAAGAAGCCTCTCGGAAAAGAGTTGATGGAATGTCTCGCGGATATCTGGTCTTCACACGCCTGACGACACAGCCGGGGGCTGTTGGAGAGCAGGCGGGGGAATGACTGGCATACACAGCAGGGGCTGCTGCATCAGATTAAAGCCATCGAGTTTCGGAGTGTCAATACAGCACGCTGGTTTGAGGCAGCGTTGCGATGAATTCTAGTCGTATTTCACGCAGCGACAGGGCTTGCAGAGCCGTTTTGTCTCAAACACGCCGTATGGGCAGCATCCCGGATTGACACCCTAATTCCGGAGCCACTCAAACGGCCGACAGCGCCTCGGCAATGGCCTTGCCAACGTCCTTCGTGTGGGACTTGCCGCCCAGATCAGGGGTCCGGGGCCCGCCACTTTGCGGGTCCAGCACGGCCTCGATCGCGGCCAGCACCGCGTCGTGCGCGGCGCGGTAACCCAGGAAGTCCAGCATCATCGCGCCGCACCAGATCTGGCCGATCGGATTGGCAATGCCCTGCCCCGCAATGTCGGGCGCCGAGCCATGCACGGGCTCGAACAGAGACGGCATGGTGCGCGTGGGATTGAGGTTGGCGCTGGGCGCGATGCCGATGGTGCCGGTGCAGGCCGGCCCCAGGTCCGAAAGGATGTCGCCAAACAGGTTGCTGGCCACCACCACATCAAAGAAGTCGGGGCGCTGCACGAAATGGGCCGTGAGGATGTCGATGTGGAACTTGTCCACTGTCACGTCGGGATAGGCCTTGGCCATCTCGGCCACGCGCTCGTCCCAATATGGCATGGTGATCGCGATGCCGTTGGACTTGGTGGCGCTGGTCAGGTGTTTCTTGGGGCGCGACTGGGCCAGATCGAAGGCGAACTTCAGCACGCGGTCCACGCCGTGGCGGGACATCACCGTTTCTTGCATCACGATCTCGCGCGGCGTGCCTTCGTACATGCGCCCGCCGATGCTGGAGTATTCGCCCTCGGTGTTCTCGCGCACGATGAGCATGTCGATCTCGCCAGGCAGGCGCGGACTACCGTCGCGGCGCACCACGGGGGCGATCACCCCCGGCATGAGGCGTGCGGGGCGCAGGTTGATGTACTGGTCGAACTCGCGGCGGAACAGCAGCAGCGAGCCCCAGAGCGAGACATGGTCGGCGATCTTCTCGGGCCAACCCACCGCACCGAAGTAGATGGCCTCGTGACCGCCGATCTGCTCCTTCCAGTTGTCGGGCAGCATCTTGCCGTGCTTCTCGTAGTAATCCCAGCTCGAAAAGTCGAAATGGTCGAAGTGCAGATCGATGCCAAACTTGCGCGCGGCCCCATCCAGCACGCGCAGGCCTTCGGGCATGACCTCTTTGCCAATGCCGTCGCCGGCCACCACAGCAATGCGATGTTTCGCCACGCGAATGCTCCTATAAATATAGCTACCTGCGCTTATCCAGGGCGCGCAGACGGCCCAAAAAGCTTGATATTTACTTGACGCGGGCCCGGATTTCGGGGAGCGCCTTCTGCAGGTAATACACCATGGACCAGACCGTGAGCACGGCCGACGCCCAGATGAGCCAGGTGCCCCACACGCCCGTGTCGATCAGGCCGAACAGGCGCCCGTCGTACAGCAGGAAGGGGATGGCCAGCATCTGTACCGTGGTCTTCACTTTGCCGATCATGTGCACGGCCACGCTTTTGCTTGCACCGATCTGCGCCATCCATTCGCGCAGGGCCGAGATCGCAATCTCGCGGCCGATGATGATGAGCGCCACAAACACATCGGCGCGCTGCAGATGCACCAGCACCAGCAGCGAGGCGCACACCAAAAATTTGTCGGCCACCGGGTCGAGAAACGCGCCGAAGGACGAGGTCTGGTTAAGCTTGCGGGCCAGGTAGCCGTCCAGCCAGTCGGTGGCGGCGAACACCACGAACATCACGGTGGCAATCAGGTTGCGCGTGGCCGGGTCCAGCGGCGCATAGAACACCCCCACGATCAAAGGTATCGCGACGATGCGCGTCCAGGTCATCAGGGTGGGGATAGTCCAGAACATGGCGGCGATTGTGTCACGGCACGGCCATGGCGCCGTCGATAAGGCCTATCTCAGCGCCCGATAAATTTCTTCGGCCAGCTCGCGCGAGATGCCATCCACCGTGGCCAGGTCCTCCACGCTGGCGGCCGCCACGCCGCGCACCCCGCCAAACCGCTGCAGCAGGCGGGCCCGCTTCTTGGGCCCTACGCCCGCAATCTCTTCAAGCTGCCCGCCTCCGACACGCACCTTGGCCCGCGCAGCGCGCATGCCGGTGATGGCAAATCGGTGCGCCTCGTCGCGGATCTGCGCCACCAGCATCAGCGCAGCCGAATCCTTGCCCAGGTAGACCTTCTCGCGTCCATCGGCAAACACCAGCTCTTCCAGGCCCACCTTGCGGCCCTCGCCCTTCTCCACGCCCACGATGCGCGTCAGGTCCAGCCCCAGCGCGGTGAACACCTCGCGCGCCACGCCCACCTGGCCCTTGCCGCCGTCGATGAGCACCAGGTCGGGCAGGCGCGCCTGGCCCTTGGGGCGGGCTGCGGCTTGCGCCTCGGGCGATTGGGCATAGTCGATGCCGCCCTCCTCGCGCTGTGCCTCCACCACCTTGCTGTAACGGCGCGTGAGCACCTGGCGCATGGCGGCATAGTCGTCGCCCCCGGTGATGCCTTCGATCTTGTAGCGGCGGTATTCGCTGCTCTGCATCTTGTGGTGGTGAAACACCACACACGATGCCTGGGTAGATTCGCCCGCGGTGTGCGAGATGTCAAAACATTCAATGGTGAGCTGGTCCAGGTCTTCTGGCGGAAGGTCCAGCGCCTCGGCCAGCGCCCGTGTACGGGCCTGCTGCGAGCCCTCCTCGGCCAGCAGGCGGGCGAGTTGCAGGTCGGCGTTCTTTTGCGCCATGTCCAGCCACGCGCGGCGCTGCTCGCGGGGCTGGTGGATGGCGTTCACGCGCAGGCCGCTTTGTTCAGTCAGCGCATCCAGCAAGGCCTTGTCCACCGGCACACTGGTTACCAGCAGCGGGGGCACGGGCACGCCGATGTAGTGCTGCGCGATGAAGGCTTCGAGCACCAGCGCCTCCACGGGGCGGGTGGGTTGTGCAGGTGCAGCGTTTTCCCCATCAACACCCGCCACAGTGCCTGCCTCCTCAGCCCCCTCTTCCGCATACACCGCCGCAGCATCTTCCACATGAACCGGGAAATACGGCCTGTCCCCCAGGTGACGGCCACCGCGCACCATGGCCAGGTTCACGCAGGCACGGCCACCCAACACGCGCACGGCCAGGATGTCCACATCCTTGTCGTCCACCGTCTCGATGGACTGCTGGTGCAGCACGCGCGACAGCGCCTGGATCTGGTTGCGTACTTCGGCCGCCTGCTCGAATGCGAGCTTGTCCGAATGCGCCATCATGCGCGCCTCCAGCGCCTGCAGCAGCTCCTGCGTTTCGCCGCGCAGCAGCGCCTCGGCATGCTGCACGTCGGCGGCATAGGCCTCGGGCGAGATCAGGTCCACACAGGGCCCGGTGCAGCGCTTGATCTGGTACAGCAGGCAGGGGCGCGTGCGGTTGGCAAACACCGTGTCTTCACAGGTGCGCAGCCGGAAGACCTTTTGCAGCAGCTGAATGGTTTCCTTGACGGCCCAGGCGCTGGGGTACGGGCCGAAGTAGCGGTGCTTCTTGTCCACAGCCCCCCGGTAGTACGCCATGCGCGGAAACACCTGCCCCGGCGCATCGCCCCGTGTGTGGGTGCCGGGCGTGCCGGTGATCTTGAGATAGGGGTAGCTCTTGTCGTCGCGGAACAGGATGTTGAACTTGGGGTTCAGCGTCTTGATGAGGTTGTTTTCGAGCAGCAGCGCCTCGGCCTC
>CAYXSL010000049.1:0-26195 GCA_964466605.1 uncultured Verminephrobacter sp.
CGTGCCCGAAGGCCTGTGGATCAAGTGCCCCAGCTGCGAGGCGGTGCTCTACAAGGCCGACCTGGAACACAACCAAAACGTCTGCCCCCACTGCAGCCATCACCACCGCATTGGCGCCCGTGCGCGCCTGGACTCCTTCCTGGACGCCGAAGGCCGCTATGAGATCGGCCAGGAAGTGCTGCCCGTGGATGCCCTCAAGTTCAAGGACAGCCGAAAGTACCCCGAGCGCCTGAAGGAAGCCCTGGAGAACACCGGCGAAACCGATGCACTCATCGTCATGGGTGGCGCGGTCAAGAGTATCAACGTGGTGGCGGCGTGCTTTGAGTTCGACTTCATGGGCGGCTCCATGGGCTCCGTGGTGGGCGAGCGCTTCGTGCGCGGCGTGGAAACCGCCATCGAGCAAAAGGTGCCCTTCATCTGCTTCACGGCCACCGGCGGCGCGCGCATGCAGGAAGGCCTGCTGAGCCTGATGCAGATGGCCAAGACCAACGCCGCCCTCACCCGCCTGGCCAAGAAGGGCCTGCCCTACGTCAGTGTGCTGACCGACCCGACCATGGGCGGCGTCTCTGCTGGTTTTGCCTTCGTCGGCGACATCGTGATCGCCGAGCCCAAGGCCCTGATCGGCTTTGCCGGCCCGCGCGTGATCGAATCGACCGTGCGCGTGACGCTGCCCGAGGGCTTCCAGCGCGCCGAGTTCCTGCAGACCAAGGGCGCAGTGGACTTCATCTGCGACCGCCGCGAGCTGCGCAACACCGTGGCCAGCAGCCTGGCCATGCTGCAGCGCCTTCCAGCGGATGCGGTGATGTAACTGCCTGCAGATGCGAAGTGAATGGCCGCGCCTATCCAGTACCCAGCACGGCCTTTTACTCATCTTTTGATAGCTACCCAGGCTTACCCATTGCGCGCAGAGGCCGTTTTTAAGTCGTTTTTTGGGCTCAACGCATGACGCTGGCCTGCAAATGGCCCAGCACAATCATGACCACCTGCAACAGCACCAGCGCGGCCAGGGGTGACAGGTCGATGCCCCCCACCAGCGGAATGATCCGGCGGAACGGCCGCAGGACCGGCTCGCACAGCCGCGCAATCACATCGGACAGCGGCGAACGCGCCTGCACCCAGGACATCACGGCGTAGACGATCAAAAGGCCGATCAGCCCCGACACCGCCACCCGGGCCAGGCCAAACAGGGCCAGCCACGGCAACCAGGCCCATGCAGACGCAGCCCCGAGCAACAAAGTCAACAGGACGTACTGCACCAGCTGCAGCAATGCAGCGGCCACCAGGCTCGACACATCCCAGCGCCCCACCGGCGGAATCACCCGGCGCAGCGGCATGATCAGCCAGTCTGTCAGGGCAAACACCAGCCCGCCCACCGGGTTGGCGAACGGAACACGCTGCCACTGCATGTACAGGCGCAGCAGGCAGGCCCCGGTGAGCAAGCCACCAACAACGTCAAGCAGGAAAGAAGCGATCTGAAAGAGCATGGTTGGAAAAAGGGGCGGAGGAAACAAAAAACAAAGGCGGGACCGAAAGCGGGCTGAGCCGTGGGATCGTGGGATGATAGCGGTCCAAGGCGCCTTACCCCGCTCATGTCCCAAGCCCTCACCCTGTCATCGCTGCCCCTTTTCCCTCTGAACTCCGTGCTGTTCCCGGGCGGCGTGCTGGCGCTGCGCGTATTCGAGGTGCGTTACCTGGACATGGTGCGCAAATGCCACCAGGCAGGCGCACCATTTGGCGTGGTGTCACTCACCCACGGGCACGAAGTGCGCCAGGCGGGCGCACCCGAAGAGCGCTTCAACGACGTCGGCACCCTGGCGATCATTGAACAGCTGGATCACCCTCAGCCGGGCCTGATCACCCTGATGTGCCGCGCAAGCCAACGGTTTCGCATTACCCAGCGCCACCACCTGCCCCACGGCCTGTGGATCGCGGACGTGGACCATCTGGACCCCGACCTCCCGGTTCCCGTACCCGACGACCTCAAGAAAGCGGCCATCGCACTGGCACAGGTGCTGCACACGCTGCAGCAACGCGACCCCGAAACCCCCAACGCCATCACCCCCACCGAAGCGCAACTGGACGATTGCGGCTGGGTGTCCAACCGCTGGTGCGAACTGTTGCCGGTACCGCTGGAACTCAAGCAGCGTTTGATGGAGTTAGAGAATCCGCTGGTGCGGCTGGAGTTGGTGGGGGATGTGTTGGAGAGGACGGGGATTGCGCAGTAGCTCCAAATCAAAGACGGAATACAGGTCCAAGACCAAAACATCGCCAGCGTATCGTCGATTTATAGCTTGCGCACTGGCATGTATTCTCGCACCTGGCTATGCAGCCACTCCCGCAATCGAACTTCGTCAGGCTCAGGCCCTGCGTTCGTGATCCAAGACAGGATTGCGTGCACATCAATGCCATGACCGTTCGATGTCTTGGCAATTCTCAATTTAGGATGAGGGGTTGCGATACTTGCTTCATCGCTCGCAAGCAACTCCTCGTACAGCTTTTCGCCAGGGCGAAGGCCAGTGAATGTAATCGGCACGTCCTGCTCATTGCTGCCAGAAAGGCGAATCATCATGCGCGCCAACTCAACAATCTTCACAGGCTCGCCCATGTCCAGTACAAAGATCTGCCCAGAGCGCCCCACGAGCCCCGCCTGTAGCACCAACTGCGCCGCCTCGGGAATTGTCATGAAGTAACGCACGATATCAGGATGGGTGACGGTGACAGGCCCACCCTCGGCAATTTGCCGAGCAAACAAGGGGACCACCGATCCACTAGAGCCCAGAACATTGCCAAACCGTACAGACACGTATTGTGTGCATGGAAAGGTCGTCGCAACAGCTTGCACCATCTGTTCAGCCAAACGCTTGCTCGCTCCCATCACATTTGTCGGGTTAACGGCTTTGTCTGTCGAAATCATGACAAAACGACTGGCACCACACTCCCCAGCGACGCGCGCTGCATGGAGCGTACCTATGACATTGGTGCGAAGCGCCTCAATTTCATTGAGCTGCTCCATGAGCGGAACATGTTTGTACGCCGCGGCGTGGAAAAAAGCCACAGGCCGATGCTTTCGCGCAATGGCCAAAAGCCGCTCAGGATCACGCACGTTTGCCGTGTAATACACGCCGCGCATCTGGGGGTGCGCCTCACGCAGCTCTTGCTCCAGTTGATAGACGGCGAACTCCGATACATCCACACACACTAGGCAGTGCGCACCGAATCGAGCAATCTGGCGGCACAACTCCGAGCCAATCGAACCACCAGCTCCAGTAACGAGCACCGTCTGTCCTGAAAACAGATCCGCAAGCCCGGCAACGTCCAACTGCACAGGAGTGCGGCCTAAAAGATCCTCAAGCTCCAGCTTGCGAGGAGTTACTCCATCACCCCTAATCCACTCATCTGGGCGCGGCAACGTCAACATGGGAATGCCACTACTTGCTGCCTGCAACAGCATTTCACGTCGCCCAACCGAGCCAGGCTGACTAGCAACAAGCACAGCACTCAGATTCATTGACTCCGACAGCCGCACCAAATCATCCGACGTCCCCCAAACACGCACGGAATGCAACGCTCGCCCTGCGTCGGCCTTCTGCGGTGACAAGATTCCGACAGCCCGCCATTGCGACGACCCCTTAAGTGCTCGCAACGCGTCCGAGGCCTCTTGCAGCGTACCAATGATCAACACTGCCCTGCCGTGCTTACCCCCTTGCCGCCGTTCCACCAAGGTGCGCCACCCGGCACGAGCCGCCCCCAAAAAAACAAGTGCAATTAGAGGTTGCAGCAGCAGGACGGAGCGAGGAAAAGCGGGCAAACGCAACATCAACACACCAGCGGCCGTCAACAGAGCCCCCAACCCAATACCAATGGCCAGTTGTCGCAGTTCAGGCAAACCGATGTAGCTCCATACTTGCCGGTAAACCCTCGCAGAAATGAAACCCACGGTGTAAGCACCAACACACCATGGACTAGCCAAAAACGCGAGTTGGATGAACTCCTCTGGAATATCTAGATTGAAGCGCAACCAAAAGGCAACCCACCAAGCAAGCAACGCCAGCGTCAAGTCAGTCACGAACAGAAGCAGCGTAGAACGGAACAATTGCACGTACCACCCTTAAAGCGCGATAAAGGACTGCAGCACACCCAGGCCATTCTCACCACTGCGCTCAGGATGAAATTGACAGCCCCAAATGTTGCCCTTACCAACAGCAGCGCAAATACGAACGCCGTCGTAATAGGTGTCAGCCAAACGGTGGGCATCATCGACCGGAACAGGTGCATAGGAATGCACAAAATACACAGTTCCGCGCTCCGGCATCCGCGCCAACGGCGACTCGGCCCAATCCCAGCATGCAGCCGGTCTGTGCAACTCACTCCAGCCTATGTGGGGGATACGATGCACACCACCGGCTGGCGTCATCTGCGGCACTTGCTGCACGCGGCCGGGAATTAAACCCAACCCCGCGTGTTCGCCGTACTCTTCACCAAACTCAAACAACATCTGCGCGCCAACACAAATACCCAAAAAGGGCCGCTCAGTGGCAGCAAAGCGCTTGACCAAGTCATCAAAACCGCGCTGGCACATCTCCTGCATGCCACCAATGAAAGCGCCGACACCCGGCAGCACCAGGCGATCAGGTAACTCACTGACTTGCGTGGCCTGGGACACGACCGTCACGTCCGCTCCGCAACGCTGCAAAGCACGCACAACATTCAGCAAATTGCCTATGCCGTAGTCAATGACGGTAACTGCGGGAGCGATCACAGCCGAACCTCCAGCCCGGACGCTCGCGCTTCAGCTTTCAGTACACGCACCGAGGTGCGCTTCCAATGCAATGCATCAGCAATGGCAAGTCCGGAAGCGCCCTCTTTCACAGCCAGGGCAAGATCGGAGGGGCGTCCATATCCGCCGCTGGCAATGATCGGCACTTGGATCCGGGCTGCGACAGCGCGCACGAGATCCACATCGAAGCCCTTGCGCGTACCCTCTTGGTCTATGGAGGTCAGCATGATCTCCCCAGCACCCAGCACAACGGCCCGTTCAACCCACTCGACCACGTCCAATCCGGTATGTTCGCGCCCGTTGTCGGTAAACGCTTCCCACCCACGTCCATCCGCTCTGCGCTTGGCTTCCACGGATAGCACCATGCATTGCGCTCCAAAGCGCTGGGACACTTCGGTGATCAACTCCGGCCGGGCGACAGCTGCGGTGTTTATGGCGACTTTGTCGGCCCCAGAACGCAGCATGGTATGCACATCATTCAATGAACGAATCCCTCCACCCACAGTAATCGGCACAAACACCTGATCAGCTGCCCGTTCAACAATCTCAACAAGGTTGTTGCGTTGGTACAGACTAGCAACGACATCCATGAAGACCAGCTCGTCAGCACCTTGGCGGTAGTAGTCCAAGGCAAATGCGTGAGGGTCGCCAACAACTCGCAGCCCCTCAAGGTGAATACCCTTAATAAGGTTGGCGCCCTTGATATCGAGCCGAGGAATGATGCGGATGCCAGCCAAAACGTTTTTTAAAAGTCTCGATGAAGGGGCTTGTATAGTACCTGCTCGAAAGCAACCAGTTTTCAATGACACAGTTCCAGCACATTTTGGTTACCGGTGCGGAGGGATTCATCGGTTCGCACCTCGTCGAGGCCTTGATCACACAGGGCCGCCGGGTCCGGGCCATGGCCCTATACAACTCCTTCGGCCGCTACGGTTGGCTAGACGCCCTGCCGCCGACCACGCGGGCGAAAGTCGATCTGGTGATGGGCGACGTGCGCGACGCATTTTCTGTGCGCGAAGCTATGCGCGACTGCGACGCGGTGATGCACTTAGCGGCCCTGATCGCCATCCCCTATTCCTACGCCGCGCCCTCGTCCTATGTGGACACCAACGTGACCGGCACCTTGCATGTGGTACAGGCCGCGCGCGACCTGGGCATCGGCAAGGTGGTCCACACATCCACGTCCGAGGTGTACGGCACGGCGCAGGTAGTGCCGATTCCGGAAACCCACCCGCTGGTGGGCCAGTCCCCCTACTCAGCCAGCAAGATCGGCGCCGACCAGATGGCGCACAGCTACTACTGCGCCTTTGACACGCCGGTCGCCACGGCCCGACCCTTTAACACCTACGGGCCGCGCCAGAGCCTGCGCGCGGTGCTGCCCACCATCATGCTACAGGCCCTGAGCGACACACCATCGCTCAAGCTCGGTGCGCTCACGCCGACGCGCGACTTCAACTTTGTGACCGATACCGTGGCGGGACTGATCGCCGTGCTCGACAGCGATAAGTCCGTGGGCGAAGTCATCAACCTCGGCTCCGGCTACGAAATCTCCATTGCCGATTCGGTGCGGCTAATCGCCGAGATCACGGGGAAGCCGCTGGAAGTACAGACTGAGGAGGCGCGCCTGCGCCCCTCCGCCAGCGAGGTAGAGCGCCTGGTCTGCGACCCGTCCAAGGCCCGGGACCTGATCGGCTGGCGCAGCGCCATGGCCGACCGCGAAGGCCTAAAACTCGGCTTCACTCGCAGCCTCGAATGGTTCGCCGACCCCGTCAACCGCAGCCACTACCATGATGTCCAACGCTACGTCGTCTGAGATCATTGCCGCCGTCTCGGCGGTCATCGGCGACGTCCCGCGCCCCGTCGCGCTGCACGAGCCGCTGTTCGCCGGCAACGAGAACGCATACGTCAAGTCCTGCATCGACGAGGGCTGGGTGTCCTCGGTCGGCGCGTTCGTCAACCGCTTCGAGAAGGAGCTGGCCGGCTTCTGCGGCGCCCCGCGCGCGGTGGCCGTCGTCAACGGCACCTGCGCCATCCACGCGGCCCTGATGGTCATGGGCATCAAGCCCGGCGACGAGGTGATCATCCCTGCCCTCACCTTCGTGGCGACGGCCAACGCCGTGGTTCACGCGGGCGCCGTGCCGCATTTCGTGGACGTGGAGGAAACCTCGCTGGGCATTGACCCGCAGGCCCTAGCCGCTCACCTGGAGAAAGTAGCCACCCGCCAGGGTGGCCAGACCGTCAACAAGCTCACGGGCCGGCCCATACGCGCTCTGATGCCGGTGCACATCTTCGGCCACCCCTGCCGCCTGGAGGAGCTGGCGGCCATTGCCCGCGAGTGGAACCTGGTGCTACTGGAAGATGCCACCGAGGCCCTGGGCTCTACGCAAGGCTGCCGGCCGGTGGGCAGTCGCCACACGGCCGTCTTCAGCTTCAACGGCAACAAGATGGTCACCACCGGCGGCGGCGGCGCCGTGACGACCCACGACGAGGACCTCTACCTGCGCCTCAAGCACCTCACCACCACCGCTAAGCAGTCGCACCAGTGGGCCTTCCTACACGACCAGGTCGGCTACAACTACCGCATGCCCAACCTCAACGCCGCCCTGGGCGTGGCCCAGCTGGAGCAGGCGCCGCGTTTTCTGGCGGCCAAGCGCGCGCTGGCGGGCGCCTACATGCGCGCCTTCGAGGGCATGAAGGGCATGCGCATCCTGCCCACGCCGACTGGCACCGAGAGCAACTACTGGCTGGTGAGCCTCGTGGCCGACCGCGCCGAGGACGGCTGGCTGGATACCACCCTGCAGGCCCTGCACGAGGTCGGCCTGCAATGCCGTCCCATCTGGCAGCCGCTGCACATGCTGCCCATGTACCGTGAGCACCCCCGTGCGGACCTGTCCCGGACGGAATCGCTCGCGCGGCGCCTCATCAGCCTCCCCTCCAGCGTCAAGCTGGGCCTGCCCTTCATCGGTGGCTGACGCGATGCAGCTGGACGCGCGACAGAACATGCTGCCCGAGGACGCGCCCGTCCTGCAGGCCATCCAGGTGCTGGACCAGGCCCAAGCCAAGATCGTGCTCGTGGTGGACGCCGCCGGAAAGCTCACTGGCTCGGTGGTGGACGGCGACGTGCGCCGCGGCCTGCTGCGCGGGCACGGGCTGCAGAGCCCGGTGCGCGAGATCATGCACCGCCAGCCCTACGTGCTGCCGGTCCACTCGCCCCGCCAGAAGATCCTCGAGGCCATGCACGTGCTGGAGATCAAGCAGGTGCCGCTGATCACGCCCGATGGTGCCGTGGCCGGCATCGCCGTGCACGACGTGCTACTGGGCCTGCAGCACGGCGAGCGGCCCAACCACGTGGTAGTGATGGCCGGTGGCAAGGGCAAGCGCCTGCTGCCCATCACCCAGGACATGCCCAAGCCCATGGTTCCGGTGGGCGGCAAGCCCATCCTCGAATGGATCCTGCTGCGCCTGACGCACTACGGCTTTCGCGAGTTCACTTTCGCCATCAACTACCTCGGCCACATGATCGAGGACTACTTCGGCGACGGCAGCGCCTTCGGCTGCCGCATCCGCTACGCGCGGGAAAAGGAATTCCTGGGCACGGCCGGCGCGCTGTCGCTGCTACCGCCCGGCGACCGGCACCCGCTGGTGGTCACCAACGGCGACATCCTCACGGGCCTGGACTTCGGCAGCTTGGCGGACTTCCACGCCGAGGGCGGCTACACCGCCAGCATCTGCGCGCGCGCCCACCGGTTGGAGGTCCCCTACGGGGTGATTGAGGTCCGCGACGGTTGCATGCAGGGTATCGTGGAAAAGCCGGTCTACGACAACCTGATCAGCGCCGGCATCTATGTGCTGTCGCCCCAGGTACTGCCGAAAATACCCAAGGAGCAAGTCCTGGACATGCCCGACTTGCTGCTGTCGCTGGTCAACGAAGGCCATAAAATCGGCGTGTTCGCCCTCGAGGACGAATGGGTCGACGTCGGCCGCCACGACGACCTCGAGCGCGCCAAGCGCACTTTCACCGCCCCCGGCGGCTGACGCGGATCAACTTGCGCCCGCCGGCCCGCGGTTATCCTGGGCTGCGGCGCGGTGCCGCCACATGGAGCGATGTTTATGGGTAAGGTTTACGTGGTCGTCGGAGCCGGGTTCCGGGGCTATTGCGACACGCTGCAGCTGCTGCAGGAGCCAGGCGCGAAGATCTACGTGGTCGACCGCGAGCCGTTCTTCGGCGGCATTTCGTACTCGGCCAAGCTCAAGGGCTTCTCGGTGGACAAGGGCGTCCACATGTTCGACGGCATCCCGCAGGAGCTGGCCGACAACGTCACCGAGATCATGGACGGCAAGGTGCGCAACATCGACTTCGTGTCGGTGAGCGCCTTCAACGGCATACGCACCGACGGGTTCTCGCTGCCGGACCTGGCTTCGCTGCCGGCCGACACCAAGGCGCGCATCACGGCGGAGCTCCAGGCTCTGGCGGCCAACGCCAGCAAGGGCCCGGCGCCCCGCAACCTGCGCGAGCTGCTGGAAGCGCGCTACGGCGCCACCGCCGGCGGCATCTTCGCTGGCATCTTCAAGAACCTCTACAACCTCGACGCCAGCGAGGCACAGTCCGACGCCCTGTCCAAGACCTCGCTGGGCCGCCTGAAGTACCTGGACGACTCGGAGATGATCGCGCTCAAGGCGTCCGACCCGTTCCTGGACTCGGTGCTAGCCGCGCGCCGCAAGGCCCTCGGCAAGGTCGACGACTTCGTCTCCATCTACCCCGACACCGGCGAGGCGATGCGCGGCTGGTGCGTGCGGGCCCAGAAATGGCTGGAGGACCGTGGCGTCACCATGTGCCTAGGCCAGGGCATCCAGTCCATCGAGTCCGTGGGCCGCAAGCTGCGGCTGAAGACCGAGGTCCACACCATCGAGGCCGACCGCCTCGTCTGGACCAACGACAACACGCAGGCCTTGGCCTCGCTGCTGGGTTTCGACTTCGACACCAGCTCCTACGTCTCGGGCACGCCGATGCTGTTCGCCACCATGATCACCAGGGCCGAGCACATCAAGGACTTCACCTACCTGCAGAACTTCGACCCCGAGGGCAAGACCTACCGCACGGCCTCGGCCGGCATCTACAGCGGCCAGGTGGACGCCAACGGCAACAGCTTCGTCACCTCCGAGTGCCCCACGCCCATCGGCTCGGAGCGCTGGAACAACCACACCGAGGCGCACCACGCGATCTGGCAGGAGTGCAAAGACCTGGGCATCATCAGCCACGACGCGGTGCTGGCCGACCACGCGGTGATGCGCCTGCCCTCGACGTTCAAGGTCGCCAAGCTCGGCTACGACGAACAGATCGCGCAGTTCCAGGCCGAGGTCGCCAAACGCGCGCCGGCGGTGCTCTTCCGCGACGTCAAGCCCTTCTTCCGCCGCGACATCTACCTGGACTCGTTCAAGGTGCGCGACCTGGTCAACGCATGAGCGGGGCGGACTACACCGGGCACTGGGACGAAAAGTTCCGCTGCCGCGCGTGGGGTCGCTACCCACCGGAGGACCTGGTGCGCTTCATGGGCCGCAACTGGCGCGACGCCGACAAGGCCGCCGTCAAGGTGCTGGAAGCCGGCTGCGGACCCGGTGCCAACCTCTGGTTCATGCACCGCGAAGGTTTCGCGGTGCACGGCATTGATGTGTCGCCAGCGGCCATCGACATCGCCAGGGCGCGGCTGGCGCACGAGAACGTCGGCATCCCCTCCCCCGCGCCGGACCTGCGCGTCGGCAACTTCAGCCGCTTGCCCTGGCCCGACACCCACTTCGACGCGGCCGTGGACATCTTCGCGCTGTACGCCAACACCACGGACGTGATCCGCGCCACCCTTGCGGAAATCGCCCGCGTGCTCAAGCCCGGCGGGCTGTTCTACAGCAAGCTGTGGGGCACCGGCTGCACTGGCTACGGCCAGGGCCGGCAGCTGGAGCCGGGCACCTACGACGACATCCCCGAAGGCCCCTGCAAGGGCATGGGCATCTCGCACTTCTTCACCCGCGAGGAGATCGCCCCGCTGTTCGGCGACTGGTTCGAGGCGAATGCGATCGACACCGTGCAGCGCACGGACATGGCGGCAAACCAGCGGATCGAGGAATTCCACTGCCAGTTCCGGCGGGCGGCGCGCTGATATGCCCTCGGTCTGCTTCATCACCCTGAGCCGGTCCGACTACGCCAGCCTGAGGCCGGTGGCGCTCGCGGCCCAGGCCGACCCGGCGATCGACTTGCGCCTGGTCGCGGGCGGCAGCCATGCGTTGGCGCGCTACGGCAACACGCTGCGTCAGATCGAAGCGGACGGGCTAAGGCTGCATGCCGTGACGCGGTTCCTCCACGAAAACGACGATATGCCCGTCCAACTGGCCGCGGCCTATGCGCGCGCAACGGCTGACTTCACGCGCATCTTCAGCGAGAAGCGGCCCGATTACGTCTTCGTCATCGGCGACCGCTGGGAGATGCTGGCCGTGGTGTCGGTGGCGTCGATGCTTCAGATCCCCGTGGTCCACCATTCCGGCGGCGACATCACCCAAGGCTCCGCTGACAACCAGACCCGCTACGCGCTCACAACCCTGTCGCACCTGCACCTGACGGCGCTGCCCGAACACCGCGACCGCCTGCTGCGAATGGGCGAGGAAGACTGGCGCGTCGTCGCCACCGGCGAGCCGGCGCTCACGGCGCTGGCCGACTATGCGCAGGCCTCGCCCGACATCCATGGCCGGCTCGGCCTGAAGCCGGGCGAACCCTTTGTGTTGGCCACCTTCCATCCCACCTCTTTCGACATGGCGGCGCCGGTGCGCCAGGTGGAAGTGTTTCTGCAGGCGCTCGACGGCATTCCCAACGCCGTGGTGCTCACGGCGCCCAACCCCGACGCGGCCAGCGAGCTGTTCCTCACCAAGTTCCGCGACTACGCGGCCGCGCATCCCCACGTCCGCCTGTATGAGGCCCTGGGCGCGCAGAACTACTACGCCGCCATGGCCAGTGCCCGCTACATGATCGGCAACTCGTCCAGCGGCATGTGGGAAAGCTCGAGCTTCCGGCTGCCGGTCGTGAACATCGGCCCGCGCCAGCAGGGCCGCGTGCACGGCGACAACGTGGTGAACTGCGAACTGGAGCCGGCAGCGATCGCTGCGGCCATCGCCAAGGCCACCGACCCGACTTTCCGCGCGGGCCTGGACGGCCGCAACCCCTATGTGCAGCCCGACACGGTCGCGCGCATCCTGGACAGCCTGAAGCACCCCTGGGACCGCCAGCGCCTGCTGGCCAAGCGCTTCGTCGACCCGCTGGACCTGCGCTGAGCCATGGAACGGCTGATCCCCGCGAGCGAGCGAGCTGGCTGGCGCGAGGCGCTGGCCCCGCTGGGCGAGTTCGACGCGACCTTCTTGCCCGAGTACCACTTGGCCTACGCGCTGCGCATCCCGGACTCGTCGCCGCTGCTCTGGTGCTTCGAATGGGGAGGCGAGCATTTCGTCTATCCCTTCCTGCTGACGCCGGTGGTGCTGGAAGGCTGTGCCACACCCTACTTCGATATCACCGGCATCTACGGCTACACCGGCCCCATCGCGACTACGACGGACCCGGCATTCCTGCGAGCCGCGTGGGCCGCGTTCGACGCATACAGCGCCCGGCAGCAGATCATCGCGGAGTTCGTGCGCTTCAGCCCCTTCAACCGCAACGAGGGCTTCGCCCATCCGCAAGCCACGGTCCTCGCCAACCGCACCCTGGCCGCCTCACAACTGCCGGCAACCGCCGAAGCCTTGCTGCAATCGCTGGGCTCCAAGACGCGCAACATGCTGCGCAAGGCCGAACGCGAAGGCCTGGCGGCGCGTGAGCTGCCCTTGCTCGGATTCCTGTCGGCATTCCGCGCGCTGTATGAGGAGACCATGCAGCGCAACCAGGCGCCGGCGTTCTTCCGCTACGACGACGCGTACTGGGCGCAGCTGCTGAACCTGGGACCGCAGGGCCTCAGGCTATTCGGTACCTTCGCAGGCGACAAGCTAGTCGCGGCCTCAATGGCGGTGGCGCACGGCCGCTCGGGCCTGTACCACCTGGGCGCCAGCCTGACCGAGTACGCGAAACTGGGCGCCGGCAACCTCAGCCTTTTCGCGATGTCGCGCGGCTTGGCGGAGGGCGGCGTTGAATTCCTCAACATGACCGGCGGCCGCACGGCGGCGGCCGACGACCCGCTGCTGCTTTTCAAGCGCAGCAACACCAACGGCACGGCCACCTTTCACATCGGCAAGAGAGTCGTGGACCCCCTCGCTTACAATGCCGTGGCGACCCAGTGGCGCGAGCTGCAGGGGTCTCCACCCGACGCCGAGAAAATCGTTTTCTGGCGCCCTTGAGGGGAAGGCATGGATTTCGTATCAAAGCAGTTCGGCTTCAGGCCGGGTGAACGCTGCATCGTCATCGGCGAGATCGGCGTCAACCACAACCGGCAGGAAGACATGCTCTTCCGCCTGATCGACGAAGGCATAGACGCTGGGCTCGACGTGATTAAGCTGCAGCGCTTCAAGGCCGAGGAAGAGATCGCGGCCCTCGCGCCCTCCACCGACTACCAGAAGAAAGCCGGCGAAGGCGACGGCCAGCTGGAAATGGCCCGCAAGCTGGAGCTGCCCGACGAGTTGCTGGCCAAGGCCTTCGACTACTGCAAGTCGCGCGGCGTGGGGTTCCTGTGCACCGCGTTCGACCATAGCAGCGTCGATTTCCTGGCCGACCGGCTGGGCTGCAAGACCGTCAAGGTCCCCTCCCCCGAGGTCAGCAACAAGCCGCTGCTGCAGCACATGGCCCGCAAGTTCGACGGGCTGCTGCTGTCCACCGGCGCCAGCTACCTGGGCGAGGTGGCCAACGCCATCGACTGGATCGGCCAGGTCGGCTCGCGCGAGCTGGCCCTCATGCATTGCCTGTCCGAATACCCCGCCCCCGCGGACCAGGCCAACCTGCGCGCCATGGTCAGCATGCGCAAGGCGTTCAACGTGCCCGTCGGTTATTCCGACCACACGCTGGGCCACGTGGTCGCGTCCGTGGCCGCCGGCCTGGGCGCGGCCATGATCGAGAAGCACTACACGCTGGACAAGAACCTGCCGGGTCCCGACCACCAGGCGTCGCTGGATATCGGGGAGCTCAGAACCTTCGTCGCCGCCGTGCGCGATGCCAGCGCCAGCCTAGGCGACGGCATCAAGCGCCCGGTCCCGGCCGAGGTGGCCAACCGCCCGCTGATCCGCAAGAGCGTGGTGTGTGCCGCGCCGGGCCTGAAGGCGGGCACCGCCCTCACCGAGGCCATGCTGGGCGTCAAGCGGCCCTGGACCCAGGGCGCCGTGGAGCCGTTCGAGATCGAGAAGGTACTGGGCCTCAAGCTGAGCCGCGACAAGCAACACGATGAAGCCATCCTCTGGTCCGACTTCCACTAGCCCGAGGATCCTGTGCATCAGCCTGGGCAGCATCGGCAAGCGCCACCTGCGCAACGCACGCAGCCTGCTGCCGCAATCCCGCATTGCCGTCTGGCGCCAGCACACGGCCGCTGACGGCGCGGTGCCCGAGGGCGCAGACGAAGTGGCCACCAGCCTGCAGGCCGCGCTGGACTTCACGCCCGACGCAGTGCTGGTCTCCTCCCCCGCCAGCGAGCACATCGCCAACGCGCGGCCCTTCGCGCAGCGCCATATTCCCATCTTCCTGGAAAAGCCGCTCGCGGCCCGCGGCAGCGACCTGGGCGATTTCCCGGAACTGTGCAGTGCCTCGCGCGGCTTCACCATGGTGGGCTACGTGCTGCGCTTCCTTCCCGCGCTGCACGCCATGCGCCAATACCTGGCGGACGGCCTGCTCGGCCAGGTCCACACCGCGCGCGTCGAGGTCGGCCAGTACCTGCCCGACTGGCGCCCCGGCAGCGACTACCGCCAGGGCGTGAGCGGCCAGGACAAGCTGGGCGGCGGCGCCCTGCTGGAGCTCAGCCACGAGATCGACTACGCCACCTGGCTGTTCGGCTGGCCGCGATCGCTGCAATGCAGCCGCGCGCGCCTGAGCCCGCTGGAGATCGACGTCGAGGATTCGGCCCAAGTGCTGCTCGAGTACGCGGACAAGCGCGTCAGCCTGCAGCTGGACTTCCTGCAGCGCGTGGCCAACATGGCCGTGCAGATCGTGGGCAGCAAGGGCACGCTGATGGCAGACCTGATCAAGGAAGAGTTGCATCTCATCACGCCGGAGCATCCCCAAGGCCGGGCGCTCAAAGCACCCAAGCTGCCCAACGGCAACGACATCTACCTGCACCAGTTCGACTTCTTCTTCAGCAAGGCGCTGGTCGGCTACCAGCCGGTGTATCCGCAGACCTCGGGCTTCGAGGGCTGGGCCGATGTCGCCAGCGCGCAGAAGGTGCTGCAAATCGTGGACCTGGCCAAGCGCGCCAGCGACACCGGCACCCGGCAGGAATTGAATCCATGACAGCCACCGCCTTCATCTTCGCCCGCGGCGGTTCCAAGGGCGTGAAGAACAAGAACATCTACCCGGTCGCGGGCAAGCCCCTGATCGCGCACAGCATCGCCGGCGCGCTGGCCAGCCAGTCCGTGGGGCGCGTGGTCGTCTCCACCGACGATTCGCAGATCGCCGCTGCGGCGCGCGAGCACGGTGCCGAGGTACTGAACCGCCCCGCCGCCTTCGCCGGCGACACCACGCCGGAGATCGTTGCCTGGCGCCACGCAATCGACAGCTTCCCCGAGCTGTTCAAGGGCCCCGGCGCGCAGCCGTTCATCTCGCTGCCCGCCACGTCGCCCCTGCGCGCGCCGCAAGACATCGACGCCGCCGTGGAGCGCTTCCGCACGCATCCCTGCGACGTGCTGTTCGGCATCAGCCCGGCACACCGCAACCCGCACCTGAACATGGTGACGGTGGATTCGCAAGGCCTGATCCACATTGCCATCCCCGGCTCGGCCGCCGTGCGCCGGCAGGACGTGCCGGAGATGTACGACGTGACGACCTGCGTCTACGTGGGCGACGCGGCCTACATCCAGACCTGCACGCGCCTGATGGAGGGCCGCGTGGGCCACGTCGTCATCCCGCCCGAGCGGGCGCTGGACATCGATACTTACTACGACATCCACCTGGCCGCTCTGCTGCTCAGCCACCCCTTCGACCCGGCCAGAAAGGGCCAGCCATGACCCGCTACGTTGCCGCCATCACCGGCGGTGCCGGCCACATCGGCCGCGCCATCGCCCGCAAGCTCGCCGGCCGCGGCGTGCTCGTCGGCGTGCTCGACAAGAACGCGGAGGCCGGCCGGGCCTTCGCCGCCGAGCTGGAAGCCGCCCACCCCGGCGGCCACCGCTTCATCGACGCCGACCTGATGCAGCGGGAGTCCTTCGCCGCCATCCGCGCGCAGATCGAGTCGGCCTTCGGCCGGCTCGACTACCTAGTCAACAACGCCGCGTTCTATGACGACGCGCCCGGCTGGGGCGTGCCCTTCGAGCAGGAAGGCTATGAGGCCTGGCTCAAGGTGATGAGTGTCAACCTGCTGGCGCCCTTTTTCCTGGCCCAGGCGCTACACCCGCTGCTGGCGAAGTCCGACGACGCGGCCATCGTCAACATCGGCACCATGTACAGCACCGTGGGCCCCGATTGGGGCTTGTACGAAGGCACGGACATGACCAATCCGGCCGCCTACTCCGCCAGCAAGGGCGGCCTGCTGTCCACCACGCGCTGGCTGGCGACGGCGTTGGCGCCCAAGGTGCGCGTCAACATGGTGTCGCCCGGCGGCATCGAGCGCGGCCAGAATGCCCAGTTCCTGGAGCGCTACAACAAGCGCACGCCACTGGGTCGCATGGGCACGGAGAACGACATCTCCGGCATGGTCTCGCTGCTGCTGTCGCCCGAGGGCGCCTACATCACAGGCCAGCACATGCTCATCGACGGAGGATGGACGGCGTGGTGACCGACGCGCAGGCCAACACCCTCAAGGCCTACGATACCATCGCGCCGCTGTACGCCGAGTACAGCAGCCGCTACCGCGACTACCTCAACGCGGTGGACCAGCTGGTCATTGACCGCCTCTCACCCGGCACGCGCCTGCTGGACCTGGGCTCGGGCGACGGCCGCCGCTTGCACAAGATCACCTCGCAGCTGGGGCTCACCGATGTCGTCGCCGTCGAGCCCAGCGGCGAGATGGCCTCGCTGTGCCGCAAGACCGCCGGCTTTCCCGTGCACCAGCTGTTCGGCGACGAACTGGACAAGCTGCCGGACAGCGGCTTCACCGCTGTTACGGTGCTGTGGAACGTGTTTGGCCACATGGCCGACTCCGCCGTGCGCCTGAGGACCCTGGGCCTGCTCAAGGCCAAGCTGGCGCCGGGCGGCTCCATCCTGCTGGACGTGAACAACCGCCACAACCGGCTGGCCTACGGGCGCTGGAACATGGCGAAGCGGCGCGTGCTGGACGCCCTGGCCTTCGACGAGAAGCGCGGCGACGTGCACTACCAGTGGAAGATTGGCAACGAGTCGGTGCCATCGTCGGGCCACCTGTTCACGCCGGGCGAGATGGCCGGGCTGTTCGAGCGCTCGGGCCTGCGGGTGGCCGAGCGGCTGTCGGTCAACTACGCCACCGGCGCGGTATCCACCTCACCCTTCGACGGCCAGCTGTTCTTCCGGCTCCAGCACGCCTGAAGCCGGGCGCTCCGCTCAGGGGTTGAACACCAAGTGGCGCAGCTTCCACTGACCGTTCTCGCGCTTCCACAGGTGCGGCGAGCGGAACTCGTCGCACAGCTTGTCGAAGTACTCGCGCGTCATCACCGGCTGCTTGAACTTCGAAGAGATCTGCTGGCCGAACTCGCTCTCGCGGATCGACAGGTACTCGAACAGCTCCTTCTCGAAGCGCGCCGGGTACTCGCCGTCGAATTTGCGCACCAGGGCCACACCCTCGTCGCGGTCGATGTCGCCCGACCGGATTTCCTGCGAGGCGTCGTAGGTGGCGCGGCCGATGCCGAACTTGATGAAGGTGGTGTAGTAGTGCAGGTCGTCCATCTTGTCGTCGATGGAGTTGTACTTGGAGTACGTGCCCAGCGTGCGCTCGGGCGCGGCCTGGAAGCCGCCGTGCTCCACCGCGTAGTAGTACGCGCTCTGCGGGTGCCACTTCACGTAATGGCCCAGCCAGTGCACCTCGATGCCCTTGGCGTCGCACAGCTGCGGGTCGATCGGCAGGTAGGGCTCGAAGTCCTGAGCCTTGAAGCCGAAGTCCTGCTTGAGCTCCTTGAACGAGGTGCCGCCCAGGTACACGTCCGAGTCGTCGGACATGGTGAAGTACTCGAACTCCTGCATGTCGCGGCGCGAGCTCTTGTTGTGCGCCGAGGAGTTGCCGTACTCGGCCCCGCTCTCGCCGTAGAAGATGAGCTTGATGTCGTACTTGGCCGCCATCTTGGCCGCCAGGTGGCGCTGGCCGATGATGAAGGGCTGGAAGGGGTGCAACAGCCGGTCGGTGGACAGGCGGGTGAGCAGGCGGTGCACGCGGCCGTTGGGCGTGACCAGCACGTTGTCGAAGCCAGCGTGGATCCAGGCCTGGAAGTTCTTCCAGCCCCAGTCGGTGTAGATGTGGGGCGCCCACGTCACCGTAAGCGGCGTCATGCCGTACTTGTACTTCAGCAGGTGGGCCTGCATGAAGCTGTCCTTGCCGCCCGAGCCGGGGATGAGCACGTCGTAGCGCTCGCCGTTGCTGCGGTGGGGCGCCAGCAGCGCCTCCAGCTCCTTCTCGCGCTCGGTCCAGTCTATGCCCTGCTTCCAGTTCTTGGTCAGGCACGCGTCGCAGATGCCGTCCTTGAAGGCGATCACTTCCTTCTTGGTTTCGCGCGTGTGCTTCTGCTCGATGGTGGAATTGGGCCGCTGGTTGGAGATGACGCAGCTGCGGCAAAACTCCACCTGCTTCGGCAGGCCGTAGTAGGCCTCCTGCGGCGTATCGGTTTCATACTTGGCGAGATCGCTCATCCGGTTCTCCTACGCTCCGGCCATCACGCCAGGTGCAACTTATCCAAAACAATGCCCACGATTTTAAGCGCCGCTGGCTGCGTGGGCAGCTTGCGGGGGATCTCCGCCAGGATGGCGGCGAAGGCCGCGTCATCGCCCAGCGCCTGGGCGATCTCGGCGGGCAGCTGCGCGTAGCCGCGGCTGCCCCAAGCCACGCCCATGGCGGCCAGCGGCAGGTCGGGGTGGCGATCGGCCTCCAGTTGCAGGATGCGCTTGCGCATCAGCGCTGCTTCCAGGCCCACGGTCGTGGAGCGGGCGAGCAGCAGGTCCACGTTGGCCAGCAGCTCGTGCAAGGGGCAGTCGGCGGCGAGGAAAGCGTCGGGACGGCCAGCCAGCCACCGCTCGTAGAAGGCCCGGTCCTGCGACGGATGCGGGCGCACCAGATAGGCCGCCCCATTGGCCGTGGTGGCCGTGTAACAGGCCTCCAGCTCAGCCGTGACATCGGTCTCGGTTTTGAAATACGAGCGCTTGTTCAACGCATCCCACCAAGCCGGCATGTCCGCGTGCAGCACGGCTTTGCGACCGCCCACGCCGGGGAACTGCCGCTCCATCCAGCCCGGCGTTTTGCCATGCGGCAATACCAGGATCTTGTCGAAGGCCGGGTTGCCGGTAAGGTGGAATTCGCTCGCCGCCGGGTCCACCAGGCCATCGGCCAGGAACATCTCCTGGGCCAGCCCGTTCAGGAAGGTGATGCTGCCGGCCTTGAGCACGTAGCCGCCCAGGCCGGTGAACAGGTCCGTCATCGCCAGGCTGGGGATGCCGCGGTCGTTGGCCACGGCCAGCGCGGCCGCTTCGGCGCGCGGCGAGTTGGACGTCACCACGAAATCGGGGCGGAGCCGGTCGAAGATTCGGGCCATCGCGTGCAGGGGCAGGAAGCACTGGCGGCCGCGCTGCGCAAACAGTTCCGCGGCCTTCGCCTCGCCGTGCTGCAGCACCAGGTCCTTGTAGTTCAGGCCCAGGTAGGCCACCGAATCCTCGCGACTCACGCCCACGGTGGCTGAATGGTGCTGGAGAGCCAGCTCCTCGCCCCAGGCGATGGCGTCGGCGTCCTGCGCCGGGTCCAGGAAGTCGCGGAAACGCAGGCAATCGATGCCGTTAGTGTTAAGCGTGTAAGTCGCGGCGGGCAGGCCCAGCACGTCGATGGTGATGCGGCCCTGTTTGAACGCCTCGGTGGCGCGCAGCGCGTGCACCACCGGGTAGACCATGTGCGCGTGGCCACCGCCGTAAGTGACGAACAGCAGGCGCTTGCCGCCGGGCGGGTTCATCGCGATCCCTGGTGCCAAAGCGCCAGCGCAGCGAGCGCGCGCAGCTCGCGCGTGTAGTTGCCGGCGCCGGCCACGTGGCTGTCCAGCATGCGGGTCACTTCCGCGGTTTCGAAATGCGCGTTGAGGAGCTCGCTGCCCGCGAGCAAACCGCGCAGCCAGGTCTGACTCTCCCCGCGGAACCAGTCGCCGATGGGCACCGTGAACATCTGCTTCTTGCGGTAGGCCAGGTCCTGGCCGATCAGCGGCGCGGCGGCCTTCTTGTACCAGTGCTTCTTGTCGCCGGTGGCCAGGTCCAGCTTGGTGGCGCCGCGCGAGCGGAAAGCGAACTCCATCATCCGCCAGTCCAGGAAGGGCGTGCGCGCCTCGATGCTCACCGCCATGCCCATGCGGTCAGGCTTGACCAGGTTGTTGCCGCTCAGCAGCAGCTGCATGTCCAGGTACAGCGCCTGGTTGATGCGGTCGAAGTGCGAGGCTTCCTCGAACCACGGCTGGGCGGCCTCGCGGTAGCTGTCGACGCCTTCCAGCCGCGCGCGCAGCGCCGGCCGGTACAGCGCGGATTTCGCCTGCGGCGTGAACAACGAGATGCTGTCGAAGTAGCGCTGCCGGAACTGGTCCACCGGCAGGTCCGCCGCGCCCGGCTGCGAGAAGAACGCTTGGTATTTCTCGTAGCCCGCGAAGAGTTCATCGCCGCCGTCGCCGGTGAGCACCACCTTCACGTGCTTGGCCGCGAGTTCGCTCACCCGCAAGGTGGGCATGAAGGACGCGTCGCCATGCGGCTGGTCCAGGTGGTACAGCACCATCGGCCAGCGGTTGAGCATGTTCAGCTCCGCCACCTCCATGGTGTGGGCACAGCTGAAGCGGCGCGCGGCCTCGGTGGCAAAAGGCGACTCGTCGTAGCGCGGGTCCGCGAAGCCGATGCAGAAGGTCTTGACCGGCTCCTTCACGTGGCGCGCCATCAGGCCCACGATGGTGCTGGAGTCCACGCCGCCGGACAGGAAGGCGCCCCAGGGCACGTCGGCGCGCAGGCGGATGCGCGTCGCGTCGTCCAGCGTGGCCATGAACTCCTCGGACCAGGCGTCGAAGCCGTGGTCGCGTTCGCGCTGGTCCGCCAGGCGCCACCAGCGCTGCACCTGCGGCGGGCCCGAGCGCGGCAGCTTCATCCACGTGCCGGGCATCACGTGCTTGACGTCCTTCCAGATGGTCCAGGGCGCGGGGATGTAGTTGAACGTCAGGTAGTGGTGGATTGCTTCGAAATCGATAGCACCATCCCAAGCAGGCATCTCGTCCAGCGCCCGAAAAGCCTTGATCTCCGAGCCGAAGAAGAAGCGCTGCCCGTCGTCGCTGTAGTACAGCGGCTTGACGCCGATGCGGTCGCGGATGAGGTACAGCGCGTCTTCCCGCGCGTCGTCGATCGCGATGGCGAACATGCCGTTGAGTCGGCGCACGAAGGCGATGCCCTCGCGCTCGTAGAGGCGCAGGATCACCTCAGTGTCCGACGCCGTGTCCAGCTTCACCCCCTCGGCGCGCAGCTCGGCGGCGAGTTCGACGTAGTTGAAGATCTCGCCGTTCTGCACCACCGCAATCCGGCCATCGGCCGAGTACATAGGCTGGTGACCTCCGACAATGTCGATAATCGACAATCGCTGGTTGCCGATGGCGACACCTCGGTCGGGCCGGTGGTGTATTCCACCGTCGTCCGGGCCACGGTGGACAATCCGCTGCGCCATGCTGGCCAAGGCCTCATCAGTAAGCGCACGCCGTCCACGGTCCCAGTAACCAAAAATACCGCACACGGCTAGTTGCTTCCTTTGCCAGCCAAGCGGCCGAGGGTCCAAAAAATCACCTTCAAGTCCAGCCAGAGGCTGGCCTCTCGCACGTAGAGCAGATCAGCCTCCAACCGCTGATCCCCCACTGCGTGGGATCTGTACAGAACCTGCGCCAAGCCTGTGATACCTGGCCGCACCCGGTGACGCTCCTCCCACTGAGCGGCCGTGTAGCACTGACGTTGCTCAGGAACATCAGGCCTGGGTCCAACCACACTCATGTCACCCTTTAATACGTTCAGCAGTTGGGGAAGTTCATCCAAGCTGGTGCGACGAAGGAAACGGCCCACTCTGGTAATGCGCGGATCATTGACAGCCGTCTGATAAGTGCCAAGGACAGCAGCATTCTTCACCATGCTTCGGAATTTGAGCATTCGAAACTCGCGCCCTTCCATCCCAACACGCAGCTGCCGAAAAAACACTGGCCGCCCTGACTCCAAGAAAACTGCCAATGCCGAGCCAAAAAGCAGGGGGCTGAGAAAAGCAATCGCGAGTAGCGAAAACAGAACGTCAAAAAGCCGCTTCAAGGAAACTCCTTGGTACGCTCTTGCATCGCCTGAGATATTTTGCTGATTTTCACGGCGACTTGCTGCTTATCCAGCTCGATCGTGGGAGGCAAGCGCTGTACTAATTGATGCTCCACCTCCCTCAAACTACCGACCTGCGTCTCTAAAGATGAATAATCTCCGCCATGAAAAGTGCGCGACAAAATCACCGCCTGCGAACCCAGGCGGAGATGCTCCGCCAGCACATCGCGCCCAGGCAAAAGGCCTTCATCCAGCCGAGCAATCCCCCCGAACCCAAAACGCAGCCCCTGGGCATGCACCCTGGCGGCGATCCGGTCCAACACTCCCTGTGCCAAAGGCTCAAACATGAACCGGCAGCCCAGCGACAGATGCAGATCATTGAGCCCCACAAACACCTCGCACAACCCCGGAGTCCCCACCCAATCGCCCAAGGACTGCAGCGCACCCGCAGTCTCCAGCAGCGCCACAATAGGCGCTCGCCCAGCCACGATGCGGCTGAAGGCTTGCAGTTCATCGGGGGTTTGAAACATGGGCAGCATCACCCAGTCGGCTCCCTGCGCCAGCACAGCATCCAGTTCGTCCGGGGTGCCTGCATGCAAGGGGTTCACGCGCACCATCAGCAATGACCGCTGCAGTTGGGACTTGATGCGGCCGACATCCTCCAGCTGGTGGGTGCTGATAAAGGTGTTGCGTCCGGCCTGGCGCTCTGCCTTGCCGTGGACTTCCAGATCGACAAACAGGCGCATACCCGGCAACGCGTCGCAGCGGCGCGCCAGTGCAGGGTCATTGGTGATCTGGAGAAGGTCAATCATGGCGTGTCGCAGATTATGACCGCAGGGCTTGGCGCAAACCGGAACTGGAGAACCAACCAACCGCTATTACAAATATAGCAGAAAACGCAATAGCAACCAGCGGAAACGCCTGTTTTAACTCCAAATCACGGACCAGGACAGGCGCAGCACCGGTGCCCCCCCACCAATGCGCCAGCCCAGCAACGGCGACCAGCGCCAGCAAGGGCGCAAAGAGGGCGCGCACCGGGAGCCAATGCCGCAAGGCGGGGGCGCCCAGCGCGCCCCAAGCAATCAGGGCGGCGACCACAAACCCTGCATTCAAACCCCACATGAGTGACCCACCAGCCGTCCGGCCCAAGGCACCCACCGCCAGCAGCAGGGCCAGCGCCAGCACATAGGCCCACACGGCGAAACGCATGCGCCCCACCGAGGCCAAGACCGTCAAAGCCACCGCCAGCACCGCCTGCGGCAACAAACCCCACGCCCCCACTCGGCCCCAGGCCCCTATCTGTTCCAAAGCGGACACCTCCATGCGTCCCCAGCCGAACAACAGGGACGCGATCACCGGCGCCCCGACCAGCAGCGCAGCAGCGGCTGCGCAGGCCAGAGTCCAGGCCAGCACCAGCGCATTGCGCACCGCCGTCGCCATGGCGTCAGCACCGGTGTGACCGATGCCGGAGGCCGATGCCGCGTGTGCGCGTGCAATCGCAGGGAAGGCCAGCGAGGCCACGAGCTGGATGGCGAGAACCAGCGGCAACTCCACCAGCTTCCAGGCGTAGTTAAAGGTGGCCAAGGCGCCCTCGCCCGCGCCGGACGCAAAGGTGCGGGCCACAAAAGGCAGCGTCAAGGGCAGTCCCGCCCCCATGGCAGCCCACACCCAGATGCGCCAGCCGGGTAGCGACGGTGGCGCCAAGCACGGCGATGCCCCGGCCCGAGTTTGCTGGCGCAAGTGCCGCATGCGCCACCCTTGCCAGAGCAAGCGCAACCCCACGGCCGTCAATAAAAAAACGCCCAGCGTCTGTCCGGCCCCCGGCTCAGTGCCACGAAAGCCCAGAAATAGCAGAGCGGCGATCAACACGCCATTCACCACCAGGTTGGCGCTGTACAAGCCCACAAAATCACGCTCATGCTGCAACCGCGTGGCCCACAGGCCAGCCAGCATGGCAGCGGGCAGGGCCAGTGCGCTCCAGACCACTGCGTTGCTGGCAGCGCCGTGCAACGCGCCCGTGGCCCCGGGCACCAGCCACGCTGCCACGGGGCCTTGGGCCATACACATCAGGCCTGCCAGAACGAGGCTCCCCCACAACAGACGCCGGGCTACCTGATTCTGCGTAGCGTTTTGCTGTGCAGCAGACTCTTTGGCCCATTGCGGCAACAGGACATAGGCCAGGGCTCCACCGACGAGCACGCTAGCGAGCCAATCGGGCAGGGTCAGCATGACGATGGCTACGTCGGCCATGCCCGAACTGCCGAATGCCGCTGCCAAAGCCGTTTCGCGCAACACCCCCAGCACGCGGCTTGCAAGCAGCAGCAACAGCGAAAGGAGACCAGCTTTGAGGAACATGCGGCAAATTATCCGGGCTCGCGCGGACACAAACTCCACACGACAGCTGCAAAAAACTAAAATCACCGGTTTTGGTTCGAACAACGCCTCTGAACGCCTCGAATATTGCTGGCGGCTCTCCATGTCTGACAACAACACAACCCTCCCCCCCCAGGACGACAACCAGCTCATCGCCGAGCGCCGCGAAAAGCTCCGCGCCATGCGCGAAGTCCAAGCCAACGGGGGCGGCGTGGCCTTCCCCAACAACTTCAAGCCTGCCCACAAGGCTGCCCAGCTGCACCAGGACCACGGTGAAACCGCGAACGAAACGCTGGAGACCACGCCCGTCACGGTGAGCGTGGCCGGCCGCATGATGCTCAAGCGCGTGATGGGCAAGGCCAGCTTTGCCACGGTGCAGGACGGCTCGCTGGGCGAGGTGGGTGGCCGCATCCAGCTCTACGTTACGCGCGACGCCGTGGGCGAAGAGCTGTACGCCGCTTTCAAGCACTGGGACCTGGGCGACATCGTGGGCGCCGAAGGCACGCTCATGAAGACCAAGACGGGCGAGCTGTCGATCAAGGTGACCAGCCTGCGCCTCTTGACCAAGAGCCTGCGCCCCCTGCCCGACAAGTTCCACGGCATGGCCGACCAGGAGCAGAAGTACCGCCAGCGCTATGTGGACCTGATCACCGACGAGCAGGCCCGCAAGCGCTTCATGGCCCGCAGCAAGGCCGTGAGCGGCTTGCGCGAATTCATGGTGAGCCACGGCTTTCTGGAGGTCGAGACGCCCATGCTGCACCCGATCCCGGGCGGCGCCAACGCCAAGCCGTTCGTCACGCACCACAACGCGCTGGAGCAGGAGATGTACCTGCGCATCGCGCCCGAGCTGTACCTCAAGCGCCTGATAGTAGGCGGCTTTGAGCGCGTGTTCGAAATCAACCGCAGCTACCGCAACGAAGGCATCTCGGTGCGCCACAACCCCGAGTTCACCATGATGGAGTTCTACGCGGCGTACTGGAACTACCTGGACCTGATGGACTTTACCGAGACGCTGATCCGCGAGGTGGCATTGAAGGCCACGGGCTCGCTGCAGCTGAACTACGGCGGGCGCGAGGTGGATCTGAGCCAGCCGTTTGCGCGCCTGACGATCCGCGAAGCCATCTTCCAGTACACCGAAGCTGGCGCGCATGTGGACGATGCCGCCTGGCTCATCAGCGCCTTGAAGAAACTGGGCATGACGGAAGAGAAGGACAAGCTCTCGGCCCGCTCGCTGGCCAGCCTGCAGGTGCTGTACTTCGAAGAAACGGTGGAAGACAAGCTCTGGATGCCCACCTTCATCATGGAGCACCCCACCGAGATCTCGCCGCTGGCCCGCGCCAACGACACCCGCCCGGAGGTGACCGAGCGCTTTGAGCTGTACATCACCGGCCGCGAGTTCGGTAACGGCTTCAGCGAGCTGAACGA
>CAYXSL010000050.1:0-26178 GCA_964466605.1 uncultured Verminephrobacter sp.
ATCGGATGTCCGATGTCGCCTGGCACAATCAAGCCCTCCGAGCCGTCGGAAAACGTACTCCTCCAAGGTGTTGATCCATTGGCGGCCATGCTTTGGGTTTTTCCAGCCAGGAAGAAGGTCACCGTGCAGATTCAAAGCTGCCTCTTTGAACGTGGGAATCGTAGGCTTGTCTTCTAGCTTTGCCTTTTCCCCCAGAAGAGCCTTGCCCTCCGCTAGTGCAATACGCATGGCGGTCGCACGCTTGCCTACTTCGGCGATGCTGATCTCCGGGTAAGAACCCAAGCCCGCGTTTCGACGTTTGCCCGACACGGGGCTTACGTATCGGAGGACCCACTTTCCATGGCCCTTCAGGTTGGAAGGATGTAGTGCCAATCCGGTCACGCTTCCATGGGGAATGGCGGTGTCAGAGGGTTTGATGTTCCTGGCTTTGGTATCGGTAATGGTGGCCATTGGAGTTGCGTTCCGGTATGCCATCCAGTATGCCATCAAGCAATTGCTGCTGTTGGATGTCTTTAGATTGATTTGGATAAATATCTATACAAAACAAAGACTTGCAGGAATTTTATAGATGTCATTAGTTATCATTGAATCTCAATCAGGCAGACACCCTCTCCGCCAGTATCCAAAGGGTTTGTTGCTATGAAAATAGCAGCAAACCCTTTCTGGTTTCTGGGTCTCGTTCCCCACGTCTTCCCATCCCAACGGTTCTTCAGCCGACCCGCACCTGGTTGCGGCCTTGTGCCTTGGCCTCGTAGAGGACTGCATCGGCGCGTGCGATCAGGGCATCGACCGAACTGTCGCCCGGCTGCGCGGTGGTCACTCCGATACTGACGGTGCAGTGCGGCAGGTCTTCGGTTTCCGGTGTGGCGTCGAGCGCTTTGCGCATGCGTTCGGCAACGGCCAGTGCGGCGTGGGCGTCGGTTTCTGGTAGCAGGACCAGGAATTCCTCACCCCCATAGCGCCCGAGCCGGTCTGCCGACCGCAGGTGTGACTGGACAAGCTGGACAAAGTGCGTGAGGACCAGGTCACCTGCAAGGTGCCCGTGCGCGTCGTTGATGCGCTTGAAGTGGTCGATGTCCAGGATCAGCAGTGAGAACGGTTTGCCATAGCGGCTCCAGCGGGCCAGTTCGTCAGTGCAGGCCGCCAGCACGGCCCTGCGGGTGTGTGCGCCGGTCAGGGAGTCGTGGGTGGCGAGGTACTCGAACTCTGCGCGCACGCGCTCGCCGGCCATCAGCAGCACGCCGATGCTCACCAGCAAGACGGAGAAACTGAAGGTGGCTATGTAGACGGTCTGGACCATGGACTGCGCAAAGCGATGCGTGTCGGCCTGGTCCAGCCACAGCGTGCTTGCGGCCCGGCACACTAGCACCGCTGCCTGTCCCCACAGCGCCATGGCGGTGAAGCGGTGAGCGAAGCCCTTGCCATGGCGGCCGAGCAGCCGCGCATGTTCGACCACGATGGCCGCCAGGGTGCCACTGAAGATCAGCACCCGGATGCGGTAGTCCGGATACACCCGCATGAAAAGGGCGAGCAGCAGCAAGGTCACTGCGATCACCAGGGCCCAGCGGCGCCACGAGGGGGGCAGCCCGTGCAATTGCTCGCTGCCTAGCAGGAACAGCGTGACACCTACCAGCAAGAGCGCATTGCCGATCAATGCCACCAGCGAGGCGGGCAGCACCCCGTCCAGGCCGTAGAACAGAGTAGAGCCTGCGCAGACCAGGGGGGCAATCCCCCACAGCCGCATGCCGCGGATCGAGGCGGGATAGTTGCGGCGCAACCCCAGCAGGACCAGGCCCATGACAATGCCGATCAGTCCGGCCATGATGGTCAAGGAGCGAAGATCAAGACTGGGCATTGAGTTCCTGGACCTGGGGGCGGTGGCGGGGTGGGGGCGCAGAGCCGGGCGGCTCTGGGGGCTGCGCAGTCGGCCGAAGGCCGTTGATTGCACCGGCTTGGTGCGAGTGTCGATTCTAGGGGGCTGACGGGTGGGGACTATGTCAGCCTCGGTATACCGATCAGCAGCTTCCGTGGATCGCGCAGCTTGGGCCGGACGAGGCTGATCTGTTGAGCCAGTGGGCCAGCGGGCCAGCGGGCCCAAAATGGAGGGCTGCGCAGCTTGCGCCAGATGCCCAGAAAGAACCCCTGTATGTCCCAAGAATCCTCCCCGACCCCGCCGATCCGCCTCACCCAGTACAGCCACGGCGCAGGCTGCGGCTGCAAGATCAGTCCCCAGGTGCTGGACGTGATCCTGGCGGGCAGCGGGGCGCAGAACCTGGACCCCCTGCTGTGGGTGGGCAACACCTCGCGCGACGATGCGGCCGTGTATGCGCTGGACGGTGAGCGCGGCGTGGTGTCCACCACCGACTTCTTCATGCCCATCGTGGACGACCCCTTCGATTTTGGGCGCATCGCAGCCACCAATGCGATCAGCGACATCTACGCCATGGGGGCCGATCCGCTGATGGCGATTGCCATCCTGGGCTGGCCGGTGAATGTCCTGCCGCCCGAGGTCGCACGCGAGGTGGTGCGCGGCGGGCGGGCGGTGTGCGATGCGGCGGGCATTCCGCTGGCGGGCGGGCATTCCATCGATGCGCCGGAGCCCATTTTTGGCCTGGCCGTGACCGGGGTGGTGGAGAAGCGCCACCTCAAGCGCAATGACACGGCCACGGCCGGCTGCCGCCTGTACCTGACCAAGCCGCTGGGCATTGGCATCCTGACCACGGCGGAGAAGAAAGCCCGGCTGCGCCCGCAGGATGTGGGGGTGGCGCGCGACCTGATGTGCACGCTGAACCTGCCTGGCAGCCGGTTTGGTCGGCTCGCTGGGGTGAAGGCCATGACGGACGTCACGGGCTTTGGCCTGCTGGGGCACCTGGTTGAGATGGCCGAGGGCAGCGGCCTGAGTGCCGAGATCGACTACGCGGCCGTGCCCCGCCTGGCAGGGGTGGAGCACTACATGGACCAGGGCTGCGTGCCCGGCGGCACGCAGCGCAATTTCGACAGCTATGGCGCCAAGATCGCGCCGCTCACCGAGGCGCAGAAGCACCTGCTGTGCGACCCGCAGACCAGCGGCGGGCTGCTGGTGGCCGTCAGCCCCGAAGGCGAGAGCGAATTTCTGGCGGTGGCAAGCGAGCTGGGCCTGGTCCTGGCGCCCATTGGTGAGATGACACAGCGGCGCGCGCTGGCCGTGGGGTTGCGCTGATGGCGGGTGCTCTTTCGGACTTCCGGCAGATCTTCCTGAACGGCGTGCCCATGATGGATGTGCGCGCGCCGGTGGAGTTTGCACAGGGGGCGTTTCCCGGGGTGGTCAACCTGCCCCTCATGGACGATGGCGAACGCCAGCAGGTGGGCACCTGCTACAAGCACAGGGGCCAGGATGCGGCGATTGCCTTGGGGCACCAGTTGGTGTCCGGGGCCACCAAGCAGGCCCGCATTACGGCCTGGGCACAGGTTGCACGGGCCCACCCGGGGGGCGTGCTCTACTGCTTTCGGGGCGGCTTGCGCTCCCAGATTGTTCAGCAGTGGCTGAAGAGTGAGGCGGGCATCGATTACCCCCGCGTGCAGGGCGGCTACAAGGCCCTGCGCGGCTTTCTCATCGACACCCTGGAGTCGGCCTCGGCACAGTGCGGCTTTGTGGTACTGAGCGGCCTCACCGGCACTGGCAAGACCGAGGTGATTGCGCAGCTGGCCCATGGCCTGGACCTGGAGGGGCATGCCAACCACCGGGGCTCTAGTTTTGGCCACCGTGTGAGCGGCCAGCCCTCGCAGATCGATTTCGAGAACCGGCTGGCCATCGACCTGCTCAAAAAGCGCGACCGGGGGCATGGAGCGTTTGTGATCGAGGATGAAGGGCGGCATGTGGGCAGTTGCTCCGTGCCGCTGGCGCTGCGGCAGCGGCTGGAGCAGGCCCCCATCGTGTGCCTGGACGACGGCTTTGAGGCCCGGGTCGAACGTATCCTGCGGGACTATGTGGTGCAGCAATGCGCCGACTTTGTGGCCGCCCATGGCGAGGCGGTGGGCGCCGATCTGTTTGCGGCCCGCTTGCTCGAAAGCCTGGACAAACTTGCCAAGCGGCTTGGTGGCGACCGGCACCGCGCGCTGCGCGCCACCATGCAGGCGGCGCTGGCGCGGCACCGAGACCATGCAGACCTTGCATTGCACCGGGACTGGATCGTGGCGCTGGTGCGTGACTACTATGACCCGATGTATGCCTACCAGCGCCACCAGCGGGCCGACCGCATTGTGTTCCAGGGGGGGCGGCGGGAGGTGTTGGACTATCTGAGCGCATCTGCCTCCGCTGCAGGCTCGGCAGGCTCGGCAGGCGGCAAGGCGGTTTAGTCGGCGCCGCCGCTTTCTCCGTCTTCTGGCGCACTTTCGCCACGGGGCAGCACCAGCCGGAACTCGGCGCCACGCCCCGTGTCGCTGTCCACCTCCAGGCTGCCGCCGTGGCGTTGCACCACGGTAAACACCAGTGCCAGGCCCAGGCCCACGCCGTGCACGGTGGGGTGGCTGCGGCCGTGCAGCCTTTGGTAGGGCGTGAACAGCTTGTCCTGGAGTTCCGGTGCAATGCCCGGGCCGTGGTCGCGCACCGATACCACCCAGTGTGGGCCCTGCTCTGCGATGGCGCACTGCACCACGCTGCCTTCCGGGCTGAACTTGATGGCGTTGTTGATTACATTGGCCAGGGCGCGGCGCAGCAGGGCGCGGTCGCCCACGCCCGGCGCGGCTTCGGGAGCGGCGGCGATGCGCAGGTCCACCTGCCGGTCGCGGGCCAGGGCCCAGAGGTCGTCGGTGGTTTCTGCCAGCAGGGCCACCAGGTCGAGCGGCGCCATGTGGTACTCCTGCGCCTGCGCGCTGGCCAGCTGCACAAAGCTTTCCGCCATGCCTAGGGACGCGTGTGCATAGCGCTCGATGCGCCGCAGCAGTTCATCGCCCGCCATGCGGTCGGGGTAGGCGCGCTGCATCTCCAGCAGGGTGAGGATGGAGGCATTGGGCGCACGGATGTCGTGCGAGATGAAGTTCATTGCCTGGTCGCGCTGCTGCAGGGCGCGGCGCATGTCGGTCAGGTCCACCAGCGTCAACAGCCAGCCTGCGTTGGCCAGGTCGGTGAAGGGCTTGCACTGCACCAGCAGGCTGCGGCCCCGTGCATCGGTGCCTTCGCTGTGTTCGGGCAGGGACCGGCCGCGCAGGTGGTCCTGGGTGATGAGCGGCTGGCGGCTGCCCCCATGCACCAGGTCGGCCAGGAGATCGACCACCGACTGGCCTTGCAGCGGGGCCTGGGCGTCGCCACCCAGGTGCTCGCGGGCCGCCCGGTTGGCCAGCAGGATCTGGCCCTCGGGGTCGCAAACGAGGCTGGGCGAGGGCAGTTGCTGCAGGCTTTCGCTCACGAAATGGTGCAGGTCGCGCAGCTGGCGCGAAGCGCGCTCGACCGCGTTGATGCGCCGCTCCAGAAAATCAGCCGAGTCCCCCGGCCGCTTGCGCAGCCGCATTGACAGGCCCTGCTGCTGCAGGTTCTCCATCTCCAGCCGCAGGAAATCCGCCGCAGCGCTCAGGCGCCGCCAGCTCCAGAGCGGGTAGGCCAGCACCAGGCCCGCCAAGGCGGCGGCCGGGGCGAACTGCAGGCCCGCCCACCAGGGCAGGCACACGCTCAGCAGCAGCGTGGCCAGGGCCAGCCCGGCGCTGGTCAACAGTGCGGCCAGCGGGCCGATCAGCAACAAGGCCAGCAGGGCCGCCGCCACGGGTACCAGGTTGAACAGGGCATTGAGTGCGCGCGAGGCGGGCACGATCTGCTCGCCCGAAAGGCGCGCGTCCAGCACATGGGCCACCACCTCCACCCCCGGCATCAGGCGCGACTGCTGGCTGACTGGGGTGGCGAACATGTCGCCCAGGCCCGACGCGGCCGCACCCACCAGCACGTACTTGCCCCGGAAGGCGTCGGCAGGCACGGCGCCGCGCAGCACGTCGATATAGGAGTGGGTGGTGAACTGTGAGGGGCCGCCCGCGTAGGCGATCAGGGCATGGTCGGTGCGCTCCCATGGGCCTGCATCGGAGAAGGGGGAAAGGCCCCCAGGGCGGGGGCAGGGGGCGCCGCCGGGCTGGCGGGCCTGCGCCACGCATTGCAGGGCCATGCTGAAGTGGTGCCAGGGCGCGGTGGCCGGGCCTTCGTGCAGGTACAGGCTACGCACCACCCCGTCGCTATCGGGGGCCACATGCACATGGCCCAGGTCGGCGGCCGCCTGGGCAAATGCGGGCCAGGGCAGGTCGGTGGCATTGCCGGTGGGGCCGTAGCCGCGCCGCAGCACGGGCAGCACCACCCGCCCGCTGCGCCGGATGGCGTCGGTGAGCAGCAGGTCGTCCCCGGGGTAGTCCAGGTCGGCCTCATTGAACAGCACGTCCATGCCGATCACGCGCGGGTTCTGCGCCGAGATGCGGGCGATCAGTTCGGCGTGCAGGGCCCGGCGCCAGGGCCAGCGGCCAATGGCGGCAATGCTGGGGTCATCGATGGCCACGAGCACGATGTCCGGGTGCGGAGGGCGTGAGACCAGCCGCAGCCCGGCGTCTTGCACCAAGTGATTCACCCGGCCCAGGCTCTCAGGGGTGCTGAGCCAGGCCACCAGCGCCAGCAAGACGGTGGCCAGCACTGCCCATTCCAGGCGGCGGCGGCGGCCGCGGCTGTGGGCAATGCTCAGCATGGGGCGGCGTCAGCGCCCTGCCGCAGCTCAAGCGCGTGCGGGCCGTGCAAGTTGAGCAAGCTGCCCATGCCCGTGCCCATGCTGTCCTTCAAGGGCGTCCCACCGGAGCGCCACTGGAGGAGGACAGCGGCAGACCGGCACCGGTGCGCAGGCCCGTGCCCACGCGGATCTTGCGGGGCGGCGAGAACTCGCTTTCCAGGCCGCTCGGGTCCAGTACCTGGATGCGCACCAGGTACTCGCCCGCAGGCAGGTCGCTGCCGGTCCAGCTGGGGGTGTCGAGCACGGTGTTCTGGAGGGGTTGCTCAAACGCCGGGTCGGCGGTGGCGGCCAGCTGCAGGCGGAAGCGTTGGCCATCCCGTGCAGGCCAGTGCAGGCGCACGGTGGGGTCGCCGTCCTCGGCCTGCATGGCCTGCTCCGACAGCGTGGCCGGGCGCTCGGCCACGGTGAAGGGCTGCGGCGGCGCGAACGGGCCCTGGTCGGCCCGGCCTCCCTGGTCTGCGGGCAGTTGCAGCAGGCTCGCAATGCGCCAGAAATAATGGCCCACGGGCAGTGTGCCGATGGGCAGGCGGCATTCGTTCAGGCGCTGTTCGTCGCGCAAGAGCGTGGAGAACTTCTCGTCGGCCGCCACCTGCACGCGGTACCAGCGCACGCCGGGCACCTCGGTGCAGCGCAGCTCGGCCGAGCCGCTGGGCACCACGGCACCCGGGGCAGGGGACTGGTACAGCGGCGCCACGGGCCGTGTCTTGACGGTGAAGGGCTGCACGGCGGGCAGGCCGGCAATGCCGGCGTCGTCCACGGCCCGCACGGCCAGGTAGTAGCGGCCGTCTTCCAGTGCTTTCCAGCGCAGGCGCCCATCGGCAAAGCTGCCGTGGCGCAACACCTGGGTGAGTGCCTCGTCCTGCGCCACCTGGGCCAGGTAGCGGGTGGCACCCGGGGCGGTGGGCAGGTCGATGGCGAGCAGGCCCGCATCCCCCAGCGTGGCGGGCATGCCCGAGGTGTCGGGCGGGGGCAGCAGGGGGCGGGCCGCGCCCACGGTGCCATCGGTGGCCACGGCCAGGCCCTGGCCCGGCGCGAGCAGGGCGGTGGGGGCGGTCAGGGATGCGGCAGGGTGGCTGTCGGTGTCGCGCCGGGACTGCACGGCCACCGACCCGTTGAGCACCGAGGCTGTGGTCTGGCCAGACTCCGCCATGGCCACGCTGAAATGGGTGCCGCGCACGCTGGTCACCGCCAGCGGGGTGCGAATCTCCAGCCGGCGCAGGGGCTCGGTACTGGGCGGCACGGTCGATTCCACGCCGCCCTTGTGCATTTCCAGCACCGACTGCACGCTGCCCGCGCGGCCGCGCCGGCGCAGTTGCCGCAGCTGCAGCTCGGACTGCGCCTGCACCCGGACCACGGTGCCATCGGCCAGCTTGACGGCCACAAAGGACTCGGGGCCCACCTGCAGCGCCGTGCCTTCCTCCAGCTTGCCGCCGGGGCTGACGGGGGCCGGGGCATCACCGGCCCGTGCCTGTGCCGTGACGGCGCCCTGCACAAACTGCACGGTGGCCGATTCGCTGGGCTGCAGGCGCACCGGAATCCAGATCACCGAGCCCGGCTGCAGGCGCCGCGGGTCGGCCACCTTGTTGCGGGCCTGCAGCAGGGGCCACTGCCGGGGCATGGCCAGGTAGTCCCGGGCTAGTTTTTCCAGGGTGTCGCCTTCCTTGACGGCGTGGGCTATTTCATCCCCCGGGGGGAGGGCCGGGCTGGCCTGTGCGCTGCGGCCTGCAAGGCCCGTGAGGGCCGCCAGGGCCAGCGCGGCAGCGGCGCAGGGGGTCCAGCGGATGTGCGGGATGGTGGGGGTCAAGTCATATCTCCTTCATGCGGCCCGGAGCAGGCAGACCGCTTGTGGCGGGGCCTGTGGGTTTCATTCATGCCTGCATCAGCCCTTGCGCTGGGCCTCGACGGCTTCAAAGCGGTAGCCTACGCCATACACCGCCGTGACGATGTAGCCATTGGCGGGGCGCAGGTCCAGCAGGGTGCGCAGGCGCGAGATGTGGGTGTCCAGCGAGCGCGACATGACATCGGCCACCTGGCCCCAGACGATTTCCTTGAGATGGTCGCGCGAGAGCAGCCGGCCCATGTTCTGGAACAGGAACAGCGCAAGGTCGTACTCGCGGTTCTTGAGTTCCACGGGCACGCCGTCCATTTCGATGGCGCGGGTCTCGGGCAGGAAGCGGTAGCGGCCAAACTCCAGCACGCTGGCCGCGTTGTCGGGGTAGGCGCGGCGCAGCAGTGCGGCCACGCGGGCATTGAGTTCGCCGATGCGCACGGGCTTGACCATGAAGTCGTCGGCCCCGCTTTGCAGGCCCTCGACGATGTCGCGCTCTTCCTGCCGGTTGGTCACAAACAGGATGGGCAACTGCGCCGCCACGTTCTTGCGCACCCAGCGCACCACCTCGGGCCCTGTGGTGTCGGGCAGATGCCAGTCCACGATCAGCAGGTCAAAGGTCTCGCGGCGCAGCGTGCGCAGCAACTCGGCGCCCGTCAAATGCGTGTGGCAGACATGGCCCATCGCCTCCGTGGCCTGCTTGATCAGATCCAGCTGAAGCGCATCGTCGTCCAGAGCGGCTATGCGCATGGTTCTTCCTGTCGAAAATGCAGCCGGAAATTATTTGCGATATCCCTTGCCGAGCCTAGCGGTGCGGCGGTGTTGGGCAGGTGGTTTGACATTTGTTAACGCTTTGTTGTTGAGGGCCGACGTTGGAAGGACTGCCAGTGGCGGTGCGCCGATGCCGTCCCATCACGGCGCGGGAGGCCGGGGGACTGCTGCCGGGGCGATTTCGCGCACCAGCCGCACGCCTACCAGCGGATACCGCGTCTGCGGCGTGTTCCAGTTGCGAAAACCGCAGCGCGCATAGAACGGCCAGGTGTGCCACGAGCCGCCCCGGCGCACGCGCACGTTGCCTTCGGCAGGGCCGGGGGGGTCGTCGCGCGGCGAAGTGGCGTAGTAATGGTCGTCATGCCAGTCGGCCACCCATTCCCAAGTGTTGCCCAGCATGTCATAGAGCCCAAAGGCATTGGGAGCATAGCTGCCCACGGGGGCCGTGAAGGCATGGCCGTCGCTGCCCGCCAGAGCATGCTGGCGCCAGCGGGCCCACAGGGGGGCGGCTTCCTGGTCAAAGGTGTTGGCCACCTTCTCCAGGCCCTGCGGGCTGTCGCCATGGGGGTAGAGGGTGCGGGTGCCAGCGCGGCAGGCGTATTCCCACTCGGCTTCGGTGGGCAAACGGTAGAGGTGGCCTTCGGTGCGGCTCAGCCAGTGGGCCAGGGCCTGGGCGTCGTTCCAGGTGATGTTGACGACCGGGTGGTCCGGGCCCTGCGCAAAGCCGGGGTTGCGCCAGGAGTAGCGGGGCAGGCGGCCCTCAAACGCGTCGCCGCGCTGGGTGGCTGCCGGGTCGTACCGGGGGTTGTAGCCATAGCCGCCCGTGCCGTCGGCTTCGGATTCGGGCTGGTAGCCCGAGGCCTCGACGAACTGCTGGAACTGACCCACCGTGACCTCGTGCTGGCCCAGGTAGAACGCCCGGCGGATGCGTACCTCGTGGGCAGGCGCTTCGTCGATCAGGTCGGTGAAGCGCTTGGTCTCCAGCAGCGGATAGGTGTGGGCCAGCATGGCCACCGGGGGCACGCCCCCCATCTGGAACGTGCCCGCAGGCACCTGCACAAACGCCATGCCCAGGCTGTTGACCCAGGCGGGGGGCGCAGGGGGCTGCACCGGCGGCGCGTGCTGGCAACCCGCCAACAGCGCGGCCAGGGCCACGAGGGCCTTGCCGCCATTCGCGGCCAGGCTGGGCATGGGGCGCGCGGTGGGTTGCATCAAGGCTTGTCAGGCAGCTCGCTCACGCATTCGAAGACCAGGCGCGAGCCGTCGTTGCGCAGCAGCTTGGGGTGCAAGGCCATGCGCTGGCACTCGCGGTTGGCGGCCGCGTAGGCCTGGGAGGTGTCCGGCCCGTACACCGGCACGCTGAAGGTGCGGTCCCGGCCCGAGGCCATGGGGCCCGATGGGTGGTAGGGGTTGGTGGCGTTGCAGCCAGCCAGCAGGGCCAGCACAGAGACCGAGGCAAACAGCAGTTTCATGGGGTTCTCCAAATCAGTCCAGGCGCCCAGTTTAAGGGCCGGGTGCAACAAGCGGCTGCTTCTCACTTTTGCGTGTATCCCCGCTGTGCAGGGCGCGGGGGACGCACTACAGTGCACCCACACGGCACGCAGGGCTGCATCGTCGCAGGCCCGGGTGAAAGGGGGCGGGATGGCAGGCACGCAATCACCGGTCACACAAGACGCCTGGCGCGCCTGGGCGCTGCGGGTGCTGTGGGCACTGGGCCTGCTGGCCCTGCTGCAGGCGCTGCCGGTGTGGGCCCCGCTGCAGCGGCTGGAATACGACCTGCTGGCCAGCTTCACCGCCCCGGTGCGGCCCGATGTGGGTGTGCTGGTGGTGGGACTCGACGAGCCCAGCCTGGCCGCGCTGGACATGAGCCCGCCCCTGCCGCGCCGCCTGCATGCGCAGCTGGTGGACGCCGTATCGGCCGCAGGCGCCGCCGCGCTGGGCATCGACATGCTGTTTGCCGCACCCCAGACGACCGAGGACGACGCGGCCCTGGCCCTGGCGCTGCAAGGGCGTTTGCCCGTGGTGCTGGCCACGGCCGAGGTGGAGGTGCCCAGCTCGCAGGTGGCGCATTACCGGCAGACCGTGCCCTCCGTGTTCCCCCATGCCCGGTTTGGCAGTGTGGCCGTCGAGCCGGATGGCGACGGCGTGCTGCGCCGCGCCCCGGGGCACGACGCCGCACTGTGGCGCGTGCTGGCCCAGGCTGCAGGGCGTGTAGTCACTCCGCCGCCCGAGGGCGCGCTGCTGCGCTACTACGCGCCCGAGCTGCCCCTGCCCTACGCCCACTACACCCAGGCGCTGGAGCCCGCGCGCATGCTGGCGCCGGGCGCCTTGCAAGGCCGGGTGCTGCTGCTGGGGCAGAACACGCCGGTGGACGGCGTGGACCAGTTCGCCACCCCCTTGCACGTGCTGGGTGCGGGCACCCAGTCGGGTGTGCTGGTGCATGCCACGGCGCTGATCAACGGGCTTGCGGGCGACTGGATCCGGCCCGCGCACCCCCTGGGGCCGTTCGTGCAAGCCGTGCTGGCGGTGGGCGCGGTGGCAGCGCTCACACGCCGCTGGCGCGGGGCGCGGGCCGCATGGCTCAGCGCCGTGCTGGCGCTGCTGGCCGTGGCGGGCGGGTGGTGGGCCCTGGTGGCGGGCCTGTGGTGGAGCGCACTGCCCACGCTGGCGGGCCTGGCGCTGCATTTCAACGTGGGCGCGGCCGACAGCTATTGGCGCGAGCACCGCCGCCGCGAGCAGCTGCGCGCCGACTTTGCCCGCTATGTGCCGCCCGCTGTGGTCGATGCGCTGGTGGCCGAAGGCGCGGCCCCGGCGCTGCAGGGCGAGCGCCGGGTGCTGACCCTGCTGTTTTCCGACCTGGCCGGTTTTACGGCCGCCAGCGAGCGCCTGCCGCCCGAGGCCGTGGCCCAGGCGCTGAACGCCTACTTCTCGCGCATGACCCACACCGTGCACCAGCATGGCGGCACGCTCGACAAGTTCATTGGCGACGCCGTCATGGCCTTCTGGAATGCGCCCCTGCCCGAGCCCGCCCACGCAGCGCGCGCACTGGCCTGTGCCCAGGCCATGCAGGCCGACATGGTGGCCCTGCGTGCGCAGTGGGCAGGCACACCGTTTGCGCAGGTGCAGTTGCGCATCGGCCTGCACACGGGCGAGGCGGCGGTCGGCCACCTGGGCTCACACGAACGCTTCACCTACACCGCCGTGGGCGATGCGGTGAACACCGCCGCGCGGCTCGAAGGGGCCAACAAGGCCTTTGGCTCCGGCATCCTGCTCTCTGGCGCCACGCGTGCAGCCCTGCCCGCTGGGGCCCCCGAGCACGCGCACCTGCTCTGGCTCGACACCGTGGTGCTGGCCGGGCGCAGCGCGGGGCTGGATGTGTACACCCCCTGCGACGACGCCACGCTGGTGGCCACCAGCCAGGCGCTGCACCACCACCTGCAGGCCGCCGAGTGGGCTGCGGCCCTGGCCTGCTGCGCCCAGTGGCAGGCCCACGCGCAGCGCCATGCGCCGCTGTGGGCACAGCACGCCGATCAGCTCCAGGCCCGGGTGCTGGCCCTGGCCGATGCCGCCGCGCAAGCCCCGGCCACGCCACCGTTTTTTGGCGCCCGTGCGCTCGACAAATAGAAGACCCCGAACCTCCCGATGAAAGGCCACACCATGCCATCCCATCGCCGCTTCTTCCGTTGGACCCGTCTGGGCCTCGCGCTCGGTGCGATGGGCAGTGCCACCGCCTGGGCGCAGTGCGCAGGCGGTGCACCCGTGCCCGGCGCGTCGGCAGCGCAGATCGTGGCGCTGGCGGGCCATGGCCAGACCCGCGCGCCCGGTGTGGAGCCCTGGTCCCCCGCCGCACTGGCGCAGCAGCTCGGGGCGGGAGCCGACATGCGCACGCTGGCGCTGTCGTCCGCCGCCCTGCTGCTGGCCGACCGCACCCAGATCCGCATGTCGGCCAGCGCCCAGGTGCGGCTGTGCGAATCGCAGCCCCAGCGCACCCTGCTGGAGCTGGCCGCCGGGCGCCTGTGGGCCCGCACCAAGAAAACCCCGGCCACCCTGCAGCTGCAAACCCCCGCCGCCCTGGCGGTGGTACGCGGCACCGACTGGGACGTGGAGGTGGACGCGGCCGGGCGCACCACGCTCACCGTGCTCTCGGGCCGGGTGGAGCTGTCCAACGCCCAGGGCAGCGTACAGCTGGGTCCGGCCGAGCAGGGCTTTGTGGAGCCGGGGCGGGCGCCCGTCAAGCGCGTGCTGGTCAACCCCCGCGAGCGGGTGCAGTGGGTCGCGGCCTACCCCACCGACACCACGCGCTGGGCCGAATTCCAGCGCCCCGACATCGCACCCGCGCTGGCCGACCTGCGCGCGGCGCTGCAGGCAGGCCAGTGGAATGCCGCGCAGGCCCAGCTGCAGCAGATGGCCGCGCGGGGCGACGCCAGCGCCGTGGTGCACCTGGTGCTGGCCGACCTGGACCTGCGAAACGGTCTGATGGACGCCGCCCAGGCCCGCCTGGCCGCTGCCTGGCCGCGCACACAAGACCCGCGCATCGCCGCCCGCCGTGCGGAGCTGCTGATGGCGCTGGACCGCCCCGCCGAGGCCCGCGCCTGGCTGGACACCACCCGCACCGCCGCCCCCGCCGCGCCCGAGCTGTTGCTGGCCGATGCCGACTGGCATCGCCTGGAGGGCCGGGGCGACGCCGCCCTGGTCCTGTACCGGCAGGCGGCAGACGCTGCACCCGCAGGCACGGCGCAGCAGGCCGCCGCGCTGTGGGGCCTGGGCCGGGCCCTGCAGGAGCGGGGCGACCTGCATGCCGCCCGCACCACCTTGGCCCGCGCTGTGGCGCTGGCGCCCGACCACCCCGCCTACCGTGCCGAGCTGGCCACGGCCGACACCGAGGCACTGCGGCTGGCCGACGCACGCACCGGCTTTGACGCCGCCCTGGCACTGGCGGGCGACGACTACACCAGCCTGGCCGGCGCGGGCCTGCTGGCGCTGCAGCAGGGCGACGCCGAGGGTGCGCGCACCCAGCTGCTCAAGGCGCTGGTGATCGAGCCCCGCTACGCCCGCGCCCAGGTGTGGCTGGCCGTGGCCGAGTACCGGCTGGGCGAGCTGGCCGCTGCCCTGGACTCGCTGGACCGCGCCCGCCTGGCCGACCCCAACGACCCGCTGCCCTGGCAGATCGAAGCCATCCTGCGCAACGACAGCGGCCAGCCCGAGGCCGCGATGGCCGCCGCGCGCCAGGCGCTGGTGCGGCTGCCCGCCCTCAAGTCGCTCAACCCGCTGGTGTCCGACAGCCAGGGCTCGGCCAACCTGGGCAAGGCGCTGGGTGACTTCGGGCTGGAGCACTGGGCGCGCGCCTATGCGCAGCAGTCGTACTACCCACTCTGGGCGGGCAGCCATTTCTTCATGGCCAACCGGCACGAGAGCGACTACAGCCGCAATTCCGAGCTGTACCAGGGCTACCTGGCCGACCCGCTGGCGCTGGGCCTGGGCGAGCGCCAGGTGCCCGTGTTGCCCACCGAGGGCCACGAAACCGTGTGGACCGCCAGCGCCGAACGCAACCCCGTGCATTCGGCCCTGGTGGGCGCGGTGACCCTGCGCGGGCTCGATGCCAGCACGGTGCCCATGGCCTGGCTGGCCCGGGCCACCGGGCTGCGCATGTGGCCCCGCGGTGGGGCGGGCTCGTACTGGATGACTGCGCCCATGGCCACGTTGGGCTGGGGCGCGCGGCCTACGGACCAGCTGGGCCTGTTTGTGGTGCACGACCAGGGCTGGGACCGCGTGGGCTACCCAGGCGGGCTGGACCTGGGGCCTGCGCGTTTTGACGGCGTGGCGCGCACCCATGCCGCGCGCACCGATGCCGGTGGGGCCTGGCGCTGGTCGGCCGACGCGCAGACCTGGCTCAAGGTGCACCACGTGCGCAGCACCAACACCCGCGTGCTCGACTTTGACTCCTGGGGCCCGCAGAACTCGCGGGTGCAGGACGGCATGGACGGCGTGATGCTGCGGCATGTGGTGCAGCTGCCCGGGCAGCGGCTCAGCGCCGGGTGGGAAAACGCCCGCGCCCAGGCCCGCTCCGGGCTGTACGACCCCGGCGCGCCCTGGGAGGCGTCGGACGGCACCACCACCGCACGTTTTGACATGCCCTGGATCACCTCCGAATGGCAACACGGCGCCTGGGCGTGGGAGGCCGGTGCCGCCTGGCCGCGCCTGCGTGCCCGGTATGTGAGCCGCTATTTCAGCCAGATCACCAACGAAGACTTCTTTGCCCCCGACATCACCGAGGGCGGCCACGCGCGGCGCCTGCGGCCCCGGGCGGGGCTGTCCTACCGCACCGGGCCGGGCCGGGCGCTGCACGCGGCCTACATCGAAAGCATGCACGCACCCGCATCCCACACCCTGGCACCTGTGGCGGTGGGCGCCATCGCCATCGACCACCAGTACCAGCGCCTGGGCAGCCTGGCGCGCAAGCGTGCGGTGCAGCTCGATTGGGAGATGGACGCGCGCACCTTTGCCTGGGGCGTGCTCAGTAGCCAGTCCATCGCCAACCCGGTTTTTGCCGATGGCCGTTTGCTGGTGCCCAACCTGGGCAGTTCGGTATCAGACCGGGCGGGCGTGCTGGCCCCCGTGGGCGCGTCCGGGCAGGTGGTGATCGACGCCTACAACGGCAACCCCTACTTCAGCCAGGGCCGCCTGCACCAGGCGGGCGCTGCACTGAACCGGGTGCTCACCCCACACTGGAGCGTGCTGGGCAGCTACACCTGGGCCCAGTCGCGCAACACCGGCGTGCAACACGCGGGCAAGCTGCTGCCGGGGGTGCCGCAGCACACGGGGGTGCTGGCCAATGTCTGGCGGCACGGGGCGCGCGACCTGACGCTGGCGTCGCTGGTCTACCGGGGCTCGCGGTTTGCCGACGAGGCCAACACCCAGCCCCAGGGCGCGGGCTGGAGCTTCAACCTCGTGCTGTTCCGCGAATCGGCGGACCGCCGCTGGGCGTGGACGGGCACGCTGCAGACACCGCTGCATGGCACCGTGCGCCCCACGCTGTGGACCAGCCTGCGTTACCGCATGGATTGAGAGCATGTTTCAAGGGATTTTTAGGCCCTCTGCGCGCGACCATCAAGCGTTTTATGCTATCAAATAGATAGCGTCTCGTGTTCCATTGCGTATTCCAGATGCTCAGGCCGCAGCCTCTGCATGCGCCGCCAGCGCAGCCAGTGCGGCGGCCACATCGGCCTCTGCCACGCCATCCACAGGCGCCAGCTGCCCCGCCAGTGCGCCCAGCCCTTCGCGCTGCAGGCGGGCGATGGCCTGGCCTGCGTCCTTGGGCGCGTCAAAACCCGTGCTTTGCAGCAGCAGGCGGCCATCGGCATCCACCAGCTTGAAGTAGAACTTGCCGTCGGCCTCGCGGTACTGCTTGAACGTGGGCAAAGCGGCCTTGGCGGCCTTCGCAGGCTTGGCGGCGGTGCTGGCCTGCGCCAGGCTGCGCAGGCCCACGGCCGAACGCAGCTCGCGGATGAACGGGGTGGCCAGCGCGCGGGCGCGCTCGGCACCGGCCAGCAGCGTGGCTTCGATGCGGGCGGGGTTGTTCATCAGGTCTTGGTACTTGGCGCGCATGGGCGCAATCACCTGGTCCACGCGCTCGAACAGCACCTGCTTGGCGTCGCCCCAGGCAATGCCGTCGGCATACGCCTTGCGCAGCGCCTCGGTTTCGTCGGGCGTGGCAAAGGCCTGGTAGATCTGGAACAGCGCCGAGCCCTCTACCTCCTTGGCCTCGCCGGGCGCGCGCGAGTCGGTGAGGATGGAGCCGATCAGCTTCTTGAGCTGCTCGCGCGAGCTGAACAGCGGGATGGTGTTGTCGTAGCTCTTGCTCATCTTGCGCCCGTCCAGGCCGGGCAGCGTGGCCACGTGGTCGTCAATCGCCGCCTCGGGCAGCACAAAGTGCTCGCCATACAGATGGTTGAAGCTGGCCGCCATGTCGCGCGCCATCTCGATGTGCTGGATCTGGTCGCGGCCCACGGGCACCTTGTGTGCCTTGAACATCAGGATGTCGGCGCCCATCAGCACGGGGTACATGAACAGGCCGGCCGTCACGCCGTCGTCCTGCTCGCGCCCGGCGGCGGTGTTCTTGTCCACGCTGGCCTTGTAGGCGTGCGCGCGGTTGAGCACGCCCTTGCCCGTCACGCAGGTCAGCAGCCAGGTCAGCTCGGGGATCTCGGGGATGTCGGACTGGCGGTAGAAGGTGACCTTCTCGGGGTCCAGGCCCGCCGCCAGCCAGCTGGCCGCAATCTCCAGCGTGGAGCGCTGGATGCGCACCGGGTCCTCGCACTTGATGAGCGCGTGGTAGTCGGCCAGGAAGTAGAAGCTCTGCACGTTGGGCGACAGGCTGGCCGCCACTGAGGGGCGGATCGAGCCCACAAAGTTGCCCAGGTGGGGCGTGCCCGTGGTGGTGATGCCGGTGAGAAAACGCGTGGTGCTCATGGGAACGAAGTCAGCTGGAAAGGAGAAAAAAAGAGGAGGTTCAGCGCAGCAGGGCAGTGAGTGGCGTGAGCAGCAGGTTGATGGCGCTGTAGCCCAGCGCCATCAGCGGGCGCAGCCACAGGGCCCCCACCACGCCTGCAATCACCAGGCCCATCACGATGAAAAAGCCCCAGGGCTCAATGCGCGAGACCATGTGCGCCTGCTTCCAGGGCAACAGCCCCACCAGGATGCGCCCGCCATCCAGCGGCGGCAGCGGAAACAGGTTGAAGGCCCACATCACCAGATTGACCAGCACACCCGCGCGGGCCATCTCGATGAAGAAGCGCTCGTCCACCCCCATGCCCACCAGCGCCACCAACAGCACGGCCCAGGCCACAGCCTGGATGAAGTTGGACGCGGGCCCCGCCAGGGCCACCCAGACCATGTGCTGCTTGGGCTTGCGCAGGTTGCCGAAGTTGACCGGCACCGGCTTGGCATAGCCGAACAGGAACGCGCCCGAGGTGGCGAAGTACAGCAGCAGCGGCATCAGGATGGTGCCCACCGGGTCGATGTGCTTGAGGGGGTTGAGCGTGATGCGCCCCATCATGTAGGCCGTGTTGTCGCCAAAGTGGCGCGCCGCGTAGCCATGGGCCGCCTCGTGCACGGTGATGGCAAACAGCACCGGCAGGGCGTAGATCAGAACGGTTTGGATGAGATTGGAGGTGTCCACCCGGGGATTGTCTCAGACCGCCTGCAGCCCCTGCGGCCCCGCAGGCGGGACACCGCCCGATTGTGGGTTGTACGTACGCCGCCAGCAGGCCCGGCTGGGCGATCATTGCAGGTTGCGGGCCCACGCCGGGTGGGCCCCTTAAAAATCACTACAGCAGTTCTGGAGAGACGACGCGCATGTTGAACCATCTGAAGATCGGAACGCGCCTGACGCTGGCGTTTGGCGGCATAGGCCTGGTGGTGCTCCTTCTGCTGGCCATGGTGCTGTCGGGCATTGGCGGGGCCGAGCAGACGCTGCAGGGCGGTGCGGTGAGCGCGCAGCAGGTGCAGGCCGCGCAGGCCCAGCTGGGCAGTGTGCGGGCCTGGGCCATTGGCTGCAGCGTGGTGGTGCTCGTGCTGGCATTGCTGGCCGTGGTCAGCCTGCGCGCGGGCATCGTGGCGCCGCTGAACCAGGCCATCCTGATCGCCGAAACCGTGGCATCGGGCGACCTGAGCCAGGAATTCAGCTCCGAGCTGCAGGGCGACTTTGGCCGCCTGCTGGGCGCGCTGGGCACCATGGAGGACACGCTGACCGACCTGGTCTCGCGCATCAAGCAGGACGCCGACGCGATCAGCGCCTCGGCCGCCGACATCGACCACGGCAACACCGATCTCTCGCGCCGTGCCGAAGACCAGGTGTCGTCCCTCACCCAGACGGCCGCCAGCATGGAGCAGCTCACGGCCACGGTGCGCCAGAACGCCGAGCGCGCCCATTCGGCCAGCGGCCTGGCCGTCAAGGCGTCGGCCATTGCCGAGCAGGGGGGCGCCGTGGTGGGCGAGGTGGTGCAGACCATGCAGGCCATCAGCGGCAGCTCGCGCAAGATCGTGGACATCATCCAGGTCATCGAAGGCATTGCCTTCCAGACCAACATCCTCGCGCTCAACGCCGCCGTCGAGGCTGCCCGCGCGGGCGAGCAGGGCCGGGGCTTTGCCGTGGTGGCCAGCGAGGTGCGCAACCTGGCCCAGCGCAGCGCGGTGGCCGCGCGCGAGATCAAGGCGCTGATCAGTGCTTCTGTCGAACAGGTCGAAAGCGGCGCGGGCCAGGTGGGCAAGGCGGGCAAGACCATGGAGGAAATCGTGACCGCCGTGGGCCAGGTGAGCGCCTTGCTGGGCGAAATCTCGGTGGCCCTGCGCGAGCAAAGCGAGGCCATCACCCATGTGAACCATGCCGTGGCCCACATGGACGGCACGACCCAGGACACGGCCGCGCTGGTGCAAAGCGCCGTGGCCACCGCCTCCTCATTGACCGCTCAGGCGCGCGATCTGGAGCAGGCCGTGGGCGCGTTCAAGTTGTAGCCCCCTGAGCGGCTGCGCCGCTTCCCCTTCAGGGGGACGCCACAGTTTTACAACCCCAGCGCCTGCAGGCTGCCGCGCCCTTCGCGCACCACCTCGGGGTCGCCACCGGCGCCCATGGGGGTCAGGTCCACCACCGTGGTGGGCTCCAGCGGACAGGCGCCCGCGTCCACGATGGCGTCCAGCAGCTTTTCGTAGCGTTCGCGGATTTCCTGCGGGTCGTTGAGCGGCTCCGTCTCGCCCGCCGGGATCAGCGTGGTGGCCAGCAGCGGCGCGCCGTGCAGCTCCAGCAGCAGCTGCAGGCCCTTGCGGTCGGGCACGCGCAGGCCAATGGTCTTGCGCGAGGGGTGGCTCACGCGGCGCGGCACCTCTTTGGTGGCTTCCAGGATGAAGGTGTAGGGCCCGGGCGTGCCCAGCTTGAGCAGGCGGTACTGGCGGTTGTCCACCCGTGCATAGTTGGCCAGCTCCGACAGGTCGCGGCACAGCAGCGTGAGGTGGTGTTTGTCGTCCACCTGGCGGATGCGGCGCAGGCGGTCCACGGCGTCCTTGTCGTCCAGGTGGCAGACGAGTGCGTAGCTGGAATCGGTGGGCACGGCCAGGATGCCGCCCTTTTGCAGCAGCATGGCGCCCTGCTTGAGCAGGCGTGGCTGCGGGTTGTCGGGGTGGACTTCGAAATACTGGGCCATGGGCGTCGTGGGGCGTCTTGCGGGCTGCTTTGCTGGGGCTGCTGTGGGGCGCCGGGTCAGGCGGCGGGGTGCTGGATGCGGTCTGCCAGCAGCTCCCACACCGGGGTGAGCTGGCCCGGCAGCAGGGGCAGCGTGCCCAGGTCGGTGTGGGATTCGTCGGGGCTGTGGAAATCGCTGCCGCGCGAGGCGGCCAGGCCGAACTCCTGCGCCATGGCGGCGTAGGTCACGTACTCGGCGGCGCTGTGGCTGCCCGTCACCACCTCCACGCCGCGCCCGCCGTGCTGCTTGAATTCGGAGAACAGCGCGTACTCTTCATTCGCCGTGAACTTGTAGCGCGCGGGGTGGGCAATCACGGCCATGCCGCCCGCCTCGGTGATCCAGCGCACGGCATCGCCCAGGCCCGCCCAGCGGTGGGGCACGTAGCCGGGTTTGCCTTCGATGAGGTACTTGCGGAACACCTCCGAGGTGTCCTTGCAAACGCCACTTTCCACCAGAAAACGCGCGAAATGCGTGCGCGAGATCAGGTCGGGGTTGCCCACAAACTGCAGCGCCCCCTCATACGCGCCGCGAATTCCCACCTGCGCCAGCTGTGCGGCCATGTCCTGGGCGCGTTCGCTGCGCCCGCCGCGTGTGGCGGCCAGGCCCCGGGCGAGCTGGGCATCGTCCGGGTCGAAGCCCAGGCCCACGATGTGCACGGTGGTGTTGGCAAAGGTGACCGAAATCTCGGTGCCGGTGATGTAGGCCATGCCCTGAGCGCGGGCGGCAGCGGCGGCGCGGTGCTGTCCGCCGACTTCGTCATGGTCCGTCAACGCCCACAGCTCGACCCCGTTGGCCTTGGCCCGCGCGGCCAGGTCTTCGGGGGTCAGGGTGCCGTCGGAGACAACGGAGTGGCAGTGCAGGTCGGCGTTGAGTATGGGGGTCACCGGTTCATTTTAGGGCTTGTACCGATAACGCGCCCTGCCGAACCCAGCAACACTGCGGGCAGGGCGGGTGCCCCGGCAATTGGTGGCGTGTTCCAAGGAGCAAGCATGAAATTCAATGACCTGCGCGTGGCCCACAAGATGTGGAGCGTGATCCTCGGTTTGCTGGCCCTGATGCTGGTGACCGCCGTCTGGACACAGTGGTATGGGCGGCAGGTGACCGCTGCCACCGAGGAATCGGTGGACAGATACGAGTCTGCGATCACCACTGCCGTGAGCTGGCGCGGGCTGGCCGAGGTGGCCGTGACCATGTCGATGGCCAGTTTTGTGACCACCGACCAGGCGCTCAAGGCCGACTTCGACACCCGGGTGGCCGCCCTCACGGCGCGCATCACCCCGGTGCAGGAAAAAATCAACAAGGCCGCGGTGTCGGCCGACGACAAGGCCGCGCTGGCCACCGTGGCGGCGGCGCGGGCCGACGTGCGGGGCCAGACAGACAAGCTCAAGGAGTTGACCGACGCGGGCGACGCCGCCGCCAAGCAAGACTATCTGGACAAGGTCTACCGTCCGAAGGTGGTGGCGTACCTGGAGTCGATCGACAAATTCGTGGCCGCGCAGGAGCGCCAGCGCGACGAAGCTGTGGCGGCGTCACGGGCATCGCGCGGCACGCTGGTGCTGATCGGGTCGGCGGTGGCCGTCGCCGTGGTGCTGCTGGGCATGTTGCTGGCGGCCGTGCTGGTCCGTTCCATCACGCGACCGCTGGACCGTGCCGTGGCGCTGGCCGAATCCATCTCGGGCGGCGACCTCACGCAAAACATCCACGACGACCGCAAGGACGAGCTGGGCGTGCTCACGCGGGCGCTTTCGGGCATGGCCACGCGTCTGCGCACGGTGGTGAGCGAGGTGCGCACGGGCGTGGACTCGGTGTCCTCGGCCTCGGTGGAGATTGCCAACGGCAACCACGACCTGTCGGCCCGCACCGAGCAGACGGCCTCGAACCTGGAAGAAACGGCGGCCAGCATGGAGCAGCTCACGGCCACCGTGAGCCAGTCGGCCGACACGGCGCGCCAGGCCAACCAGCTGGCCGGCACGGCGGCCCAGGCGGCAGCGCGCGGTGGTGAAGTGGTGGGCCAGGTGGTCACCAGCATGCAGCAGATCACCGACAGCAGCAAAAAGATCAGCGACATCATCGGCACCATCGACGGCATCGCGTTCCAGACCAACATCCTGGCGCTGAATGCGGCGGTGGAAGCGGCGCGCGCAGGCGAGCAAGGCCGGGGCTTTGCGGTGGTGGCCAGCGAAGTGCGCAACCTGGCCCAGCGCAGCGCCGAGGCGGCCAAGGAGATCAAGACCCTGATCAGCGCCAGCGTGGAAAACGTGGAATCGGGCTCGGCCCAGGTGGCGCAGGCTGGGCAAAGCATGCAAGAGATTGTGTCCAGCGTGCAGCGCGTGAGCGACCTGATCGGCGAGATCACGGCATCGTCCACCGAGCAACGCGACGGCATCGCCCAGGTGAACCAGGCGGTCACGCACCTGGACCAGATGACGCAGCAGAACGCGGCGCTGGTGGAGGAATCGACAGCGGCGGCGGCCTCGATGCGCGACCAGGCGCAGCGGCTGGCAGAAGTGGTGTCGGTGTTCAATGTGGGTGCGGTGGCGGCGCGAACCCCGGCAGCGGCACCCCGGGCAGCGGCTGCGCCCCGGCCCGCCCCTGCAGCCGCGCGGGTGGGCGGCACCAGCAGCAAACCGGCATCCGCCGCCACCGCCAAGGCACCGTTGGCCGCCCGGCTGGCGGGCAAGGCACCTGCCGCACCCAAGGCCCCACCCGCGCCTGCTGCTGCGTCCTCCCCCGCACCGGCCCCCCGGGCGGCTGCGGGCGGCAACGACGACGAATGGGAGAGCTTCTGACAGGGCCCAGCCCTTGCGGCGTGATTAGTCCTGAATTGATAGCAAAAAAGTCAATAGGGTAGCGCGGGAGCTGCCATTTTTGTTCAAATTCTTGACCTCTGAATAGCTCGCCCAGCGCGGTGCTGCCCGGCGGGAACCCTTGGGTTTGGGTTCGCGGATTTTTCGTTCGCGCCTTGCTGGCACTTTCTGGATGCGGGTATTTCCCGGTGGGGCGCGGGCCTGGCAGCGTGCCGGGCTGGCGTAGGCTATGGTCTGCCGTTGATGTAATCGAATGTTTCCTGCGCGGGATGCGCAGAACATGGGGAGAACATCACCGGTCCACGAGGAAAATCCAAACCATGCAACTTGACAATATCCGCGTCTCCCGCAAGCTCTGGGGCGCTTTTCTGGGTCTGATGATCGCCATGCTCCTGCTCTCGAGCTTTGCTCAGAACCGGGGCAACAATTCAATGACGGCCGCGATGGACGGCATCATCGAGATCGAGGAGCGCATCTCCTCGGCCGTGCGCTGGCGCGGCGCCACCGAAACCGCCGTGACCATGGTCATGGGCGGCGCGGTGACCACCGACTCGGTGCTGGCCGAACAGTACGGCGCCAAGGTCAAGGAGATCATCGGCAACATCAACAAGGTGCAGGAGAAGATCGTTGCGTCTGCCACCGCGCCCGAGGAGAAAGCCGCGCTCGACAAGGTGCTGGAGGCCCGCAAGGCCGTGCTGGCCGCCACCGCCAAGACCTGGGAGCTGAAAGGCGCGGGCGACGCCGTGGCCACCCAGCGTTTTGCGGACGACGAGTTCGCCCCCCTGGTCACCAAGTACCTCAAGGCCCAGGACGACTTTGTGGACACGCTGGAAAAGCGCCGCGACGCCATCCGCGCCGATGCCACGAGCCGCCGCATCGAGAACGCCGTCTCGGGGATCATTCTGTCCATGGTGCTGCTGGCCGTGGGCATCTTCTTGGCCTGGCGGCTGGTGCATTCCATCACCGTGCCGCTCGACCAGGCGGTTGAGACCATCGATGCGATTGCCGCCGGTGACCTGACCCAGGAACTGCAGTCCACCCGCAAGGACGAATTTGGTCACATGCTGCGCTCGCTGTCGGCCATGTCGGCGCGGCTGCGCACGGTGGTGAGCGAGGTGCGCACGGGCGTGGACTCGGTGTCCTCGGCCTCGGTGGAGATTGCCAACGGCAACCACGACCTGTCGGCCCGCACCGAGCAGACGGCCTCGAACCTGGAAGAAACGGCGGCCAGCATGGAGCAGCTCACGGCCACCGTGAGCCAGTCGGCCGACACGGCGCGCCAGGCCAACCAGCTGGCCGGCACGGCGGCCCAGGCGGCAGCGCGCGGTGGTGAAGTGGTGGGCCAGGTGGTCACCAGCATGCAGCAGATCACCGACAGCAGCAAAAAGATCAGCGACATCATCGGCACCATCGACGGCATCGCGTTCCAGACCAACATCCTGGCGCTGAATGCGGCGGTGGAAGCGGCGCGCGCAGGCGAGCAAGGCCGGGGCTTTGCGGTGGTGGCCAGCGAAGTGCGCAACCTGGCCCAGCGCAGCGCCGAGGCGGCCAAGGAGATCAAGACCCTGATCAGCGCCAGCGTGGAAAACGTGGAATCGGGCTCGGCCCAGGTGGCGCAGGCTGGGCAAAGCATGCAAGAGATTGTGTCCAGCGTGCAGCGCGTGAGCGACCTGATCGGCGAGATCACGGCATCGTCCACCGAGCAACGCGACGGCATCGCCCAGGTGAACCAGGCGGTCACGCACCTGGACCAGATGACGCAGCAGAACGCGGCGCTGGTGGAGGAATCGACAGCGGCGGCGGCCTCGATGCGCGACCAGGCGCAGCGGCTGGCAGAAGTGGTGTCGGTGTTCAATGTGGGTGCGGTGGCGGCGCGAACCCCGGCAGCGGCACCCCGGGCGCCGGCACCAGCGCCCCGGCCCGCCGTGGCCAAGGCGGCGGCCAGCGCTGTGCGCGTGGCGTCGGCGGCAGCCTCCAAAACACCCACGCCAGCGCCTGCACGCCTGCCTGCTGCCAAGGCCCCTGCACCTGCACCCGCACCCGCCAGCAAGGTGGCGGCGCAGGGGGGCGATGACGATTGGGAAAGTTTCTGAAGAGAGGTTTGCCAGCGCCTGATCTGTTGGCGCGGTGGCCTCGGTCGGCGGATCTTTGGCCGACCAGCCGCGCAGCGGGCTAGAGCTGCGCCCCTTCCACCAGAAACTGCACCTTGCGCTCGCCCTTCCACTCGTTCACATCGAGGCGGAAGGCCAGCAGCACGCGCGCAGGCAGCTGCTCGGTGTGGCCGAACCAGATCGCGTCGATGGGACTGCCTTGGTGCATGAGCTTGAGCGACAGGTGGTTCTTGGCTTCGCCCACCAGGCGCTGGCTCACGATCTGGACCTCTTCGCTGAAGGTGGGGGGGGCAAAACCCTGGCCCCAGACCTCGCGGTGCAGCGTGTCCACCATGTCGGCGCGGCAGTATTCGGGGGCCAGCGGGCCGTCGGTTTCGATCTTGCGGGTGAGGGTGGCGGCGTCCAGCCATTCCTGCGCGACCTGGGCAAAGGCCTGCTCGAACACGTCAAACGCTTCCTCGGCCACGGTGCAGCCTGCGGCCATGGCATGGCCGCCGAACTTGAGGATCACACCCGGGTGGCGTTTGGCCACCAGGTCCAGCGCATCGCGCAGGTGAAAACCGGGGATGGAGCGGCCCGAACCCTTGAGTTCGTGCTCCTTGCCCGGCGCGCTGCTGGCGGCAAACACAAAGGTGGGACGGTGTAGCTTGTCCTTGATGCGGCTGGCCACCATGCCGACCCCGCCTTCGTGAACATCGC
>CAYXSL010000051.1:0-25750 GCA_964466605.1 uncultured Verminephrobacter sp.
CGGTGGCCTGGGTGGGCGACGGCAACAACATGGCCAACACCTGGCTGCAGGCGGCCTCGCTGCTGGGCTTCAAGGTGCACGTGAGCACCCCGCGCGGCTACGAAGTGGATGAAAAATTGGCCGCTGGCGCGCACGGAATCAGCGCGGACAGCTATCAATTCTTTAGCGACCCCATGGAAGCCTGCCGGGGCGCCGACCTGGTCACCACCGACGTGTGGACCAGCATGGGCTACGAGGCCGAGAACGAGGCGCGCAAGAAGGCTTTTGCCGACTGGTGCGTGGACACCGAGATGATGGCCGCCGCCCAACCCGACGCCCTCTTCATGCACTGCCTGCCCGCGCACCGGGGCGAAGAGGTCGAGGCCGACGTGATCGACGGGCCGCAGTCTGTGGTGTGGGATGAGGCAGAAAACAGGATGCACGTGCAGAAGGCCCTGATGGAGTACTTGCTGCTGGGCAAACTGGCCTGACAGCCCCCATGCCCTGGCGCCGCCAGCCCGCCCACGCGTTAGAACTGCTCGGGCACTGGCAGTCGCTGGGCCAAGCGCTGGACCGGGACACTCCCGCCTGGCACGCCGAGGGCAGGCGCCTGCTGCGCAGCTGGGCCCGCTGGCCCCGGGCCTACCACGACACCAACCACCTCTGGGCCTGCCTGCGGCACCTGCAAGCGGTGCAAGAGCAGCGCCCCAGCGCGCTCCACAACCCCCATGCCGTGGCCCTGGCCCTGTGGTACCACGACGCCATCTACTGGCCGTGGAGCGGACACAACGAGGCGCGCAGCGCCGACTGGGCGCGCCAGTTCCTGCTCAGCCAAGGGCTGCCCACCACGCTGGCCGAGGTCGTGCACCAGCATGTGATGGACACCCGCCACACCCCCGGCCCGCTCACCCGCGACGCGCTGTGGGTTGTGGACATCGACCTGGCCATCCTCGGCCAGAGCGACGCGGTGTACAGCCAATTCGAGCGCAACGTGCGGCGCGAATACTTCTTTGTGCGCTGGCCGCGTTATGTGGCGGGGCGCAGCGCCGTGTTGCAGGGGTTTCTGGACCGCCCGCAGATCTACGGCACGGGCTACTTTGCACAACGCTACGAGGCGCAGGCGCGCGCCAACCTGCAGCAAGCACTGCGCGCGCTGGGCGAAGGCAGGCTGTACCAGTAGCAGACCACAAAGGTGCGGTCTTTTTTGAATAAAAAAAGGCCTTGCCGCGCATCCATAAAGCGCTGACAGCTATTAAAAATATAGCAATCCCTACGCCATGGGCCTGCGCGGTGCGGGCACGGCCATCGGCTTTTCGGCGCCCGCCCCGGGCGGCACACCGCAGCTGCCGCAACGGCCGCACCCTCCTGCATCATCCCCGCCACAGCCAGGCGCCTGGGCCAGCCCCGGGTGGACCTTGCCCAGCCCTTGGCGCCAGCGCGCGGGCAGATAACGCCACAGCACATAGAGCGCTGCCGCGGCGACGATCAGACCAACGATGAATTGCTGCGACATAAACACCCTTCGCTTCAGCCGCCGCCCAGCGCCAGCGCCACGCGGTAGGTCACAAAACTGGCACCGTAGGCCAGCGCGAACAGATAACCCACCATGAGCAGCGGGTAGCGCCAGCCATTGGTCTCGCGCCGCACGGCGGCAATGGTGGAGACGCACTGGGGCGCAAACACATACCAGGCCATCAGCGACAGCGCCGTGGCCAGCGACCACGAACCCGCAATCAACGGCCCCAGCTGGCTGGCCGCCTCGTCGCCCGTGGCAGACAGTGCGTACACCGTGCCCAGCGCACTCACCGCCACCTCGCGCGCGGCCATGCCGGGCACCAGGGCGATGGCGATCTGCCAGTTGAAACCGATGGGCGCGACGATCACCTCCAGCCAGCGGCCCAGCTGGCCCGCATAGCTGTAGGTGATGGCCGCCTGGGTGGCGCCTTCCGGCGCGCCGGGGTAGGTGGACAAAAACCACAGCAGCACGGTGACGGCCAGGATGATGCCGCCCACGCGCTTGATGAAAATCACCGCCCGCTCGTACAGGCCAAATGCCAGGCCGCGCACGCTGGGCCAGCGGTACGCGGGCAGCTCCATCATCAGCGGCGTGGGCCGCGTGTCGCTGCGGGCCAGCTTGGCCACCGCCGCCACGGCCATGGCGCTGGCAATGCCCGCCACATACAGCGCAAACAGCACCACGCCCTGCAGGTTGAACACCCCCGCCACCGTGCGCTCGGGGATGAAGGCCGCAATCAGCAGCGCATACACCGGCAGGCGCGCCGAGCAGGTCATGAGCGGGGCGATCATGATCGTCACCAGCCGGTCGCGCCAGTGGGTGATCGAGCGCGTGGCCATCACGCCCGGCACGGCGCACGCAAAACTCGACAGCAACGGGATGAACGAGCGCCCCGACAGACCCACCGTGCCCATCACGCGGTCCAGCAAGAACGCCGCACGCGGCAGGTAGCCCGAGTCCTCGAGCGCCAGGATGAACAGGAACAGAAACAATATCTGCGGCAGAAACACCAGCACCCCGCCCGCGCCCGCCAGCACCCCATCCGTCAGCAGGCTGCGCAAGGGGCCGTCGGCCATGTGGGTGTTGAGCAGCGCCGTGAGCCCGGCCACGCCCGCCTGGATCCAGGACTTGGGGCTTTCGGCCCAGCTGAACACGGCCTGGAACATCAGGAACAGCGTGGCCGCCAGCACCAGCAGGCCCCACAGCGGGTGCAGCACCACCGCGTCGATGCGGTCATCGGCACGCAGGCTGACCACGGGCACGCGCACAGCCAGCGCCAGAATGCGCTGCACCTCCTGGTGCGTGCGGATGACGTCGTTCTGCGCGTCCAGATCCGCTGCATCCAGCCGCGCCGCCGCATCGGGCGGTGCCACCGGGCGCTGCAGCTGCTGCAGTTTCGCGCCGTCCAGCCACTGCACCAGCTCCTGGGCGCCATCCCCGCGCACGCCCACGGTGGCCAGCACGGGCATGCCCAGCTCACGCGCCAGCGCCTCGCGGTCGATGGTGATGCCCTGGCGCCGGGCCACGTCCATCATGTTGAGCACCAGCACCATGGGCAGGCCCAGGGCGCGGGCCTCCAGCACCAGGCGCAGGTTCAGGCGCAGGTGGGTGGCATCGGTCACGCACACCAGCACGTCAGGCACCGGCTCACCCGCGCGCCGGCCGCGCACGATGTCGCGCGTGATGGCTTCGTCCAGGCTGTGCGCGTGCAGGCTGTAGGCGCCCGGCAGGTCGAGCACCCGCACGCGGCGGCCCGCGGCGGTCTGCAGCAGGCCCTCCTTGCGCTCCACCGTCACGCCCGCATAGTTGGCCACCTTCTGGCGCGCGCCGGTGAGCAGGTTGAACAGCGCGGTCTTGCCGCAGTTGGGGTTGCCCAGCAACGCAATGCGCAACGGGGCATCAGACGGGGGCATGGACGCTGCCGTGGGTGCGTTCATGCCGCCACCTCCTGCGCCTGCCCGGCGGCATCCAGCCGCTGCACCTGCACCATGGACGCTTCTTGCCTGCGCAGCGCAAACGTGACCTGCCCCACGCGCACCGCGATAGGGTCACCCCCCACCCCGCCACGTGCCACCACGCGCACGGTTTCACCGGGCAGAAAACCGATTTCCAGCAGGCGCAGCAGAACGCCGTGCTCCTGCGCATCGCGGGCAGGCAACAGCCCGATCACCAGCGCCTGGGCGCGCAGGGGCAGCGTGTCCAGGCCGGTGGATGCAGAGCGCCCGGCGCGCTGATGCAGCAGCGCAGCCGCGCCATGGTCCATGGCTTTCATGGGGGAATGCCTTGTTGTGAATGATATTGATTCTCAATTTTATCAATATCGCCGCCCTGCTGCTGAGGGCGAGGCTGCTAAGTCTGATCCAGAGCAAACCCAGTTCAGGGGCTGTGCACGGCCCAAGTCAGTTGTATGGGGCAGAATTTGTTTTGGCCTATGCAACACCTGCCCTCATGTCGAGGACGAACGTCGCACGGGGTTCCGTCGGGCAGGTATCCCACAGCCCTAAACCAAATAAAAGCGGGCAGTCGATCAAATTGCGATCTTCGCGTTTTCACATGCATGGCCTGTGTGTGCCTCAGCGCGCCCCCCTCGACTTCTTCACTTGCGTTGCGGTGTGACTGAAATGCTTCTTGGCAGTGAACAGAATGAAATTGAGCGAGGGATGCTCAATCAGAGGCTGCAGGTCCCCATCTAGCACATCTGTATTCGAGAAATCGAACCAGTCCAGCCGCTCCAGATTGCGCAGGAACCCAAGCGACGGCAAGGGCGCCGATGCGGTGAGGACCAATTTCTTCAGCATCCCGAGGTGCTTAAGCTGATCAGCCAGACCTTCGATATGGCGAGCGCCCTCCAGGGTCAACTCCACCAATCCCCCACACCGGCCCAGGTACGCCGTATCTTGCAAACCCCGAGGTTGTACAAGGGAGAGCGCGGAAAGGTGCGGGCAGGCGGCCAAGCCATCCAATGAGCGGACCTTCGAGCGGAACAGGTTGAGCTCGCGAAGTTGCGGGGCCATGCGCAGGAAGCCCAGATCTCCCGTCGTGGGGGCCGCTCCGGTCAAGCTCAAACGGGTCAGGCACGGGTAGGTCTGCGCGAAACGGATGCTGGGGGCCCAGGCCTGGCCCAAGGACTCGAGCGCCACGAATCGTTCGCAGTCCACCAGCGGGTTAAGGTCGTCATTGCAGTAATAGGCTCTCAAGTCGCCCGCATGCTGCTGCAGCGGCGCGAGATCCACTTTCCGATTCAGCATGAGGTGCAACTTGCCCACGCCTTCAAACGCCTCGAGGCACGACACCTCGGCCAGATTCGGGTTCTGCGCCTCGGAAAGCCCAAGTTGGGTATACCGGCCGGACTTCCAGAGTGCCGCGCAAGCGCGGGCTTCGGTTGCATCTACGTAGAGGGTGCGCTCCAGCAACTGACCTCCGATGACGGTGTCTACTTCTTGCGAGCGACCTGGCAGGCGTTCATCATTCATCGCTGTGCTCCCTGGCTTTTGGTCTTGTTGTTTCGACCTTCGCCACCGCAGCTGCCGATCTAGGGGCCATCGTCATTAGGCAATCGCTCGTGCTGCCAAGGCAACCGCTTTTGTGGCCGAGAGCAGAAGTCTAGCCCCAGAGTTCAGATGGGGCCCCTATCGGAGCCCCGCGCTGCTACGTGAGTTGCAACTTCATTTCCACAGCGCATTTCGAGCCATCCCGGTTTCAACTCAAAACGCCCACGCTCCCAGCTGGTAGTAATCAAACCCACTGGTGCGCCCGCCCAGGCACTGGGCCAGGAAATCCTCGGTCTTGCGGTACATGGTGAGGTTGTTGGGCCAGCGCTGGTTGCCGTGGCCGTCCCCTTTGAAGGTGACGTAATCGACCTCTTTGCCCGCCTTGCGCAGGGCCGCAACCATCCATTCGGACTGCTCCAGCTTCACGCGCGGGTCGTTCACGCCGTGCATGATCAGGATGGGCTTTTGTGCATGCTCTGCCCGGTAGAGGGGTGACTTCGCGTCCATGCGCGCACGGTCCTCCGGCACAGCCGGGTTGCCCACATAGCGGTGCCACCAGGGCATGCCCAGCTCCCAATACGGCGGCGCGGCTTCCAGCAGGCGCGCGATGTCCGTCACGCCCACCACATCCACAGCGCAGGCAAAGACTTCGGGCGTGAAGGTGGCACCCACCAAGGCCGAATAGCCGCCGTAGCTGGCGCCATAGATTGCCACGCGCTGCGGGTCGGCCACGCCGCGCTCCACCGCCCAGCGCACGCCGTCCACCAGGTCGTCGTGCATGCGGCCCGCAAACTCGCCCCGGGCTTTTTCCATGTGGTTACGGCCGTAGCCGCTGGAGCCCCGGTAGTTGACCTGCAGCACCGCATAGCCCCGGTTGGCCAGAAACTGCTGCATGGCGCGGTTGGTGAAACCATCACCCCAGCGGTCGCGCCGCCACGGGCCGCCATGCACCAGCAGCACGGTGGGCAGCCGCTGCGGCGCTGCGCCCACGGGCAGCGTGAGGTAGCCGTGGATGGTGAGACCATCGCGCGCGGTGTAGGTGATGGGCGCGGTGGGGGCCAGGTCCTTGGCAATCAGGCTCAGCCGGTTCTCGCCCAGAAAGCGGGGTTCGTGCCCATCGCGCAGCAGGTAGCTGCGTGTACCCCGGTCGGTGGCCACCGCCACCGTGAGCACCTTGTCGGTCTGGTCCAGGCTGGTCACCAGCACCTCTGCAGGCTTGTCACCGGCCAGCGCAGACAGCCGGGCATCGAGCGCCGGGTCGAACACCTTGCGCGCCGGGTAGCCGGGCATGAAGTAAGCCAATAAGGGCTCGCGGGTGCGGCGGCTAAGTGTCACGTCGTCCAGGTCCACATCGGGCGAGGCAAACCACTCCTCCTCGCCACCCGTGGTCAGGTCCAGCCGCACCAGCGCCAGCTTGTCGCGCCCGCGGTTAGACAGGGCCCAGGCCTTGCGCCCCTCGTCATGCAAGCCAAAGATGTTCAGCGTGTCCCACCGGCTGCGCTCTGCCACCGTCACCCAGGTGCCCGGCGCGGCGCCGGGCCGCTCCAGCAACACCTGCTCGCCCTGAATCTGTGCCCGGGCGCGCAGTTGGCCTGCGGTGTCCACGCCCCACCAGTTCACATTGCCGGGGTTGGTGGCCAGTAGCACCGGCGGCCCGCCCGCAGGGTTCACGCGGTACAGGTCAAACACCTTTTTGTCGCGCTGGTTGGAGGTAACGATGAAGTCGGACGAAGCATCGACCGCCTCCGCAAAATGCGCCACCGAACGCGGTGCAGGCATCAGCTCGCGCAACTCTGTGCCTGGACCCTCGACCGCGCCCGCATAGATGCGCATGTTTTCATCGCCCGTGGGGTCGGCCGTGATGCCGATCCAGCGGCTGTCGGCACTGAAGCGAATGGCGCGTGCCCGGATGCGAAACGCCTTGGCGTCGCCCCCATCAATGGACTGCACCCAGATCGCGGGCACCACGCCGTCGGTGCCGAACCAGGCGATACGCTGGCCATCCGGCGACACGCGGTAGCCGCCTGTGGACTGGCGGCTGGCGACGAAGTCGCGCACCGGCACCAGATCGGACAGTGCTCCCGACAGCGATGGGTGCGTGGGCCCGGAGGCACAGCCCGTCAAAGCCAGTGCGGCAGCAAGCGCCGCGCTGCCCCACCATCGCCGCACGCTCGCCTGTCTTTTCGTCGATGCCATCGTTTTCTCCCTCACGTGTTGAACCCATGGAATGTGTCCATTGTGCAAAGTCACGCCTTAAGGCCAGCTAAAGGTGGCGGCTGCGGCACCACGCAACCGCGATCACTCCCGCCACAATCGCCCCATGCACATCCTGCTCATCGAAGACGACCTGGACCTGGGCCGTGCGCTGCAGTCCGCGCTGAAGGTGGAGGGCCTGACCAGCGAATGGCTGCGCCGCGCGGTGGATGCGCCGGCCACTGTCGATGCCACCACCATCGACTGCGTGCTGCTGGACCTGACCCTGCCCGACGGCAGCGGCTTCGATCTGCTGGCGCGCTGGCGGGCGCAGATGGGGGACGGCGGGCAAGTGCCCATCATCGTGATCACGGCGCGCTCGGCGGTGGAGGACCGGCTGGCCGGGCTGGACGGCGGCGCCGATGACTTCGTGATCAAACCCTTTGCCACGGCCGAGCTGCTCTCGCGGATCCGCGCCGTGCTGCGGCGCAGCGCGCGCCAGGCCAGCGAGCGCTGGGTGCTGGGCGAGCTGGTGATCGAGCCGCGCCGCCATGCGGTGCAGCGCAACGGCATGGTGCTGGATGTGTCGCCGCGCGAGTTCCAGCTGCTGCTGGAGCTGGCGCGCGAGCCGGGCGCGGTGGTCTCCAAAAGCGTGCTGGCGCAGCGGCTCGACCCGCTGGGCGAGCCCATGGACTTTGCCGCCATCGAAGTGCATGTGTCCAACCTGCGCCGCAAGATCGGGGCGGAGCTGATCCGCACGGTGCGCGGCGTGGGCTATCTGCTGCAGGCATGACCACGATGAAGCACGCGTTGCGCAGCGCATGGGCCTGGCTGGCCGAGCCCACGCTGATGCGCCGCAGTGTGGCCTCGGTGCTGGTGGCGTTTGTGGTGGTGTGGGCGGTGCTGCTGGGCTACAACTTCGTCAACTACAAACACACCATCACCCGCGACCCGGGCCTGATGAAGTATGGCGACGCGGTGCTGGACTCGCTGGCCTCCGTCACCGACCCCGCACACGCCGCCACGGCCGTGGCGGCCACCGACCACTGGACCAACATCCGCCGCCGCCAGATCGGGCTGCTGCCCGGAGTGCAGATGCACGAGCTGCTGGATGCGGCGTCGGGCCAGCGCGTTTTTGCATCGCCGGGGCTGCAGAACGTGACCTTGCCAGCCGCCACGCCACAAGCAGAGCCGTATATCCGGGAAGCCGCTCTGCAAGGTCGGTCGTTCCGCATCTACACCGGCCGCAATGCGCGCTGGGTGCTGCGCGTGTTCGAGACCAAGCGCACGGACGCCAACTTCCTGCAGTACAACGGCCGCGCCCTGCTGCCCTATCTGCTGCTGGCCTCGCCCTTTGTGCTGCTGGCGGTGTGGCTCTCGGTGCGCCATGGCCTGCGGCCGCTGCAGCAACTGGCCAGCCGCATTGCTCAACGCGGGCAGGACGACCTGCAGTCGGTGGGCTTCAACGCCCGCCACCGCGAACTCAAGCCCCTGGAGCAGTCGCTGGACCACCTCTTCGCCCAGCTGCGGCAAAAGGTGGAGCGCGAACGCGCCTTTGTGCAAGACGCCGCGCACGAGATCCGCACGCCGCTGGCCGTGATCACCGCCCAGGCCCATGTGATGGCCCGCTCGCCCAGCGAAGAGGAGCGCATGCAGGCCCAGGCCCATCTGGAGCAAGCGATTGCCCGCACCTCGCACCTGGCGCAGCAGCTGCTGGACCTGGCCGCGCTGGACGATGCACAGCGCCCCGCCCCGCGCGAGCTGGACTTGGCGCAGTGGCTGCGCGGCGTGCTGGCGCAGGCCGTGCCTGGTGCGATGGCTCGGCAGATCGAGCTGTCGCTGGACGCGCCCGAGGCCTTGCCCGCGCGGCTTGACCAGCCCGCTTTCGAATCCATCGCCCATAACCTCATCGACAACGCAGTGCGCTACACGCCCAGCGGTGGCAACGTGGCGGTGGCGCTGCGGCGCGAGGGCACGGCGCTGCACCTGTCGGTGCAGGACGACGGGCCGGGCATCCCGGCCACCGAGCAAACGCATGTGTTCGAGCGCTTCTACCGGGGCCTGGGCCACGCCGCCAACGGCTCGGGCCTGGGCTTGGCCATCGTGCGGCAGGCGGTGCTGCGCATGGGCGGGCAGGTGCAGATCGGCGTGGGTTTGAATGGCAAAGGCGTGGGCTTTTTCGTTAGCATTCCCCTCCCCCACAGCACCTGACAGCCCCGCCGCAGGCCCCACGTCCGTCCCGCATGTCCGAAGCCATTTCCACCACCGAATCCGCCCACCCGTGCCTCAGTTGCGGCGCCTGCTGCGCCAGCTTTCGAGTGGACTTTGCCGTATACGAGATGCAGGCGATGGGCGGCACGGTGCCCGACGCTCTGGCGCTGGATGTGAACGGCAGCACCTGCCGCATGCGGGGCACCGAGCAGGTGCCCATCCGCTGCGCCGCGCTGACCGGCCAGGTGGGCCAGCAGGTGGCGTGCAGCATCTACGAACTGCGCCCGGCACCGTGCCGAGAGTTCTCGGCGGGCGACTACGCCTGCCACAAGGCGCGTGCGCGGCACGGGCTGGCGCCGCTGGCGGAAGGCGCCATCTTGTAAGGTGACACCCTCCAGCAGCCGGGCTACTGCGACATCAAAATAGTTTAGGCCTCAACAAAAAATCGACCATGTGTTGGAAATAACCGACACCACGGGTTTTTGGGGACATGCAAACTTTGTCCCATGTCAACGCCCTCCTCCCCCACCGCCCGCCGGCTCTGGGACATCTCGCCGCCCGTGTTTGCGGGCAGCCCCGTGTTCCCCGGCGACACGGCCTACAGCCAGCAGTGGTGCGCCACCATCGGGCCTGGCTGCCCGGTCAACGTGAGCGCCATCACCCTGTCGCCCCATGTGGGCGCGCATGCCGACGCACCGCTGCACTATGACGAGCACGGCGCCAGCATCGGCGATGTGTCGCTCGACGCGTTTCTGGGCCCCTGCCGCGTGATCCACGCCATCGCGCGTGGGCCGCTCGTCACGTGGGATGACATCGCCCACGCGGTGGATGCCGCCCTGCCCCAGCGCGTGCTGGTGCGCACCTACGAACACATGCCCGTGGACCGCTGGGATGCCCAGCTGGCCGCCTATGCGCCAGGCACCATCGAACGCCTGGCCGACCTGGGCGTGCTGCTGGTGGGCATCGACACCGCCAGCATCGACCCGGCCGACAGCAAGACGCTGGACAGCCACCAGGTCATCCGCCGCCGGGGCCTGCGCGTGCTCGAAAACCTGGTGCTCGACGCCGTGCCCGAAGGCGACTACGAACTCATCGCCCTGCCGCTGAAGCTGACCACGGCCGACGCATCGCCCGTGCGCGCCGTGCTGCGGGCGCTGTAGTCCAAAAACTTCAAGCTTTTTTGGCCTTCACCGCGCGTCCACCATGCGCTAGCAGCTATCAAAACAGAAGCAAACCACCTTGAACACCATGACCACCACCTTGCAAGACTGCCGCGCGCTCGACGCGCAAGACCCCCTGGCGCCGCTGCGCGGCCACTTCGCCCTGCCCCCGGGCGTGATCTACCTGGACGGCAACTCGCTGGGCGTGGCCCCCAAGGCCGCCGCCGCGCGCGTGGCCGACGTGGTCACCCGCGAATGGGCCACGGACCTCATCCAGTCGTGGAACACCGCGAGCTGGTTTGACCTGCCCCAGCGCCTGGGCAACCAGCTCGCCCCGCTGATTGGCGCGGGCCAGGACGAAGTGGTGTGCACCGACAGCACCTCCATCAACCTCTACAAGGTGCTGAGCGCAGCACTCAACATCGCCCGCGAAGACAGCCCCGCGCGCAAGCGCATCGTGAGCGAGCGCAGCAACTTCCCCACCGACCTCTACATCGCCGAAGGCCTGTGCAAGGAACGCGGGCTGGAGCTGGTGCTGGTGGAGCCCGAAGAGATCACCGCAGCCCTGACCACCGACGTGGCCGTGCTGATGCTCACGCACGTGAACTACCGCACCGGCGCCATGCACGACATGGCGGCCATCACCGCCGCCGCGCACGCCCAGGGCATTTTGTGCGTGTGGGACCTGGCGCACAGCGCGGGCGCGGTGCCGGTCGATCTGAACGGCGCAGGCGCGGATTTCTCGATTGGCTGCGGCTACAAGTACCTGAACGGCGGACCCGGCGCCCCGGCCTTTGTGTGGGTGCACCCGCGCCATGCCAGCCGCTTCTGGCAACCGCTGTCGGGCTGGTGGGGCCATGCCGCACCGTTTGCCTTCACCCCGGACTACCAGCCCGCGCCCGGCATCACGCGCTACCTGTGCGGCACGCAACCCATCATCAGCCTGTCGGCGCTGCAATGCGGGCTGGACGTGTTCACCGCCGCGCACAGCCTGGGCGGCATGGCCGCGCTGCGCGCCAAGTCGCTGGCGCTCACCGACCTGTTCATAAAGCTGGTGGAAGAGCGCTGCGCAGGCCACGGCCTGGGCCTGGCCACGCCGCGCGCGCATGCACAGCGTGGCTCGCAGGTGTGCCTGACGCGCGACGAGGGTGCGGGCGTGAACGGCCAGGGCAGCGGTGCCTATGCCATCGTGCAGGCGCTGATTGCACGCGGCGTGATCGGCGACTTCCGCAAGGGCGACGGCGGCACGGGCTGCCACAAGGACATCCTGCGCTTTGGCTTCACGCCGCTGTACCTGGGCTTTGAAGACGTGTGGAATGCCGTGGAGCACCTGCGCCAGGTGCTGGAGAGCGGCGAGTGGCAAAAGCCAGAGTTCAACCAGACGCACGCAGTGACCTGATAGCCATCTGCATTCAAAAATAGAAAACCGTTCACGCTGAGCCTGTCGAAGCGCCGCGCAGGGCTTCGACAGGCTCAGCCCGAACGGTTCTGATTGACCGAACGCGAATCCGTATGTGACGGCGCGAACGCAGGAGACTGACATGTGCCCCTTTTCCCAAACCCCCACTCCCGCCAGCCCAGCCCCCGGCACCGCCCTGCCCGAATCCATCGTGCACGAAGAGCGCGCCCAGCTCGACTTCAGCCAATCCATGAGCTATGGCGACTACCTGCAGCTCGACGCCATCCTCACCGCACAAAAGCCGCTGTCGCCCGCACACGACGAGATGCTGTTCATCGTGCAGCACCAGACCAGCGAGCTGTGGATGAAGCTCATGCTGCACGAGCTGCGCGCGGCCATCGGCCACATTGCGCGCGACGAGCTGCCGCCCGCGTTCAAGATGCTGGCGCGCGTTTCCAAGATCATGGAGCAGCTGGTGCACGCGTGGGACGTGCTGGCCACCATGACCCCGCCCGAGTACAGCGCCATGCGCCCGTACCTGGGCCAGTCCAGCGGCTTCCAGAGCTACCAGTACCGCTGCATCGAGTTCTCGATGGGCAACAAGAACCGCGCCATGCTCAAGCCCCACGAGCACCGCGCCGACCTGCTGGCCCAGGTGCAGGCCGCATACGAAGCCCCCTCGCTGTACGACGAGGCCCTGCGCCTGCTGGCCCGGCGTGGCCTGGCCGTGCCCGCCAGCCACACCGAGCGCGACTGGACTCAGCCTTATGTGGAAAACGATGCGGTGGAGCAGGCCTGGCTCACGGTGTACCGCAACCCCGAGAAGCACTGGGACCTGTACCAGCTGGGCGAGGAGCTGACCGACCTGGAAGACGCCTTCCGCCTCTGGCGATTCCGCCACGTGACCACGGTGGAGCGCGTGATCGGCTTCAAGCGCGGCACGGGCGGCACGGGCGGTGTGAGCTACCTGCGCAAGATGCTCGACGTGGTGCTGTTCCCCGAGATCTGGAAGCTGCGCACAGATTTGTGAGCAATCATGGGGCTGCGGAACATCTGGCCGCCCCCGCGACCTGCGCCCCCGGGCGCGCCCTGAAACGGCCTGAAACGGAAAAGGGCCTGCACAGCCCCACTGCGCAGGCCCTTGGAACCTGACCCACCGGCCAGCGGCCAACGGCCGGACGGTGAAAAGAGAAAGCCCTGTTACTTGATCTCGGCAACCATCATGGAGCGGTTGCTGCGGCACCAGATCGGTGCCAGGTGACCGATCTGGATGGTCAGCTCGTTGCCCTTGCCCAGCACTGTGGTGGGGCCGTTGCTGTAGGCGTAGCCCGTTTCTGCCGCCTGCCGGGGCAGCTCCACCGTCCAGCCACTGCGGCGCATCACGCTGCGGCCCTGGTCGGGGTAGAACTGCATTTCCACCTTCTCGCCGTTGCCGCAGGCGTACTGCATGCTGTTGCCGTCTGCCGGTGCGCTGAACGCCTGCATGGCCGGGGGCTGGCTTGCGCAGCCCGACAACAACAGGGTAGCCAACGCACCCGAACCCAGCAAAACCATCGTCTTCATCGGTCACTCCTGACATCGCAGCGCACCCTGGCGGCGCGCCCGACAACTTCCATCCAGCAGCTCGTGGCCACCAGCCACCGGGGCCCGTTCAAAAGCCCCTGCTTGCCACTAAGCACAAACCTTGCCATCCATCTGGCACCACCCAACGCCTGCGCCATCCTGCTTGCGAGAGACCGAAACCAGCGATTTCAGAGCCGTGAACAACACCCGGCGCAGCACATGACCCCAAGAGTGCCCCAGGCCCTGCAGCCCCGTCATTGGGGTGATCCCCACATCGAGAGCTGCCTCTAAAGTCTGCCCACGCCCTGTGGCGCCCTCATGACGTGCGCACCCGCCCCGGGGCCGGGTTGGATTGGGCGCACCCGAAGACCCAATGCTGCAAGAAACATTCGATTACAGGCATCAGCAATCCAAAACCACCAGCACCTGACCACCCCGGTGGGGCATAGGGGGCAGGACTGGGACATACCCTAGGAAAGCGATGAAACCTCTTTAAAACCGGTGTGTCCCCACCGCCGCGCCTATCCGCCGTTCCGCCCGTCGTCCGTCCGTGGGCGACAGCCTGTTCCCCCCGCTGCAGGTAACCTCGCAGGGCCCTGCGGCCGGGGCCCCGTGCCAAGAGCCGCTGACCTCTGCCCTGGAGACCCACACCCGTGCCCACCCCTCCGCCCGCTTTGCAACCCGTCCCGCTTCTTTCAACCCGCGCCGCCTGGGCCATGCTGCTGGCGCTGGTGTCGGGCTTTGCGCTGAGCCAGGCGTTTCGCACCATCACGGCCATCATGGCCACCGGGCTGCGCGCAGAGTTCGGGCTGTCAGCCGAGGCGCTGGGGGTGTTTGCCGGGGCCTTCGCGTTTGCGTTCGGCACCATGCAGCTGTTCATGGGCATCGGCATCGACCTGTATGGCGTGCGGCGCACGCTGCTGGTGGCCTTCCCGCTCACCATTGCGGGTGCCCTGCTGTCGGCACTCGCGCCCAGCTATGGCGGGGTGCTGCTGGGGCAGGTGCTCATTGGTGTGGGCTGTGCCCCCGCTTTCCTGGTGTGCACCGTGTTCATTGCGCGCTACTTTCCGGCCAGCCGGTTTGCGATGGTGTCGGGCGTGGCCATGGGCGTGGGCGGGCTGGGCATGCTGTTCACTGGCACGCCGCTGGCCTGGCTGGTGCAGCAGTCGTCCTGGCGCATGGGGTTTGGTGTGCTGGCGGGGCTGGCCGCGTTGGCCTGGCTGCTGATCTTCTGGAAGGTGCACGAGCCCCCAGAGCCCGCGCACAGCGCGGTGCCCCGCGAATCGGTCGGCGCGGCAGTGCGCGGCTTTGGCGCCCTGTTTTTGCTGCCGCACACGGCCGGCATCATGCTGCTGGGGCTGATGACCTATGCCTCCTTCCTCACCCTGCGCGGGCTGTGGCTGGGGCCGCTGCTCATCGAGCGACATGGCTACAGCCTGGTGGCCAGCGGCAACGTGGCCATGCTGTCATCGCTGGTGTCGCTGTTCACCCCGGCGTACTTCGGGCGCATCGACCCCGGGCCCGGGCGGCGCAGGCGCTGGTTGGTGGGCTTCACGCTGCTGCTGGCCGGGCTGTTTGCAGCCATCGGCTTTCTGCATGCCGAATGGCTGGACGTGGGCGGCTCGATTGCCGTGGGCCTGCTGTCGGGCTACATGGTGCTGCAGTACGCCGACGTGCGCTCTTCCTACCCGGCCGCGATGACTGGGCGGGCCATGGCGGTGTTCACCATGGCCCTGTTTCTGGGCGTGGCGCTGATGCAGTGGGTGACGGGCCTGGCCGCCTCGCTGGCCGCAGCGCGGGGCCTGGACCCCTATGTGGCGGTGATGCTGACCATTGCGGGCATGCTGGCGGCAGGCGCCATCGCCTTCAGGTGCCTGCCCGCACCGGCCCCTGCGCACTGACCCGCGTGTTGCCCGGCGGGCACAGGGCCATGCCTGCACCTTGCACGCGCCACCACTGCAGCACGCCAAACACCAGCTCGAACGCGGTAAAGCCCAGCACGATCGCATTGGCCCCGTGGGCCACGGCGTAGATCTGCCAGGCGGCGAACAAGAAGCGCGCCACGCCATCGAGCCGCCCCAGCAGCAGCGAGGGCGTCACGATGCGCGCCACCGACCACACCACCACCACCGAGCCGAGCAGGTTGGCCAGCAGCATGTGGGTGGTGTCGAGCGGGTGCAGCGTGCCCGGCAAGCCGAGTGCCTGGGCCAAGAGGTTCAGATTCGCGTAGAGCCAGGCAAAGGTCCAGGGCAAGGCAAACGGCCAGGTGACGAGCAGGTCGTACCAGCCGCTGGCGCGCACGATGCGCAGGTAGCGGGCAGAAGGCAAGGCGGGGATGTGCATGGAAAGGAAACCCTCAGGGAATGGATGAAGCCCCGAGCTTCCACCTTGAAGTACGCTTCAGGGTCAAGCACTTTGTGACGTTGTGGAGGGAGCACGCGATGCTGATTGGAGAACTGGCCACTGCCTCGGGCCTGAGCCGCGAGGCGCTGCGGTTTTATGAACAGCAGGGCCTGATCCGCGCGCGGCGCCTGGCCAATGGCTACCGCGACTACCCGCCCGAGGTGGTGACGCTGGTGCAGTACATCCGCACGGCGCAGCAGCTGGGCTTTACGCTGGCCGAGATTGGCGACCGCCTGCCCAGCATCTGGGACGCCCCCGAACCCGGCCCGCTGCTGACCCAGGTGCTGGCCAGCAAGCTCGGCGAGATCGACGCGCGCATTGCGGCGCTGCAGGCCCTGCGCCAGACGCTGGCCGAGCGCGTGGCCACCGACTGCCCGCTGCACACCCGGGGCGTTCACACCGCCTGATCAGATCAGAAATTTGAATAAAAACAGGGCTTACCGCGCGTCCATATTGCCTTGATAGCTATTGAATACATAGCAAGCAAGGCGCCTGTAGCCTCACGCCGCTGGTGCAGGCACCCCATGCAGCAGCACCGGGTGGTTGCCATAGGCGTCCACCCCTTCGATCTGCACGCCAAAACCCCACAGGCGGGCCACGTGCCTGAGCACCTCCTGAGTGTCATCGGCCAGCGGGCGGCTTTGGTACTGGGTGTGGCGCAGGGTCAGGCTGCGGTCGCCGCGCAGGTTCACGTTCCAGACCTGGATGTTGGGCTCGCGCGTGCCCAGGTCGTACTGCTGCGACAGCATCTGGCGCAGGTTGCGGTAGCCGTTTTCGTCGTGGATCTCGCTGACCACCAGGTCGCCCTGGCTGGCGTCGTCGTGCAGCGCAAACAGGCGCATCTCGCGCATCAGGTGCGGGCTCAGGTACTGGCCGATGAAGCTCTCGTCCTTGAAGTTGCGCATGGCATGGTCGAGCGTCGGCAGCCAGGGCGTGCCCGCGATGTCGGGGAACCAGCGCCGGTCTTCGGCCGTGGGGTTCTGGCAGATGCGCTGGAGATCGCGGTACATGGCAAAGCCCAGCGCATAGGGGTTGATGCCGCTGTAGGCGCGGTGGCCCACGGGCGGCTGAAACACCACGTTGGTGTGCGAGCCCAGCCACTCGATCATCACGCCGTCGCTCAGGTGGCCCTCGTCGTACAGGGTGTTGAGCAGCGTGTAGTGCCAGAAGGTGGCCCAGCCCTCGTTCATCACCTGGGTCTGGCGCTGGGGGTAGAAATACTGCGCAATCTTGCGCACGATGCGCACGATCTCGCGCTGCCACGGCTCCAGCAGGGGCGCGTTCTTCTCGATGAAGTAGAGGATGTTCTCCTGCGGCTCCTGCGGAAAGCGGTTGTGTTCGGGCACGGCATCGTCCTTGCCGGGCCGCGTGGGCAGGGTGCGCCACAGCTCGTTGATCTGCTGCTGGGCATAGGCCTCGCGCTGCGCGCGCTCCAGCCGCTCGCGCGCCAGGTTTTTCTTGGACGGGCGGCGATAGCGGTCCACCCCGAAGTTGGCCAGCGCATGGCAGGAGTCGAGGATGCGCTCGACCTCGTCAAAACCGTAGCGTTCCTCGCACTGCGCCACGTAGTCCTTGGCATACACCAGGTAGTCGATGATGCTGGACGCATCGGTCCACATGCGGAACAGGTAGTTGCCCTTGAAGAAGCTGTTGTGCCCGTAGGCCGCATGGGCAATCACCAGCGCCTGCATGGCGGTGGTGTTCTCCTCCATCAGGTAGCTGATGCAGGGGTTGGAGTTGATGACGATCTCGTACGCCAGCCCCATATGCCCGCGCCGGTAGCGCCGCTCGGTGGCCAGGAACTCCTTGCCATAGCTCCAGTGCCGGTAGTTCACCGGCATGCCCACACTGGAGTAGGCGTCCATCATCTGCTCGGCGGTGATGATTTCGAGCTGGTTGGGGTAGGTGTCGAGGCCAAAACGCGCGGCCGTGGCGGCGATGGCTGCGTGGTAGCGCTCGATGAGGTCGAACGTCCAGTCGCTCGGGTCGGGCAGCGGCTCGGCAGGCCGTGCCCCGGGGGGCAGGGGCTGCTCGGGCACGGCATGGTGGCGGCGCTCGCCCACGGCGGCGGCTTTCCAGGGGTTGTCGTGGATGCGGCGCTCCAGCACCGGGTACTGGGTCATGTTGTTCATAGCGGCACCCCCTCCTTCTTGAAGAGGTCGCGGAACACCGGGTAGATCTCGCTGGGCTGCGACACCTTGCGCATGGCGAAGTGCGAGAACTGCGGCAGCAGCTGGCTGTATTCCTCCCACAGGTTCTGCTCTTCCTCAGCCACCTGCACGTAGGCAAAGTAGCGCACCAGCGGCAGGATGCGGTCCACCAGCAGGTTGCGGCAGTTGCCGCTGTCGTTGGTGAAGTTGTCGCCATCACTGGCCTGGGCCACGTAGATGTTCCAGTCGCCACTGGGGTAGCGCGCGCGGATGATCTGGTCAAGCAGCACCAGCGCGCTGCTGACCACCGTGCCGCCGCTTTCGGTGGAGTGGAAGAACTGCTCCTCGCTCACCTCGGCCGCCTGCGTGTGGTGGCGGATGAAGACGATGTCGATCTTCTCGTAGTGCCGCGTGAGGAACAGGTACAGCAGGATGAAGAAGCGTTTGGCCAGGTCCTTGCGCGCCTCGTCCATGGAGCCCGAGACATCCATCAGGCAGAACATCACCGCCTGGCTGTTGGGCACCGGCACCTGGATGCGGGCCCGAAAGCGCAGGTCGATGGGGTCGAGGTAAGGGATGCGGCCGATGCGCACCTGCAGCGCATCAATGCGGCGCTGCAGCGCAGCCACGGCCTCGCTGGTGCCATCGTCCTGCGCCAGCAGGGCGTCCAGCTCGGCCTGCAGCACCAGCAGCTCACGGTGCGCAGACTTGCCCAGCGCAATGCGGCGCCCCAAAGCGCCACGCATGGTGCGCAGCACGGCCAGATTGTTCGGGATTCCGTCCTGGCTGTAGCCCGCGCGGCGCGACTTCCACAGCGGGTTCTCGCCGATGTGGGTGCGCAGCAGGTGCGGCAGGGCCAGGTCTTCAAAAAAGAGCTGCATGAACTCTTCCTTGGTCAGCGTGAAGGTGAAGTCGTCCTCGCCCTCGCCGCCATTGCTGGCCTGCGAGCCACGCCCGCTGCCGCCTTTGGGCCGCTCGATGCGGTCGCCGCGCACATGCTCTGCATTGCCGGGGTGCACCGTGTCGCGGATGCCGCCCTGGCCGTGGTGGAACACGGGCTCGCCGATGTCCTTCTTGGGGATGGTGATGTTCTCGGCCTGCTCGATGTCGCGGATGCCGCGCTGCGAGACAGCGCGGCGCACGCTGTCCGCAATCTGCTCCTTGAAGCGGCGGACAAAACGCTCGCGGTTGCCGACGGACTTGTTCTTGCCAGCGAGCCTGCGGTCGATGATTTGCAATGCCATCCACTTGCCCTCTTCATGGACCGGCGCCCCAAAACGGCACGCTGGCCAACCCATCGATCAACTAGCTGCTCTTGCGCACGCGCAGGTACCATTCGCAGAGCAAGCGCACCTGCTTGGGCGTATAGCCCTTGTTCACCATGCGGGTGACGAAGTCCTCGTGTTTGCGCGCCTCCTCGGCGCTGGCCTTGGCGTTGAAGCTGATCACCGGCAGCAGCTCCTCGGTGTTCGAGAACATCTTCTTCTCGATCACCAGGCGCAGTTTTTCGTAGCTGGTCCAGCTGGGGTTCTTGCCCTGGTTGTTGGCGCGGGCCCGCAGCACGAAGTTGACGATCTCGTTGCGGAAGTCCTTGGGGTTGGCAATGCCTGCGGGCTTTTCGATCTTCTCCAGCTCGGCATTGAGCGCGCCCCGGTCGAACACCTCGCCGGTGTCGGTGTCGCGGTACTCGTTGTCCTGGATCCAGTAGTCGGCGTAGGTCACGTAGCGGTCGAAGATGTTCTGGCCGTACTCGCTGTAGCTTTCCAGGTAGGCCGTCTGGATCTCCTTGCCGATGAACTCGGCATAACGCGGCGACAGGAACTCCTTGATGTAGCCGGTGTACTTGGTCTCCAGCTCGGCCGGGAACTGCTCGCGCTCGATCTGTTGCTCCAGCACATACATCAGGTGCACCGGGTTGGCAGCCACCTCGGCGCTGTCGAAGTTGAACACCTTCGAGAGGATCTTGAACGCAAACCGCGTGGAGATGCCCGTCATGCCCTCGTCCACGCCCGCGTAGTCTCGGTACTCCTGGTAGCTCTTGGCGCGTGGGTCGGTGTCCTTCAGGCTCTCGCCGTCGTACACCTGCATCTTGCTGAGGATGCTGGAGTTTTCGGGCTCCTTCAGCCGCGTGAGGATGGCGAACTGCGCCATCATCTTGAGGGTGCCCGGCGCGCACACGGCGTTGCCCAGCGACGACTCGCGGATGAGTTTTTCGTAGATGCGGGTCTCTTCACTCACCCGCAGGCAGTACGGCACCTTGACGATGTAGATGCGGTCCAGGAACGCCTCGTTGTTCTTGTTGTTGCGAAACGCCTTCCACTCGCTCTCGTTGCTGTGGGCCAGCACCACACCGTCAAAAGGGATGGCGCCAAAGCCTTCAGTGCCCTTGTAGTTGCCCTCCTGCGTAGCCGTGAGCAGCGGGTGCAGCACCTTGATGGGCGCCTTGAACATTTCCACAAATTCGAGCAGGCCCTGGTTGGCCAGGCACAGGCCGCCGCTGTAGCTGTAGGCGTCGGTGTCGTCCTGGGCATAGGTTTCGAGCTTGCGGATATCCACCTTGCCCACCAGGCTCGAAATATCCTGGTTGTTCTCGTCGCCCGGCTCGGTCTTGGCGATGCCCACCTGCTTCATGATGCTGGGGTAGCGCTTGACCACCCGGAACTGGCGAATATCGCCACCAAACTCATCAAGCCGCTTCATGGCCCAGGGCGACAACACGCGCTGCAGGTAGCGCCGGGGAATGCCGAACTGCTCTTCGAGCACCGGGCCGTCTTCCGCCGCATCGAACAGGCCCAGGGGGGACTCGTTCACCGGCGAGCCCTTGAGCGCATAGAACGGCACCTTCTGCATGAGGTATTTCAGCCGCTCGGCAATCGAGCTTTTGCCGCCGCCCACGGGGCCGAGCAGGTAGAGGATCTGTTTGCGCTCTTCCAGCCCCTGCGCCGCATGGCGGAAGAAGCTCACCACCTGCTCGATGGAGTCCTCCATGCCATAGAACTCGGCAAAGGTGGGGTAGCGTTTGATGACCTTGTTGGCAAACAGGCGCGACAGGCGCGGGTCGTTGCGCGTGTCCACCATTTCCGGCTCGCCAATGGCGGCCAGCATGCGCTGGGCAGCCGTGGCGAAAGCCATGGGATCGCGCTTGCACTCGGCGAGGTACTCGTCGATCGACATTTCCTCTTCGCGGCTACGGGCGTAGCGCGCGGCGAAATTGCTGATGGCATCCATACGACCTCCTGTAGCAGCACCCCCGGCGGGCTCGGGAAGTGCCACGGTGTTGCAGTGGGAATCGCTACCGGCTTGGCTCTTTGTAGCACCACGGCCTGCGCTTGAACAGCAAATTCGTGGTCCCATCCGTTGCCTTTTTGGCGCTTTGCACACACTGCGGTAGAGCGTGGCACACTGCGCAAAGTTCACACCGCAAAGCATCCGCAGGGTTGCCCCGGATAGGGAATGTCCTGACAACCTGCGAAGGCTGCTCACACGTTCAGAAACGCCCTGAATCGCACGGTTTCATCGCGCGGTTTCAATAAAGCCCGTGCCGGCGTTCTGCCCGTCACCAAGCACTCACAACGCGCTGGCACCCGCGCCATCGCCCCGGTACAGCCAGGGCACATCCAGCAAGCGTGCGCCCAGCAGGCGCAGCGCCCCGTCCCTGCCCCAGCGCACCGGCCCCGTGGCATGAAAAATGCGCCCGTTGCGGATGGAGCGTGCCTGCACCCGCGCGTTGCGCTGCCAGCGGTTGAGGGCATAACGCGTAAGACGCAGCGGCACCTCCAGGTCGTGCATGGCCAGCGCACGCTGCAGCTCGGCGGCATCCTCAATCGCCATGCCCGCGCCCTGGGCCAGGTAGGGGCGCATGGGGTGGGCGGCATCGCCCAGCAGGCCCACCAGGCCCCGCGCCATCTCGTCGGAGGCGCGCACAGGCGGGCGGTCGCACAGCGGCCACAGGCGCCAGCCCGCCGGGGCGTGATCACTCACGCCGCGCACCAGGTCCTGCAAAGCGGTGCAGGTGCCTTGCAGCGCGTGGTCCAGGCCCGCAGCGTTGGCGGCGTGGTCCCAGTTCTCCAGGTCCTGCGGTGCAGGGCCCTGCACGATGACGACGACGTTCTGCAGCTCGCCCCGGCGCACGGGGTACTGCACTGCATGCAGGCGCGGGCCCAGCCAGGCGGTGACCTGGGTGGTGCGCAGCGCCTCGGGCAGCGCCTGCTGCGGCACCAGCGCGCGGTAGGCCAGGTGGCCGGTCACGCGCGGCGGCGTGGCGCCCAGCAACTGGGTGCGGGTGCGGCTCCAAAGGCCATCGGCGCCAATCAGCGCATCGCCCTCCACCTCCTTGCCCCGGCTGGTGCGCACGGTGACCACGTCGCCGTGGTCGGTAAAACGATCAATGGCGTGGTCCAGGTGCAGCTGTGCGCCGGTGTCCTGGGTCAGCCCCTTCAGCAGCAGGCCATGCAGGTCGGCGCGGTGGATGGTGGCGTAGGCCGCGCCGTAGCGCTCGACCGCTGTGGAGCCCAGCGGCAGCACCGCCAGTTCGCGGCCGCTCACGGCATTGCGCACCTGCAGGCGGCCGGGGAAGGCCGCCACGCTCTGCAGCGCCTGTTGCAAACCCCAGGCCTGCAGGCGACGCACCACATTGGGCCCGATCTGCACGCCTGCGCCCACTTCGCTGAACGCGGCAGCACGCTCGTACAGCCGCACATCCCAGCCCGCGCGCGAGGCACCCAACGCAGCGGCCAAGCCGCCGATGCCGCCACCGGCGACCAACACCTGCTTTTTCATCTCCGGGCCGCCCCAAGATGAAAAACGGCCCCCTTGGGGGGCAGCGACCACACGGAGTGGGGAGCGTGGGGGCAATTCTTCATCGCCGGGCCGCCCCAAGATGAAAAACGGCCCCTTTGGGGGGCAGCGACCACACGGAGTGGGGAGCGTGGGGGTCAAATGTCATGGATTCATTGTCGCGCCCAAAAGGGCGGTGCTTTTGTCATAGCGCAGGCCGCAACGCCCGCTCCAGCACCTCGGGCGGCATGGGGCGGCCGAACAGGTAGCCCTGGAAGGCCTTGCAGCCATAGCGCTGCAAGAATTCGAGCTGGCCCGTGGTTTCCACGCCCTCAGCCACCACGGCCAGGTCCAGGCTGTCGGCCAGGGCCAGGATGGTGCGCACGATGGCCGCGTCGTTGGGATCGGTCTGCAGGTCGCGCACAAAACTCTGGTCGATCTTGAGCTGGTCCAGTGGCAGGCGCTTGAGGTAGCTGAGCGAGGAGTAGCCGGTGCCGAAGTCGTCGAGCGAAAAGCCCACGCCGTAGCGGCGCAGGTGCTCCATGCGCGCAATGATGTCCTCGACATCGGCCATCAGCAGGCTCTCGGTGAGTTCCAGCTTCAGGCGTTCGGGGTTGGCGCCGGTAGCGTCCAGCGCCCCCAGCACCTGCTCCACGAAATCAGGCTGGCGGAACTGCCGCACGCTCACGTTCACCGACAGGAAGAACTGGCGCGTGAGCGAGCTGCGTGACCAGGCCACCAGCTGCGCGCAGGCGGCCTCCAGCACCCACTGGCCCAGCGGCAGGATGAGCCCGGTCTGCTCTGCCAGCGGGATGAACTCGGCTGGCGACACCATGCCCCGGCGCGGGTGGCGCCAGCGCACCAGGGCCTCGGCGCCCTGCAGTCGGCCCTTGCCGTCCACGACGGGCTGGTAGTACAGCACCAGTTCCTTTTCCTGCAGGCCCCGGCGCAGATCGGCCTCCAGGGCCGAGCGGTTGCTCACGGCGGCCTGCATGTCGGGGTCGAAGAAGCGCTGGGTGTTGCGGCCCGCGGCCTTGGCCTGGTACATGGCCAGGTCGGCGTGCTTGAGCAGTTCGTCCACGCTGGCGGTCTGCCGCCCGAACAGCGCGATGCCGATGCTGGGCGTGCTGTGGTGACTGGCGTCGCCCAGCACATAAGGCTTGCCCAGGGTGGTGGCGATGTGGCTGGCCACCAGCGCGGCTTCGGCGCTGGCGTGGTCGGCGTCGGCGCTCAGGCCTTCCACCAGCACCACGAACTCGTCGCCGCCAAAGCGGGCCACTGTGTCGGCCTCGCGCACGCAGGACGTCAGGCGCTGGGCCACCTGCAGCAGCAACTGGTCGCCGGTGTCATGGCCCAGGGTGTCGTTGAGATCCTTGAAGTTGTCCAGGTCGATGAACAGCAGCGCGCCCTGGCTGTCCGAGCGGGCCACGGCCAGCGTGGCGTGCTGCAGGCGGTCCACCAGCAGGCGGCGGTTGGGCAGGCCGGTCAGGGAGTCGTAAAACGCCAGGCGCTCGATCTGGCTCTCGACCTGCTTGCGTTCGGTGATATCGCGCCCCACACCCCGGTAGCCGCGCAGCGCGCCATTGGCTTCGAACACCGGCACGCCGCTGACCGAAATCCAGTGCATGCTGCCATCCGACCGCTGGCGCTGCAGCTCCAGGTCGCGAAACGGCTGGTGCGCCGCCAGCACGGCGCGGTGCGCGGCCCAGTCGGCCTCGGTCATGTTGAGGGCGCCAATCTCCCAGCGAGTGCGTCCCATCACGCTCGACAGCGGGATGCCGTTCACGCTCAGGTCGCCCGCCAGCTGCACGAAGCGGCCTTCGGCATCGTGCTCCCAGTACCAGTCGGAGGACAGGTCGCTCAGCGACCGGAAGCGCGCCTCGCTCTCGCGCAGCTCGTTTTCGACGCGCACGTAGTCACTCACATCGGCAAAGGTACGCACCAGGCTGCCATCGGCCAGCGTGGTGGTGCGCACCTCGAAGGTGCGGCCATCGCGCGTGGTGCGCCAGTAGAGCGCAGGCGCGGTGGCCACCGCACCCTGGGCCACGTAGTCGTGCCCGCGCCGGTCTACCAGGCTGTAGCCCGCACCAAAGTCGCCACGTTCGGCCTGCACGCGGGTCAGGTCGGCCAGCGTGGGGCGGGTGGCCATGAGCGATTCGGGCAAGTTCAGCAGCTCCAGCACGCGCTGGTTGTAGACGGTGATGCGGCCGTCGGGTCCTGTCTTGAAGATGCCCTGGCTCATGCTGGCCAGCGTGGCCTGCAGGGCCGTGCGCTGCTCCTGCAGCATCGTCAGCGCCTCTTGCCAGATGCGAGCGTCCACCATGCGCACGGGCTGGCCCTGGCCTTTGGCGCTCTGCATCAGGGCCACCAGGCGGTTGAGCAGCTCGCTCAGATGCGACACATCGTCGGGCTCGCGCAGCACATAGTCGCCCAGCCCGCAGCGGAAGGCCCGCGCGGCCAGCGCCTCTTGCGTGGCGTCGATGCACATCAGCACCGGGCGGCCGGCGCACAGCTCCAGCAGGCCCGGCAGCTCCTGCTCCGAGGGCCGCAGGCACATCACCACGGCATCCCAGGCCTGCGAGGCCAGGGGTGCCATGGCGGTCTCGGGGGTGGGGCTGTTCACCACCCGCCAGTCGGGGTAGCGCTCGGCAATCAGCCGCCGCGCCGCCGCTGCATGCTGCGTGTCGATGTCCACCCACAGGATGCCGACGTTGTTCATGGCTTGTGCCCTTCCGGCACGGCCAGCAGGGGTGGCGAGATCACGCCGAGCTGCTGTTCACGCAAGAAAATGTCCATGGGGGTGGGCCGCCCGAACAGATACCCCTGAAACCCCTCACACCCGTGCAGCCTCAAAAAGCTCAGCTGCCCCGTCGTCTCCACCCCCTCCGCCACCACCTCCAAATCCAGGC
>CAYXSL010000052.1:0-25301 GCA_964466605.1 uncultured Verminephrobacter sp.
TATGTGCTGCTGCCCATGGCGTTTCGCATCATCATTCCGCCGCTGACCAGCGAGACGATGAACATCTTCAAGAACTCGTCCGTGGCGTTTGCCGTGTCGGTGGCTGAACTCACCATGTTCGCCATGCAGGCGCAGGAAGAAACCTCGCGCGGCATCGAGGTGTACCTGGCGGTGACTACGCTGTACATCCTCTCGGCGTTTGCCATCAACCGCATCATGGCCTTCATTGAAAAGCGTGCGCGCATCCCGGGCATGGTCGTGAGTGGCGCGGCCGGAGGGGGGCATTGATATGAATCTCGATTTCTCCTTCTACAACTGGGACCTGATCTCCAACTTCGTGCTCAAGGGGCTGTACTTCAGCCTGATCCTCACGCTGGTGGCGACTGTGGGCGGCGTGCTGTTCGGCACCGTGCTGGCGCTCATGCGCCTGTCGGGCAAGAAGTGGCTGGATGTGCCCGCCACCATCTACGTCAACGGCATGCGTTCCATCCCGCTGGTGATGGTGATCCTGTGGTTCTTCCTGCTGGTGCCGGCCATCATCGGCCGCCCCATCGGCGCAGAAGTGTCGGCGGTCATCACCTTCATCGCCTTTGAGGCGGCGTACTTCAGCGAAATCATGCGTGCGGGCATCCAGTCCATCCCGCGCGGCCAGGTGTATGCAGGCCAGGCGCTGGGCATGACCTACGGCCAGAACATGAAGCTGGTGGTGCTGCCCCAGGCGTTCCGCAACATGCTGCCCGTGCTGCTCACGCAGACCATCATCCTGTTCCAGGACACGTCGCTGGTCTATGCCATTGGTGCCTACGACATGCTCAAGGGCTTTGAAGTGGCGGGCAAGAACTTTGGCCGTCCGATCGAGGCATACCTGGCGGCTGCGGTTCTGTACTTCGTGATGTGCTACGCGCTGTCCTGGATGGTCAAGCGCCTGCACCAGAAGATCGCGATCATCCGCTGATCGACGCTGGTGCTAAAGAGATTGGATTGAGGAAAAAGAAATGATCGAACTCAAGAACGTATCCAAGTGGTATGGCCCGGTGCAGGTGCTCAACGAGTGCTCGGCCACCATCAACAAGGGTGAAGTGGTGGTGGTGTGCGGCCCGTCGGGCTCTGGCAAGTCCACGCTCATCAAGACCATCAATGCGCTCGAACCCTTCCAGAAGGGTGAGATCACGGTCGATGGCGTGAAGCTGCACGACCCCAGCACCAACCTGCCCAAGCTGCGCAGCCGCGTGGGCATGGTGTTCCAGCACTTCGAGCTGTTCCCCCACCTGTCGGTGACGGACAACCTGACCATTGCACAGATCAAGGTGCTCGGACGCAGCGCGGACGACGCCAAGAAGCGCGGCCTCAAGATGCTGGAGCGTGTGGGCCTGATTGCGCACAAGGACAAGTTCCCCGGCCAGCTCTCGGGCGGCCAGCAGCAGCGAGTGGCCATCGCGCGCGCTCTCTCCATGGACCCCATCGTGATGCTGTTCGACGAACCCACGTCGGCGCTCGACCCCGAAATGGTCGGCGAAGTGCTGGACGTGATGGTGGGCCTGGCCAACGAAGGCATGACCATGATGTGCGTGACCCACGAAATGGGCTTTGCGCGCAAGGTGAGCAACCGCGTGATCTTCATGGACGTGGGCGGCAAGATCCTGGAAGACTGCTCGAAGGACGAGTTCTTCAACAACCCCGATGCGCGCCAGCCCCGCACGAAGGACTTCCTCAACAAGATCCTGGCGCACTGATGGTGTCGCGCCCCGGGCCGCCCAGCCTCGGGGTTGGATCAAGGAAAAGCGCTCCTCGGAGCGCTTTTTTCATGGGCGCAGACATGCCCGGGAACCTGGGGCAGCCTGGGCTGCGGGCTGCCCCAGTTAGCGCTTGCTTCCCCGCCGCCCCGCTGGCGGGTGGCCCTCCACGATCAGCTGGGCTTCCACGTCCTTCCACAGGTCGTCGCGCCGTTTCAGGGCTTCGGACACGGCCTCGTGCCGCAGCTGTGCCACGGCCGACACCAGGGCATTGCACACAAAGAACGCTGCAGTGTACGAGTCGAACGGCGATGCGTTGGAGATGCGCACCTGCACGCGGTGGTGGGCCAGGGCCGCCAGCGGCGCGGCGTTGCTGTCGATGATGGCCAGCACCTGCGCCCCCGCGTCACGAAAACGCTGCGCCACCTTCACCGGCCCGCTGGCATAGCGGCGGATGCTGAACACCAGCAGCGTGTCCTCGGGCTGTATCCACAGCAACTGGTCGGTGGTGGCCACGGCGCCCGCGCCCAGTTCGTGCACACCGGGGCGGCACATGTTCAGGTGCAGTGCGAGCCAGGCGGCCACGGGCGCGCTGTTGATCTGGGCGAGCACAAAAATGCGCCCCTGGCTCTGCGCGATGCGCGCCGCAATGGCTTCGAATGCCGCCATGTCCAGCCCGTCGCGCGTGGCCGTGATGTTGTGCTGGTCATGCAGCAAGGCGTCGTCCACACATTGCTGCAGGCTGCGCTCGGTGCCGATGGTGACGGGCGCGCGCTGCCCGGCGGTTTGCAGCAGCGCTGTCACTTCGCCCCGCGCTTCGCGCTGCGCCTCGGCATAGCTGGCATAGCCCAGCTTGGCAAACAGGCGCACCACGGTGGATGCGCTGGTGCCGGTGCGTGCGGCCAAGGCGGTGGCCGATTCCAGCAGTGCGTGGGGGTAGTCGCGCCCCAGCGCGTCGGCCAGAGCGCGCTCACTGGCGGTGAGTTCGCTGCCTTGGCGGGCCAGGCGCTCGGTCAGCAGTGCGGTCGAGGATTGCAATGGTAATTTCATAAATTACTCCATTTGTGAAATATGTATTGCAAATGACGGGGGTGCGTGCAACACTACAGCTCAAATTGTGCCCCGGCTTGGGGTGTCATCCAAGGACAAACATGCACGAAATGCTTGAAAAGAATGGACTTCTGACGCCATCCGCCGCCACCTCTGCGGCGTTGGCCTGGCTGGGCAGCCAAGGGGCCGCCATGCAAGACCTGTTGCAAAAAGTGGTCAACATCGACAGCGGCAGCCGCGATGAAGCGGGGGTGACTGCCGTGGCCCATGCGCTGGCCGAACGCCTGCTGGCTGCAGGCGTGCCCGTGCAGTTCGAGCCCGTGCCCGGCTATGGCGTGCTGCTGCACGCGCAGGTCAGCCCGAAGGGGGCGGCCGACGAGGGCGCGCCCATCATCCTCATGGGCCACATGGACACGGTGTACCCCGCTGGCACGGTGGCGCGCCGCCCCTTCCGCGTGGAAGACGGCCGTGCCTACGGCCCGGGCGTGGCTGACATGAAGTCCGGCTTGGTGCTCAACGTGTTTGTGGCAGAGGCTTTTGCACGCTGTGGTGGCCTGGGTGCGCCGCTGCACCTGTTCTTCTCCTGCGACGAAGAGATCGGCTCGCCCGCCACGCGCGACCTCATCATGGACAAGGTGCGCGGCGCCCGTGCCGTGTTCAATGCCGAACCCGGCCGCGTGAGCGGCAACGTGGTCACCAGTCGCAAGGGCTCCATGATGGTGGAGTTTGAAGTGCAGGGTGTGGCCGCGCATGCGGGCATCAACCATGCCGCAGGCGCCAGTGCCATCGAAGCCCTGGCGCGCAAGACGCTGGCGCTGCACGCGCTCACCGATCCGGCCACCGGCGTGACCTGCAACGTGGGCGTGGTGCAGGGCGGCATCGTGCCGAACATGGTCGCCCCGCACGCCAAGGCCGAGGTGGACCTGCGTTTTACCGCCGACACCAACCCCGACGCACTGCTGGAGCGCGTGCGCGCCATCGTCGAGGAGGAGTCCGTGCCCCGCACCCAGGGCCGCATCGTCACTGCGCGCCGCACCCTGCCCATGAAGCCCACGCCCGACTATCTGCTCGCGCTGTACCAGCAGGGCGCCCGCGCACTGGGTTTTGAGGTGCAGGGCGAGTTCACTGGCGGTGCGGCCGACAGCGGCCTCACGGCCTCGGTGGGCGTGCCCACGCTGTGCGCCACGGGCCCCGTGGGCGGCCACCCGCACACCGAGCGCGAGTACTGCGAGCTGGCCACCTTCGTGCCCCGCGCGCAGGCCGTGGCGCTGGCGGTGCTGGGCCACCCCTGATTCCCGCTTTTTCTCCCCTCATTTGTTTTTGCGTTTTTGAAGACCGCCATGAACCACATCCCTTCCCGCCGCCAACTCCTGTCCACCGGCCTCGGCCTGGCCGGCCTTGCCGCTGTGCCCACGTGGGCGCAGGAGAAATTCCCCTCGCGCCCCATCACGCTGGTCGTGCCCTTCCCGCCCGGTGGGTCGGTGGACATCATGGCGCGCCAGTATTCCGAGCCGCTGTCCAGAGTGCTGGGCGTGCCGATCGTGGTGGAGAACCGTGCAGGCGCGGGCGGCTCGGTGGGCGCGCAGTATGTGGCGCGCGCCAAGGCAGACGGCTACACGCTGGTCGTGTCGTCGCAAAGCAGCCACCTGGCCAACCCGCTCACCCAGCCCAAGGTGGGCTACGACCCGGTCAAGGACTTTGAGAACATCGCCATCCTGGGCCGCCTGCCCAATGCGCTGGTGGTGCACAGCAGCCTGCCGTTCAAGACCTTCAAGGAGTTCATCGACTACGCCAAGAAGAACCCCGGCAAGCTCAACTACGGCAGCGGCGGCGTGGGCAGCATGGGCCAGCTGAACGTGGAAATGCTCAAGGCTGCCACCGGCGCCTTCACCACCCACATCCCCTACCGCGGCGGCACGCCGCTGATCACGGCGGTGCTGGGCAACGAGGTGCAGTTCATTCTCGACAACGTGGTCATCATGCTGCCGCACATCCAGACCGGCAAGGTGCGCGCGCTGGCCGTGGCCAACGACCAGCGCCTGCCCCAGCTGCCCGATGTGCCGACCCTGGCCGAAGTGGGCTACCCGCAGCTCAACCTCACGTCGTGGACCGGCCTGGCCGCGCCGGGGGGCACGCCCGACGCCGTCGTGCAGACCCTGTACAAGGCCGTGCGCGAGGTCGCCACCTCGCCCGCCATGGTGGCCAACCTCAAGGAGCGCGGCGTGATCGCGCCCGAAGAGATGAGCCCCGCCGCGTTCGAGAAGATGATGTCCGAGCGCTTGGTGAAGTTTGGCGAGGTGGTGCGCAAGGCCGGTATCACCGCCGAATGAGGTTGGGGCCGCCGGAATACGAGTGTTTTTGGCTGTCTCCGCGCAATGGATAAGCGCTGGTAGCTATAAAAATGATAGTAACCATGCCAATGGGACAATGTCGCCCATGACAGCCGCACTCCACACCCCCACCGCGCCCACCACCCTCACCATCACCCGCCCCGACGACTGGCACCTGCATGTGCGCGACGGCGAGCCACTGCACACGGTGGTGCCCCACACCGCCGCCCAGTTCGCCCGCGCGATCATCATGCCCAACCTGCGCCCGCCGGTGACCACGGCCGAGCAGGCGCTGGCCTACAAGCAGCGCATCCTGGCCGCCGTGCCCGCCGGTATGCAGTTTGAGCCGCTGATGACGCTGTACCTGACCGACAACCTGCCGCCCGAAGAAATCGCGCGCGCCAAGGCGGCGGGCGTGGTCGCCTGCAAGCTCTATCCCGCTGGCGCCACCACCAACAGCGACGCGGGCGTGACCGACCTGCGCAAGACCTACAAAACGCTCGAAGCCATGCAGAAGGCGGGCATGCTGCTTTTGGTGCATGGCGAGGTGACCAGCAGCGACATCGACCTGTTCGACCGCGAGGCCGTGTTCATCGAGCAGCAGCTCATCCCGCTGCGCCGCGACTTCCCCGAGCTGAAGATCGTCTTCGAGCACATCACCACCAAGGACGCGGCCGACTACGTGATGCAGGCCGACCGCTTCACGGCCGCCACCATCACCGCGCACCACCTGCTGTACAACCGCAACGCCATCTTTGTGGGCGGCGTGCGCCCGCACTACTACTGCCTGCCCGTGCTCAAGCGCGAGACGCACCGCGTGGCCCTGGTGCAGGCCGCCACCAGCGGCAGCAGCAAGTTCTTCCTGGGCACCGACAGCGCACCGCACCCGGCGCACCTCAAGGAGCACGCCAGCGGCTGCGCTGGCTGCTACACGGCCCACGCGGCCATCGAGATGTATGCCGAAGCGTTCGACAACGCCGGTGCGCTCGACCAGCTCGAAGGTTTTGCCAGCTTCCACGGCCCCGACTTCTACAACCTGCCGCGCAACACCGGCACCATCACCCTGCGCCGCGAGTCGTGGACGCCCCCCGACAGCTTTGCGTTTGGCGAAGCCGAACTCAAGCCCCTGCGCGCCGGTGAAGCCCTGCCGTGGCGGCTGGTGTAAGCGAAGCCTTCGACGCTATCGACTGGAGCGCCCCCTGGCTGGCGCCGTGGCGCACCCTCGGCCAGCCTGTGGCGCAGCAGCTGCTGCAGCAGCACGATGTGGCAGTGCACCGGGCGCTGCAGGCCGCCGCGCCGCCAACCTTGCCGGTGGGTTTTGTGCCCCAGTCCGAGCTGCCCGAGGGCATGGCTTACGAGCAGTACATCGGGGACACCCGCCGCGTGCCCACGCGCGACAACCTGCACGACTTCTTCAACGGCCTGGTGTGGCACCAGTTCCCGCGCACCAAGCGCCGCCTGAACCAGCTGCAAGCCCAGGCCATTGCCGCGGATGGTGTGCAGGCCGTGCGCGGGCCGCTGCGCGATGCGCTCACGGTGTTCGACGAAAACGGCGCGCTGCTGCAGGCGCCCGACGCGCTGTGGCAGGCCCTGCGCTTGCGCGACTGGCAGCGGCTGTTCATCGACCTGCGCCCGCTGTGGGGCCAGGCCCGGCTGGTGCTGGTGGGCCATGCGCTGATGGAAAAACTGGTTGTGCCCAGAAAACCCATGGTTGCTCACGTCTATCCGGCTCCGATAGCTATTGAATCAATAGCAAATATGGACGCCTGGCTCGCGCAGGAGATCCAGCCCCAGCCCTGGGCTGCCAAACCTTTCTCGCCGCTGCCCGTGCTGGGCGTGCCCGGCTGGTGGCCCGCCAATGAGGCGCCGGGGTTTTATGCCGACGCGCAGGTGTTTCGGCCACCCCGCGCGGCGTCAGGGGTCTAATTCCCGCCAAGGCTTGTGTGATAAGGGGCGCATGCAGGTTTGCACCTACCATAGCGCGATGCAATCGCGGCCAGGGGGCGGGTGCCGTTGCCCCGCAGGGTGGCGGCGCTTGAAGCGCAGCCCCCGGCCCCCATCTGAGCCAGCAAACACTCGTTGTTGTTTACCCCACGGAGAATTCAAGCCATGAAGCGGATCCTGTTATTTGTGATGACCAACCTGGCCGTCGTTGTCGTGCTGGGGGTGGTGGCCAGCCTGCTGGGCGTCAACCGCTACCTCACGGCCAACGGCCTGAACCTGGGCGCGCTGCTGGGCTTTGCGCTCGTCATGGGCTTTGGTGGCGCGATCATCTCGCTGCTGATCAGCAAGCCCATGGCCAAATGGACCTCGGGCGTGCGCGTGATCGACGGTTCCGGCTCGCCCGACGAGCGCTGGATTGTCGAGACCGTGCGCAAGTTTGCCGACAAGGCGGGCATCGGCATGCCCGAAGTCGGCATCTTTGAAGGCGACCCGAATGCCTTTGCCACGGGCGCGTTCAAGAACTCCGCGCTGGTGGCGGTGTCCACGGGCCTCTTGCAGGGCATGACGCGTGACGAGGTCGAGGCCGTGATCGGCCACGAGGTCGCCCACATCGCCAATGGCGACATGGTCACCATGACGCTGATCCAGGGCGTGATGAACACCTTCGTGGTGTTCCTGTCGCGCGTCATCGGCTACGCGGTGGACAGCTTCCTGCGCAAGAACGACGAGAACAGCTCGGGCCCCGGCATCGGCTACTACGTGACGACCATCGTGCTCGACATCGTGCTGGGCTTTGCCGCAGCCATCATCGTGGCCTGGTTCAGCCGCCAGCGCGAGTTCCGTGCCGACGCAGGTGCTGCGCAGCTCATGGGCCGCCGCCAGCCCATGATCAACGCCCTGGCCCGCCTGGGCGGCATGCACCCCGGCGAGCTGCCCAAGAGCGTGGCCGCCATGGGCATTGCCGGTGGCATTGGCAAGCTGTTCAGCACCCACCCGCCCATCGAAGAGCGCATTGCCGCGCTGCAGAACGCGCAGCAGCAATAAGGGCTGACGGGGTGGGGCCTGGCCCCACGGTGCCCCTCAAGACACCGCCGCAGGGTTTGCGCCCAGCGGCGGTTTTCTTTTTGGGGGCAACCGAGCAACCCGGTTGCGGGACACCGGCCTGGCCTGCACCGTGACAGGCTCCTTGCTGCCTCCTGCCTCAAGTGGGTGTCACCTTGTGTCGATATGCTGGCGTGCGCTCCCGGCGCTTTGCACATGCTCCGGAGCTGGTTCCCGGCTGCGGCGCGGCATTTTGATCCCCACGGAATCCCTTTTTATGTCCATCTCCCACGCACGTGTTGCGGTTCGCCTGGCCTTGGCCTTTGGTGTTGTGTGTCTTGTCATGTCGCTCTCGGCGGCCGTTGGCATCTGGCGGCTGGCTGGGTTGCAGGACATTGCCGATGACCTGGGCGGTGCATCGTCCGAACGCGCTTTGCTGGCGCGCGAACTGCACGCCATCGTGGTGCTCAGCTCTGCCCGCGCCGAGACGCTGCTGGAGATCGACAACAACCCCGCCTACGCAGCGCGCATCGACACCGACCGCAAGGCCACCTCGGCGCGGTCGTCCGAAGTGCGCAAGCGCCTGGACGAACTGGCGGCAGACCCCGAATCCCAGGCGCTGTTCGATGCCATCGACACAGCGGGCAACGGCTTTCGCACCGTGCGCGACGACCTGGTAAAGCGCCGCAAGGCGGGCGAGGCATTGCCCGCAGATGCGGTGGCCAACCAGTTGCGCCCGGCGGCCGAGGCCTATGCGGCGGCCGTGAACAAGCTGGCCGAGTACCAGCGCCAGCGCGTGGCCCAGGCCCGTGGGGCCGCCGCCAGCAGCGAACGCCAGGGCATCACGCTGCTGGCGGCGGGCTCGGTGGTGGGCCTGTTGCTGAGCCTGGCCTGCGCGTGGTGGCTGTCGCGCTCCATCTTGCAGCCGCTGGCCCGGGCGTCCGAGGTGACGGACCGCATTGCCGATGGCGACCTCACCTCGTCCATCCCCGCCTTGAGCGCGGGCAACCGTGACGAGCTGCAGGCCCTGCTGTCGCGCCTGGGCGGCATGCAGGCCCGCCTGGCAGGGCTGGTGGTGGGCATGCGCCAGGCCAGCACCTCGGTGGCGGGTGCCAGCAGCGAGATCGCGGCGGGCAACAGCGACCTGTCGGCGCGCACCGAACACACCGCGTCCAACCTCGAAGAAATCGCCGCCAGCATGGAGGAGCTGCTGGCCACCGTGCGCCACAGCGCCGATGCGGCCACGCAGGCCAGCAGCCTGGCCACGGGCGCGAGCGACGTGGCGCGCCGGGGCCGCGAGGCGGTGGACCGCGTGGTGGGCACCATGGATGGCATTGCGCTGTCGTCGCGCCGCATTGCCGACATCACCAGCGTGATCGACGGCATTGCGTTCCAGACCAATATCCTGGCGCTGAACGCAGCGGTGGAAGCCGCACGCGCGGGCGAGCAAGGCCGGGGCTTTGCCGTGGTGGCGGGCGAGGTGCGCAACCTCGCCCAGCGCTCGGCCACGGCGGCCAAGGAGATCGGCAGCCTGATCAGCGACAGCGTGCGCCAGGTGGACGAGGGCTCGCAGCTCGTGCATGCCGCGGGCAGCACCATGGGCGAGATCGTCGATTCGGTGCAGCAGGTGGCCACCATCATCGGCGAGATCAGCACTGCCGCGCGCGAGCAGACCACGGGCCTGAGCCAGGTGGGCGAGGCGGTCTCGCAGCTCGACCAGATGACGCAGCAGAACGCAGCGCTAGTGGAGGAGTCCTCCGCCGCCGCCCAAGGCCTGCGTGTGCAGGCGCAGCAGCTGGCCGAGCTGGTGGAGGCGTTCCGCCTGCCTGCCGGCAACGCGCTGCGCTGAGAGGCTGAGAGTCTTTTATCCATGCCCGCCTTGCACGCCAAAACGCCCTAGCTCGTCGCTGCACATGCTCGCCATAGCCCGAGCTATGGCTGCGCTTTGCGCCTAGATCCGGGGCGTTTTGACGCACCTTTCGGGCACGGCTAAAAAACTCCCAGCCTCTGAGTCGCGCGACGGGGCGAACCGCTACTTCACTTCCACCCGCCAGCGCCGCCGTGGCGCACGCAGCGCATGGCGCTTGCGGTATTCGGCTGGGGCCATGCCGGTGTAGCGCACAAAAATGCGCCGGAACGCCGCCGGATCGGCATAGCCGCAGGCCACGGCCACGCTGGGCACGCTCTCCAGCGTCACCTCCAGCATCACGCGGGCGCGCGCGCAGCGCAGGCCGTGCAGGTAGTCCAGTGGCGACTGCGACAGCTCCTGCTGGAAGTGCCGCAGCAAGGTGCGTGGGCTCACCGACGCCGCCTCTGCCAGCCGGTTCAGCGAGTAGGGCTGGTCCAGGTGGGCCTCCATCCAGGCGATGGCGCGCGCCAGGGTGCTGTCGCGTGTGGCGGGGATGTGCTGCTGCGCGTTCGCCTGCAGCGCCGCGCGGGCGCGCTGGTGGTCTGGGGCCATCACGGTCTCGCAGGCGGCGGCCAGCTCCGGCCCCAGCGCGTGGCGCACCAGGGCGATGGCCAGCAGGTGCACGCTGCTGGGCAGCGCGCAGCTGAGCCAGGGGCCGTCGTCCGACAGGTCCTGGCCCAGGCTGTGGCCGATGCCCGGAAAGTCCCGCTCGAAGCCTGCGATGTAGAACCAGGGCAGGCTGGCCTGGCGCCCATTCAGCTGCCCGCTCTGCGCCGCCAGCCAGGCGCCGTTGCCCACGGTGAGCAGCCTCTGCCCCGCATCCAGCGCAATGCCCAGCTGGCGCGACAGCGCCTGGTGGCGGGCTGCCACGGCGCGGATGGCCGGAATGTCTGGAGCATGGAACGAGGGGATGAACAATGCGCCGGCGGGCCCTGAGGGCGCCGCAGGGCCATCGGGCGCCGTATAGGCCGCCAGGAGCCCGGGCAAAGGGGGCAGTGGCAGGCCTGCGGCATCCAGCAGCCGCCAGGCCAGGCGCGGCGCCCGCGCGCCCAGGCGCAGGTTGGCCAGCAGGTGGGCGCCGCGCAGCAGGTCGATGAACTGCAGCGCGTCGCCCACGGCCGACTCGGGCAGCAGCGGGATGTCCACACGGAACACCGGGGGCCTGGGGGGCGCTGAAGGCAAGGACGAAGGGGACGGTGGCATGGCGATATTGGCTCTGTGGATGGCCATTTTCGCTTGTCATGAAGGCAAGTGCGGCTTTTAGCATGGACGTGCTTTTCGCTTCCTCCACCCAGGCCCCTGCGGCTTTTCACTTCCTACGGATCTGCCCATGCACAAACCCCTCTCCGCCATCGCGCTTGCCGCCAGCCTCGTCGCCAGCGGGCTCTGCCTTGTCTCACCGGCCCAGGCCCAGGCCCTGGACGCCGCCGGCCTGCAGGCCATCGACGCGGCCGTGAACGCCGTGGCGCCCAAGATGGTGAACTGGCGCCGCGACATCCATGCCCACCCCGAACTCTCGGGCCAGGAAGTGCGCACCGCCAAGCTGGTGGCCGAGCACCTGAAGAAGCTCGGCATGGAGGTGCAGACTGGCGTGGGCGGCACCGGCGTGGTGGGCACGCTCAAGGGCGGCCTGCCGGGCAAGGTGGTGGCCCTGCGCGCCGACATGGATGCGCTGCCCGTGCTGGAGAACACCGGACTGCCCTTTGCCAGCAAGGCCAAGGCCACCTACCTGGGCAAGGAACAGCCCGTGATGCACGCCTGCGGGCACGACGCCCACACGGCCATGCTGATGGGCGCGGCCGAAGCCCTGGCCGGCATGAAGGCGCAACTGCCCGGGACCATCAAGTTCATCTTCCAGCCCGCAGAAGAGGGCGCGCCGGTGGAGGCCGATGCCAACGGCAAGGTGCCCAGCTTCGGCGCCAAGGCCATGATCGAGGCCGGCGCACTCAAGGACGTGCAGGCCATCTACGGCTTGCACATCACCTCCAACCTGCCGGGCGGCGTGGTGGGCTACCGCAGCGGGCCGCTGATGGCCGGGTCGGACAACATCACCATCCATGTGGAGGGGCGCGGCGGCCATGGCTCCTCGCCCTGGGCCACCATCGACCCCATCGTGGCGGCCAGCCAGGTGGTGATGGGCCTGCAGACCGTGGTGAGCCGCCAGCTCAACATCAGCCAGGAACCGGCCGTGGTCACCATCGGCCAGATTCAGGGCGGCACGCGGTACAACATCATCCCCGACAAGGTGGAGATGATGGGCACGCTGCGCACTTTTGACGAAGACATGCGCCAGGAGGCGCTCAAGCGCATCACCACCACGGCCGAGTCGATCGCCGCCGCCAGCGGCGCCAAGGCCAGCGTGCGTTTTGGCCCCGTGGCCTACCCCGTGACCACCAACCCGGCCCCGCTCACGCAGGCCTCGCTGCCCGCGCTGAACCTGGCCATGGGCGGCAAGACCATGGTGATCCCCAAGGTCGCAGGCTCGGAAGACTTCTCGGAGTTCCAGAAGGTCGTGCCGGGCTTCTTCTACTTCCTGGGCGCGCCGCCCAAGGGTAAGGAATTTGCCAAGGCCCCGCCCAACCACTCCGCTCTGTTCGACATCGACGAAGACCAGATGCCGGCGGGGGCGCGCTCGCTGGCGGCGCTGGCCGTGGACTTTTTGCAGCGCAAGTAAGCGATGCCCCGGGCCGGCGCCGCCAGGAGGCAGGTCAGCCCGCTGCGCCCAGCAGGCTCCGGGCGACGGCTTCGCCGACCTTGATGCCATCCACCCCGGCCGACAGAATGCCACCCGCGTAGCTGGCACCTTCACCGGCGGGGTACAGGCCCGGCGTGTTCAGGCTCTGCAGGTGGTCATTGCGCCCGATCTTGAGCGGCGACGAGGTGCGTGTCTCCACGCCCGTGAGCACCGCGTCGTGCATGTCAAAGCCCTTGATCTTGCGGCCGAACGCGGGCAGCGCCTCGCGCAGCGCCTCAATGGCGTAGCCGGGCAGGGCGGCGTGCAGGTCGCCCAGCGCCACGCCGGGCTTGTACGAGGGCTCCACGCTGCCCAGCTGGGTGGATGGCTTGCCCGCAATGAACTCGCCCACCAACTGGCCCGGCGCGCTGTAGTCGCGCCCGCCCAGCACAAAGGCATTGGATTCGAGCTGGCGCTGCAGCACGCTGCCCGACAGCGGGTGGAACTGCCCGGCGGGCAGGGCTTCGACACCGTAGGTCTGGCCCAGGTGGGTTTCAAACGCCTGCGCGTCCTGCGGGTAGTCGCGCGGGTCGATGCCCACCACCATGCCGGCGTTGGCATTGCGCTCGTTTCGCGAGTATTGGCTCATGCCGTTGGTCACCACGCGGTTGGGCTCGCTGGTGGCGGCCACCACGGTGCCGCCGGGGCACATGCAAAAGCTGTACACCGCGCGGCCGTTGGCGGCGTGGTGCACCAGCTTGTAGTCGGCCGCACCCAGCAGCGGGTGGCCCGCGTGGCGGCCCCAGCGGGCGCGGTCGATCACGCCCTGCGGGTGCTCGATGCGAAAGCCGATGGAAAACGGCTTGGCCTCCATGGCCACGCCGCGCTCATACAGCATGGCAAAGGTGTCGCGCGAGCTGTGGCCCAGCGCCATCACCACGTGGTCGGCCCGCAGCTCGGTGGTCTCGCCCGTGGCCTGGTTCAGCACCTTCAGGCCGCGCAGGTGGCGTTGCTCGCCCTGGCCTTCGATGACCACGTCCGTCACGCGCTGCTCGAAGCGGATTTCGCCGCCCAGCGCAATGATCTGCTCGCGCAGGTTCTCCACCACCTTCACCAGCTTGAAGGTGCCGATGTGCGGGTGCGCGACGTAGAGGATTTCTTCGGGCGCACCGGCCTTGACGAACTCGTTCATCACCTTGCGGCCCAGGTGGCGCGGGTCCTTGATCTGGCTGTAGAGCTTGCCATCGCTGAAGGTGCCTGCGCCGCCTTCGCCAAACTGCACGTTGCTTTCGGCATGCAGCTCGCGCTTGCGCCACAGGCCCCAGGTGTCTTTGGTGCGCTCACGCACGGTCTTGCCGCGTTCCAGCACGATGGGCTTGAAGCCCATCTGCGCCAGCACCAGCGCCGCAAAAATGCCGCAGGGGCCAAAGCCCACCACCACGGGGCGCAGGGGCAGATTGGCAGGCGCCTGGCCTACGGGGTGCCAGGCCGTGTCCGGCGTGGGCTGGATGTGTGGACTGGTGTCGAACTGGGCCAGCAGCGCGGCTTCGCGCTCCGGCTGGGCGAGCGTGATGTCGATGATGTAGACCGCCAGCAGCTCGGCCTTGCGCGCGTCGAAGCTGCGCTTGAAGACATGCAGATGGGCGATGTCGGCCGGGGCCAGGCCCAGCAGCTTGGCGGCGGCGGTGCGCAGCAGCGCGTCGGGGGACTCGGCGGCCGTGAAGGGCAGCCGGATTTCGGAGAGGCGGATCATGGTCTTGCGGGCCCGTGTCGATCGGGCGGGGTGCAAAGTCGTGGGGCCGTGATTTTACCGGCGCAGGGCTGTGTGCGGGGCCGCGGCGTCGCGGGAGGCCGGGCCACCCCAGAGGGGGTCATGAAATGTGCTATTGAAAAAATAGCTATAAACGCTTTTCAGGAGCGCGGAGAAGCCTATTTTTGCCTTGCATTTGGCATGGGTGCGCCGTCATGGCGGCGCCAGCGCACCTCGGCCACGCCAAAGGCGGCCGCAGCCAGCACCAGCGGCAGGAAGTAGTACAGCGCCCGGTAGGCCAGCAACGCTGCCAGCACCTTGTCCTGCCCCGGCCCGCCTGCGGCCCCGGTGGCCAGCAGCGCCACACCCACGGCCTCCAGCACACCAAGACCGGCGGGCACGCGCAGGATGAGCCCGGCCACGGCGCCCAGCTGCACGGTGGCAAGGGCGGCGGGGTAGCTCACCTGGCCCTGCAGCACGGTCCACAGCGCCGCGCCCATCAGCATCCAGTTGGCGGCCGCTACGGCCACCTGCCACAGGGCCACAGGCCAGTGCGGCAGCGGAAACTCGTGGCCCCGCAGCGTGAGTGCACGGCCCGCGCGCAGCGCGCACAGCGCCACGTAGGCCACAGGCAGGCCGGCGAGCAAGGCGCCACCCGCACGCAGCTGCCAGGGCTCCACCGCCCATCCGGCCAGTGCAGGCGGTTGCCACAGCCACGGCAGCGCGGCCAGCAGCACCAGGTAGCCTACCCAGTTGGTGAGGATGCTGGTGGCCACCACCTTGCCGATGGTGGCGGGGTCCACGCCCCGCCGCTCGTACAGCCGGTAGCGCACGCCCACCCCGCCGATCAGCGAGCCCAGGTTCAGGGTGAAGGGGTAGCTCGTCATCGCAATGCCCAGCGTGGCAGGGCGCGAGAGGCGGTGGCCCGTGCCGTGGCGGCCGATCAGGTCGAACGTGCCGTAGAGGCTGTGGCTTGCCAGTGCCAGCGCACCCGCCATGCCCAGCACGCTCACCGGCAGGGCCTGCAGCGCCTGCCACACGGCGGGCCAGTCCACGGTGCGCGCCTGCCGCACGATGAGCCAGGCGACCACCGAAAAAAAGGCCAGCGCCAGGCCGCGCGCGAGCCACGGCCACCAGGGGCGCTGCGTGATGCCCCGCCAGCCTGTTGCGGGCGGAGGTGGGGGCGGGTTGCGGGCCCAGGGCCGGGGCGCGCGGTGCGGCGGTGCGGCGGTGGCCATGGGCGTTGTGGGTGGTGGGTGGCGGGGCCGCCGGGCTCAGGCCGCCAGGCCCGCGGTGGGGTCGGATGCCTTGGGCGGGGCCTCTGCGGCGCCCGGTGTTTGCGGTGCGGATGTGCGCACCGTGGTGATGGTGGGCTCGTGCCGGGGCAGCCATCCCGCCCAGGTGGGAAACCAGCGCATCAGGTGGAACACCAAGTAGCTGCGCAGCAGCCGCAGGCCCTCGAATCGCCCGGGCGGCGTGGCGTTGATCTGCTTGCAGCTGTTGTCCATCAGGTGCGCCAGGCGGGCATGCAGGTGGCCGTTGAAGGCCCGGTCGCGGATGATCACGTTGGCTTCGAGGTTGAGCGACAGGCTCAGCGGGTCGAGGTTGCTCGACCCGACGGTGGACCATTCGTCGTCCACCAGGGCCACCTTGCCGTGCAGCGGCCGGTCGCAGTATTCATAGATGCGCACCCCGGCGCGTATCAGGTGGTCGTACAGCATGCTGGCTGCGGTGCGCGCGATGGCCATGTCCGGCTGGCCCTGCAGGATGAGGCGCACGTCCACCCCACGCCGGGCCGCACGCCGCATCTCGCGGATGAAGCGGTAGCCCGGAAAGAAATAGGCGTTGGCGATGACCACCCGGTGGCGTGCGGAGCGCAGGGCCACGCGGTAGTGAAGCTCGATGTCGTTGGTGTGCTGGTGGTTGTCGCGCGTGACGAAGATCGCAGCGGCCGTGCCCGCGTGGGGCTGCTCCTTCGGCTGTGCACTGCGGCCTTGCAGCGGGCGGCGGTGGGCGTTGCCCAGCACGGCCTCCTGCGCAAACCGGTGCATCTGCGTGACGATGGGGCCGCGTACGGCCACGGAATAGTCCTGCTTGGCCTCGGGGCCGTAGTCGGCCACGTGGTCGGCCGAGTAATTGATGCCGCCGATGAAACCCAGCTTGCCATCCACCACCACGATCTTGCGGTGCATGCGGCGCAGCAGGTTCAGCCGCTGGCCCAGAAAGCGGCGGCCCGGGTCGAAGATGCGAAAGCGCACACCGGCATTCACCAGCTGGCCCACGAAGGTGTCCGACAGCTGAGGCGATCCGAAACCGTCCACTAGCACATGCACCTCCACCCCGCGATGGGCTGCGGACAGCAGGGCCGCGTGCAGCTGCTGGCCGATCTTGTCCTCGAACAGGATGAAGGTCTCCAGCACCACCTCACGCTGCGCGGCGCGGATGGCCTCGAACACGCGGGGGAAGAACGCCTCGCCGTTCTCCAGCAGCTCGAAGTGATTGCCCGGCACCCAGCGGGACGAGCGCGGCGGGCGGAAGGCGGGGCGGCGCAGATTCATAGGTAGATCTCCGCCGCCAGCGGGGCATGGTCCGACAGCTTGTCCCAGGGCTTTCTGGGCAGCGTCAGAGGCGAATGCACGGACGCGTTGCGCACATAGATGCGGTCGAGCGCCAGCAGCGGCATGGATGCCGGAAAGGTACGCACCGCGCGGCCAAAGGCCTGCACGAACACTTCCTGCATGCCAGCGCCCCGCTGCAAGATGGCATGGGCGCGGTGGCGCCAGTCGTTGAAGTCGCCGGCCAGCACCACGGGGTCGTCTTTCGGAAAGGTCTGGATCAGTTCGCACACGCGCTGCAGCTGCCGCTGGCGCTGCGATTCCTGCAGGCCCAGGTGCACGCACACCGCATGCACAGGCAGGTGGTGGCCGGGCGGCTGCAGCACGCAGTGCAGCATGCCGCGCCGCTCGGGCCCGGCAATGGAGATGTCGTGGTTCTCGTAGTGCGTGATCGGAAACTTGGACAGCAGCGCGTTGCCATGGTCGCCGTTGTCATACACCGCATTGCGCCCGTATGCGTATTGCGACCATATCGCGTCGACCAGGAACTCATAGTGCGGCACCTGCGGAAAGTTCGACACCTGGCGCGCGTGCTTGTGGTGCGTGCCCAGCACTTCCTGCAGGAACACCAGGTCTGCCTCCACGTCCCGCACCGCCTCGCGCAGCTCGTGCAGGATGAACCGGCGGTTGAACGTGGTGAAGCCCTTGTGCACGTTCACGGTCAGGACCTTGAACGCGATGGGCTGGGGTGCAGTGTTGGCCATGGGCGGACAGACAATCGTTGTGTGTGGCAACCCTGGAGCGAGGCCCTGGCAGGGCGGCCCCATGGGTCAAAACGATTGTTGTGGCCGCGCTGCGCCGCCCCTGTAGGACGGCGGGCCGTTGGCATGTGCTGTGCCGCCCGAAAACGCTTGCGGAGTGCACGGTGCCCCTGGTGTGCGTGGTGTACGCGGTGTACGTGGTGTACGTGGTGGGCAGCGCTCCCGGCCCTGCTCCTCAACCGGCGCGCCCGACGCCCGTGCCACCGTGGCTTGCAGCGCCACAGGGGGAGGCGTGTTCTGTTCAATCATCCCCTACCGTTCGGGCTGAGCCTGCCTGCGCCTTGCGCGGCGCTTCGACAGGCTCAGCGTGAACGGTTTCGTGTTTTCTAAAGCTACGCTTGTCTGCGCAGGGCTTACGCCGGCAGGAACCCCTCGACCGACAGGTACCGCTCGCCCGTGTCGTAGTTGAAGCCCAGCACCTTCGCGCCCGCAGGCAGCTCCGGCAGCTTTTGCGCAATGGCCGCCAGCGTGGCGCCCGACGAGATGCCCACCAGCAGGCCTTCTTCACGCGCGGCGCGGCGCGCAAACTCGCGCGCGGGTTCGGCATCGACCTGGATCACGCCATCGAGCAGGCTGGTGTCCAGGTTCTTGGGGATGAAGCCCGCGCCAATGCCCTGGATGGGGTGGGGCGAGGGCTGGCCGCCCGAGATCACCGGCGAGGCCGAGGGCTCGACCGCAAACACCTTGAGGTTGGGAAACTTTGCCTTGAGCACCTTGGCCACGCCCGTGATGTGCCCGCCCGTGCCCACGCCGGTGATCAGCACATCGATGCCGTCGGGGAAGTCCGCCAGGATCTCCTGCGCCGTGGTGCGCACATGCACGTCGATGTTGGCGGGGTTCTCGAACTGCTGGGGGATCCACGCGCCCGGCGTCTGGGCCTGCAGCTCCTGCGCGCGGGCGATTGCGCCCTTCATGCCCTTCTCGCGCGGCGTCAGGTCAAACTGCGCGCCGTAGGCCAGCATCAGGCGGCGGCGTTCGATGCTCATGCTGTCGGGCATCACCAGGATCAGCTTGTAGCCCTTGACGGCCGCCACCAGTGCCAGGCCGATGCCGGTGTTGCCACTGGTGGGCTCGATGATGGTGCCGCCAGGCTGGAGCGCGCCCGACTTCTCGGCGTCTTCCACCATGGCCAGCGCAATGCGGTCCTTGATGGAGCCGCCCGGGTTGCTGCGCTCGGACTTCACCCACACATTCGCCGCCGGGCCGAACAGGCGGTTGATGCGCACGTGGGGCGTGTTGCCGATGGTCTGCAGAATGTTGTCAACTTTCATGGCGTCTCCTGTGAGTGTCGGGTGGGACGAAAGGGGAAGGGTGTGACGCGCATTCTGAACCAGTTGTTCTACTGCCCTGGTGATATGGATATAGCCAGGGTATTGATCCCGGTGGCGGGCCGCCCGAAAAGATCTTGACCAGGCAATGAGGGCGCGGGCTGAATCTCCACCTGCATGGCGTGCTCTACCGGCGTGATCTGCACCCGCACCGGCAGCCCCAGTGCAATCGTCTGCGCATTGGTGGCCGTGTGCTGCGTCACCTCGGTGCAGGTGTAGCGTGCGGCCTGCCCGCTGCGCCACACCGCCAGGGCCAGCGGCAGCATCCACTGGTCGGCCAGATGCGGGCCCAGGGCACCGCCGCTGCGCTGGTAGGCGCGCACCTCGTCCACCAGCCGCTTGGCCACCTGCTCGGCCGACAGGTGGCGCTCGCCCAGCTGGCAGAACACCTCGGTGATGTGTTCGTACTCCATCGTGGCAAGCAGTGCATTGCCCGGGCCCTCGTTCTGGCGCGTGGGCGGCTGGCGCAGCTGGCCGGATTCAAACGTCCAGCCCATGCGCTGGCCCAGGGCCTCCAGCTCCCGCGTGGCGATGTTGCGCGCCAGGCCGGGCACCAGCGCCTCGCCCCAGGCGTTGTGCAGCGGGCCGCGCTCCAGCACGTCCACGGGCGCCAAAGGCTGTGCGGACGGCGTGATGCGCGCCACCAGTTCGCCACCGCCGCCGGGGAAGAACCCCCGCCGCTGCAATTGCAAGCCCAGCCCCACGCCCAGCCGCCGCACCAGCGGCGCAAACGCGCGTTCCAAAAAATCAAACGGCGGCGCCATGGGGTTGTGGGTGCCGCCCGACAGCTGCACCTGGCTCTCGCCCTCGGCCAGCATCAGCGCGGGCAGCACGGTTTGCAGCACCAGCAGGCAGCTGCCCGCCGTGGCGATCTGAAAACGGTAGTCGCCTGCACGCACCGCGCCGGGCGTGAACAACAGCGTTTGCGAGTTCAGCTCCGCGCCCTCGGCCTGCCCGCCGCACACCGCCACGGCGGCCTGCACGCAGGCCAGGTGCTGGCGCATCAAGCCGGGCTTGGGTCGCCCCGAGCGGATGCGTCTGATGTGCAGCGGCCGGCCGGTGACCATGGACAGCGCCAGGCCGGTGCGCAGGATCTGGCCGCCGCCTTCGCCGGTGGAGCCGTCGAGGGTGAGGGGCGCAGAGGTGATTTCTCCCAGATTGTTCTTGTGCATAAAAATCGGCTCTTGCGCCCAGTAGATAAGCGCAAGCAGCTATCAAATCAATAGTTTCAAAGGGGATCACCCCTTCACACACACCACCTGCTTGAGCGTGTACACCACCTCCACCAGGTCTTGCTGCGCCGCCATCACCGCATCGATGTTCTTGTAGGCCATCGGAATCTCGTCGATCACGTCCGCATCCTTTCGGCATTCCACGCCCTCGGTGGCCTTGATCTGGTCTTCGACCGTGAACAGCTTCTTGGCCTTGGTGCGGCTCATGGTGCGCCCTGCGCCGTGGCTGCAGCTGTTGAAGCTCTCGGGGTTGCCTTTTCCGCGCACGATGAAGCTCTTGGCCCCCATGCTCCCCGGGATGATCCCCAGCTGGCCTTGCTCGGCACTCACCGCGCCCTTGCGGGTGACGAACAGGTCTTGCCCGAAGTGCGTTTCGCGCTGCACGTAGTTGTGGTGGCAGTTCACCGCCTCAATGTGCGTCTCGAATGGCTTGGGGATCACCTTGCGTAGCGCGGCAATCACGCGGCCCATCATCACCTCGCGGTTGGCGGCGGCAAATTTTTGTGCCCACCCCACGGCCTTCACATAGTCGCCGAAGTACTGCGCGCCTTCCTCGAAGTAGGCCAGGTCCTTGTCCGGCAGGTTGCGCTGGTTCATCTCGGCGTCCTTCTTCGCCAGCTCGATGAAGTGGGTGCCGATGGCGTTCCCCACCCCGCGCGAGCCGGAGTGCAGCATCACCCACACGGACTGGTGTTCGTCCAGGCAGATCTCGATGAAGTGGTTACCCGTTCCGAGCGTTCCCAGGTGCTTGTAGTTGTTGGTGTTCTTGATGCGAGGATGCGCCTCGCAAATTTCCTCGAACTCATCCACCAGCGCGGCCCAGGCGCGGTCAGTTTCCGCAGGTGGTGTATCCCAGCTTCCCTTGTCGCGGCCAAAGCGCTTGGGCGTCATCCCCACCGGCACGGCGCGCTCGATGGCGGCGCGCACGCCGGAGAGGTTGTCGGGCAGGTCGCTGGCCGTGAGCGTGGTCTTGCACGCCATCATTCCGCACCCCAGGTCCACCCCCACCGCAGCAGGGATGATGGCCTTGAGGGTGGGGACCACCGAGCCGATGGTGGCGCCAATCCCCAGGTGCACATCGGGCATCACCGCCACGTGTTTGAAAACGATGGGCAGGCGTGCAATGTTGCGCAGCTGGTTCCTGGCGTCTTCTTCCACGGGCACGCCGTTCGTCCACATCTTCACGGGCACGCCGTTTTCGACTTCGTATTGTTCGTAGCTTTTCATGGTGTTCTTTCGTCTTGTTTTTTCTGTTCTTCCTGGCCCGGCCCTGGCACTGTGCCACGGGCGCTGGAGGGGGCAGGGCCTTGCAGCCAGCTGCGCCCATCCGTTGCGCGGCTGAACGGTTTCAACGCATCTTGACAAGGCCGTTGAGCACCTGGTCCAGGCCGCCAAACACCGAGATCTTGTCGATGCGCTCAGCCACACGTTCCAGCGTCTCCAGCTCCTTCATGCGCAGGGCGACGGGGTTGTCCTCCATCACCTTGGCGGTGTTGAGCAGCGATCGCGTGGCGGCGGTTTCCTCGCGGCGGCGGATCACGTTGGCCTCGGCCTGCTTCTGCGCCTGCACCACCTGGGTCAGGATGGTTTTCATCTCGCCCGGCAGCACGATGTCCTTCACGCCCACGCTCTCCAGCTGCATGCCGTAGGGCAGTAGCTTGGCGGCCATGTGCGCGGTCACCACCTCGTCGATCACCGTCTTGTTCTCCAGCAGCTCATCGAGCGTGCGGGTGCCTACGGCGGCGCGCAGCGCAAACTGCAGCTCGCGGTACAGGTGGTCGGCAGGCTTTTGCAACTGGGCAAAGGCGCGCAGCACATCGGTGTAGCGGTAGGTGGCGCTCAGGTTCAGGCGCAGACCCACCTTGTCCCGGGTCATGATGTCCTGGCCTGACATCTCCACGGCCTGCAGGCGCAGGTCCACCAACTCCACAGCCACTGTGCGGCCGTACTTCCAGAAGGCGTAGGTGCCAGCGGTCAGCAGGCGCTCCACCTTGCCGTCTACCATCAGCAGCGCGCACTGGCCGTCGGGCACCTGCACCTGCAGCACGCCGGTCAATCCGGTCACGCTGCGCTGGCGCAGCTGGGTTTGCGTCAATCGCGCCACCAGCGTGGCGGGCAGCTCAGCGCCCGCTTGCAGGTCCACCACCTGCACGCTCACCTCCACCAGGCCTTTCCAGTACAGGCGGCGGGTGCCGGGCGGCAGGATCTCCACCAGCACGCCGTTTTCGCTGCGCAGGCCCACTTCGGTTTCCGACAGGTTCACCTGCACGAACTCGGCGGCCACCACGGCAGGCTCCTGCGCCATCAGGTACTCGGCCAGGCCGTGGGTGAAGGCGGGTTGTTCGAGGGCGAAGGTCTCCACGCGCAATGGGTCGGTGCCCGCAAACAGCCAGTAGGTGCCGCTGTGCAGCACGCGGTCAAAACTGCCATTGCGCAGCAGCAGGGCACGTTCGTTTTTCTTGACGGTGGTGCGTTGGAACAGTTTCATCATTTTTCTTCTCCTCTTTCGTTGTCGCTACTTCTTTGTAGTCATGGCAATCAGGGTGCCGTTACAGCGGTGGCGGGGTGCCAGGGGGGCGCAGCCTGGGCCGTGCAGTGCGCCGTGGTTGCTGCCCCCCACCCCCAACGGGAAGGGCGGCAGCACGGCTGGCTGCGGGCGCGGGCTGTGCCGGGTGCTGGCACAAACCGCCACCGGCTGGCGGGGTGGGACCCTTGCGGTTGTGGCGCAACCTCGGGGCCCCTCCCCGCGTTCGGCGGGTGGTCTTTCGACCGGTACTTCCAATCAAGGTCTTGCGACCGTGGGCAGGAATCGAACCTGCGACAACCGCCTTGCGGCGGGGCTCTACCAGACTGAGCTACCAGTGGTGGCACGCCTGGAGTCGAACCAGACAGTTCCTTTCGGAGTGGTCACCACGACCGTGCCGTTACCCAGCGTTGGCGATGTGCGGCATGCAGAACATCGACAGAACCCGAAGGCCCGGACGCCCGGCACCGGTGGGGCGAACGGTTGTCCTAACCCCGGCCTGTGAGCGGTCACCGCTTGCGCTGGATGTCTCTTCTATTGCCAGATATGTGCCAGCTTGCAATGCATGGCGTTGGATGAGAATAAGTTGTTGATTTGTATGGAATTATTTTCTTTTTGGTGATGCTGGTACGGTGCTTGTCTATCAAAATAACTAGAATAAAAACTAGTTAAATAGATAAAAATACATGCGGAAAAACAAGGTGGTCATCGGGTTCCTGGGCACCCAGCTGGACTCTGGCAAGGGCGCTGGCCGGTGGGAGAAATGGCGCCCCACCGTGTCCTTGGTGCAGCATGAGGACGTCGTGATCGAGCGGCTGGAGCTGCTCTACACCCCGCCGCACCGCGAGCTGGCCCACCAGGTGTGCACGGACATGGCCACCGCCTCGCCCGAAACCACGGTGAACCTGGTGCCGCTGCCCATTGCCGACCCGTGGGACTTTGGCGAGGTCTATGCCCAGCTGTACGACTGGACGCAGGCCTACCGCTTTGACACCGAGCGCGAGGCGTACTGGACGCACATCACCACCGGCACGCACGTTGCGCAGATCTGCCTGTTCCTGCTGGTGGAGTCGCGCCGCATTCCGGGTGTGCTGGTGCAAACCTCGCCCCCCAAGCGCCAGCGCATCGGCGACCCGGGCAGCTACACGCTGATCGACCTGGACCTGTCGCGCTACGACGTGATCGCGCAGCGCTTTGGCGCCGAGCAGCAGGACGCGGTGCAGTTCCTCAAAAGCGGCATTGCCACGCGCAACGCCCGCTTCAATGCGCTGATCGACGAGGTGGAGCGTGTGGCGGTGCGCTCGCGGGCGCCCATCCTGTTAACTGGGCCCACGGGCGCAGGCAAGTCGCACCTGGCGCGGCGCATGTACGAACTGAAGAAGGCGCGCCACCAGGTGGGGGGCGAGTTTGTGGAAGTGAACTGCGCCACGCTGCACGGCGATGGTGCGGCGTCCACGCTGTTCGGCCACAGGAAGGGTTCGTTCACCGGCGCAGCGGCCGACCGCGCGGGTTTGCTGCGCACCGCGCACAAGGGCGTGCTGTTTCTCGACGAGATCGGCGAGCTGGGCCCCGACGAGCAGGCCATGCTGCTCAAGGCGGTGGAGGAAAAGCGCTTCTACCCCCTGGGCAGCGACCGCGAGGTGGAGAGCGACTTCCAGCTCGTGGCGGGCACCAACCGCGACCTGCGCACCGAGGTGGCGGCCGGGCGCTTTCGTGAAGACCTGTTCGCGCGCATCAACCTGTGGAGCTATGTGCTGCCGGGCCTGGCCCAGCGGCCCGAGGACATCGAGCCCAATGTGGACCATCTGCTGCAGCGCGCGGGCGAAGAGCTGGGCCGCAGCGTGCGCTTTTCCAACGAGGCGCGCACCGCCTACCTGCGCTATGCCCAATCGCCCGACGCGCTGTGGACGGGCAACTTCCGCGACCTGTCGGCCAGCGTGACCCGCCTGGCCACGCTGGCCGATAGCGGCCGTATCGGCTTGCCGCTGGTGGAGGCCGAGATCGCCCGCTTGCGTTGGCTGTGGCAGCCCGCCAGCGATGCGCGCCATGGCCTAGCACCCGCATCAGGTGGGGTAGGACGCGACGAACTCGCGGCCTTGCTGGGCAACGAGGCGGTGGAATCCATCGACCTCTTCGACCAGCTCCAACTGGCGGCGGTGCTGCAGGTCTGCCGCCAGTCGCGCACGCTGTCGGACGCGGGGCGCCTGCTGTTCCAGGCCTCGCGCACGCAGCGCACGGTGGTCAATGATGCAGACCGGTTGCGCAAGTACCTGGCGCGGTTTGGGCTGGATTGGGATCGCGTCGCTTCCACTGGGCGATAATCCCGCCCGTGAAGCACGCCAGACCGCCGCTGGTGCAATCTGGGAAACCAGGCACTGGAGGAACGTCCGGACTGCACAGGACAGCGTAG
>CAYXSL010000053.1:0-25075 GCA_964466605.1 uncultured Verminephrobacter sp.
GGCGCCAGCTTTTGCCCCAGCGCGTGGTAGTACTGGCGGGCTGCATGCACGGCCGCGTCGTTGTCGTCGGCTTTGCTGGGCTTGATCTCGTCGTAGGGCTGGCCGTCCGACGGGTCGATCACAGGGATCGTGCGGCCCGAAGCGGACGGCACCGAGGCGTTGGCGATGTAGTTCAGTTGCATGGCCGTGATTGTGCCCGGAAATGGAATGTGTGCTTAGTATTTGAATAAAACGTGCCGCTACCGCGCGACCATCAAGCAAATGTAGCTATTGTTTTAGTAGTGATTTCAGTAACATGCCGCGCGCAGGGCCGCCAGGTCCAGGATTTCCACCTCGCCGCGCTGCACCCGCACCAGGTGGCGCGCCTCCAGGTCTTTCAGGATCTGGTTCGTGGTCTGGCGCGAGATGGCCAGCATCAGCGACAGCTGCTCCTGCGAGATGCCAATCACCCGGCGCGACTGGCCCTCGGCGTTCCACTGGCCGTAGCCCTCGGCCATCATCACCAGGCGGCGCGCCAGGCGCTGTGGTGCGGGCAGCAGGGCCAGTTCCTCGATGGCCACAAAGGCCGTGCGCAGCTTGTCGGTGAGCAGCAGCGCCAGCGCATGCCAGTGCCCGGGGTGGGCTTGCAGCCAGGCCTGCAGCCGCTCGTGCGGCACCTGCACCAGCGTGCTGGCCTCGGCGGCGTGTGCATCGTGCGTGCGGGCCGAGCCGTCAAACACCGAGATCTCGCCAAACCAGTGGGGCGGCTCCAGCCGCGTGAGCAGCGCCGAACGCGCCTCGTGCGCCCGCCCGCCCGTGCCCGAGATGCTGATCGCGCCGCGCACCACCGCATACAGCCCGCAGGGCGCATCGCCGCGCAAAAAAAGCACCTCGCCCGCCTGCAGCTGGCGCACATGCGCCATGGCGATCAGCGGCTGGGCAAAGTCGGGCGGCAGGTGGGCAAACCAGCGGCCGGACTGGAGGACGGGCAGGTAGGTGGCGGGGTCGGTCATGCAGTGCAGATTGGGCGCGAGGCAGGGTGGGGCGGTGCCGTGGGAGTGTGCCTTTTTGTCGTCTGCACGACAGACGCTGGCGAGGCCCCGGGGCGAGTATTGATGCTGCTCAAAACAACAGCCGGAGACACCCATGAAAACCCTGATCGACCACCTGGCGCAGTACGCCGACTACCACCGCGACCCGCGCAACATCCACACCCATTTTGTGGGCGTGCCCATGATCATGTTTGCGGTGGTCATCCTGCTGTCGCGGCCGACCTGGATGGCGGGCGCGTTGCCGCTGAGCCCGGCGCTGCTGGCTGCGCTGGCCGCCAGCGTCTTCTACTTCCGGCTGGACACACGTTTTGGCCTGGCCATGGCGGCGCTGCTGGCGGCCATGCTGGTGGGCGGGCAGTGGGTGGCCTTGCAGAGTTTGGCAGTGTGGCTGGCCACGGGCATCGGCCTGTTTGCGGTGGGCTGGGTGATCCAGTTCGTGGGCCACTACTACGAAGGCCGCAAGCCAGCGTTTGTGGACGACCTGGTGGGCCTGGTCGTCGGCCCGCTGTTTGTGGTGGCCGAGTGGGCGTTTGCGCTGGGCCTGCGCAAGGAAGTGCAAGCGGCCATCGAGGCGCGCAGCGGCCCGGTGCGGCTGCGCACCGGCCAGGCGGCGGCCTGAGCGCTCGGGGTCTTACACCCTTTCTTTTTTTCGTTGCCGCAGGGGCGGCCCCGCGCCGCCCGGCCCCTTGCTGCGCGGCAGCGGCAGGCTGCGCCGTCTTTACCCCCCAATTGAATGGAGCGTGGCCGCTGTGGCCGCGTGTGTGTTCTCATGAGTTTTGTGTCCATCCTGCCCACGCTGCTGTTCATCGCGCTGGGCCTGGTCATGTTTGGCCTGGGCCTGTCGCTCACGGTGGGCGACTTCAGGCGCCTTTTGCAGCATCCGCGCGCCGTGGTGCTGGCCCTGGTGCTGCAGGTGCTGGTGCTGCCCGCCGCGTGTTATGCGCTCATCGTGCTGCTGGGCGTGGCACCGATCTATGCCGTGGGGCTGATGCTGCTGGCGGCCTCGCCCGGCGGGGTGTCGGCCAACCTGTTCAGCCATTTGTTTGGCGGCAACGTGGCGATGAACATCTCGCTCACGGCCATCAACACGGTGCTGTCGATCATCAGCCTGCCGCTCATCACCAACTGGGCCATCAACACCTTTGCGCACACGGGGCAGGTGGTGCCGCTGCAGTTTGGCAAGGTGGTGGAGGTGATCGTCATCGTGCTCGTGCCGGTGGTGCTGGGGATGTGGGTGCACCGCCGCGTGCCTTCGTTCAGCGCACGCATGGAAAAGCCCATGAAGATCTTCAGCGCCGTGGTGCTGGCGGCTTTTGCACTCATCGCGATCGCCAAGGAATGGTCGGCGCTGGTTGAATCCTTCGCGGGCATCGGCCCGGCGGTGCTGCTGTTCAACGCCATCAGCCTGGCATCGGGCTACTATCTTGCGCGGGCGGCGGGGCTGGACAAATCCATGGCCACCGCCATCAGTTTCGAGATCGGCATCCACAACTCCACGCTTGCCATCTTCATCGCGCTGTCGGTGCTGGACAACTTCCAGCTCGCACTGCCCGCAGCCATCTACTCGGTCAGCATGTACCTCATGGCCACGCTGTTTGGCACGCTGGTGCTGCGCCGCCGGGGCGTGGCCGAGGCCCGGGCCGCGTGATGCGGCGCGCCGTGGTGGTGAAGAGGGCGTTGTGGGCGCTGGCGTTGCTGGTGCTTTTTGCGCTGGGCGTGCTGGTCTGGGCCCTGCAGCAGCACCCGTCGCTGCAGCCCTACGCCGATCTGCGGTGGAAGGCGCCCAGTGGCGGTGGGGCGCCATCGGGCCTCAAGGTGACGTTTCTCGGCGTGTCCACCGTGCTGCTGGACGATGGAGAGACCGCGCTGATGACGGACGGGTTCTTCTCGCGCCCCGGCAAGCTGCAGACCTTTCTGGGCCAGGTGGAGCCGGACATGCGGGCCATCACCCAGGGGCTGCGGCGCGCAGGTTTTCCGGGCGGGGTGGGCAAGCTGGCAGCGGTGATCCCCGTGCACTCGCACTACGACCATGCGATGGATGCCCCCGAGGTCGCCCGCCGCACGGGCGCGCTGCTGCTGGGCTCCGAGTCCACCGCCAACGTGGGGCGCGGCGCAGGCCTGGCAGAGTCCCAGATCCGCGTGGCACGGCTCGGAGAGCCGCAGCAGTTTGGCCGCTTCACGCTCACGCTGTACCCCAGCCGCCATGCGCCCACGGGCTTTACGGGCGGCGAGATCACCGCGCCGCTGCGCCCGCCCGTGCGCGCCAGCGAGTACAAGGAAGGCCAGAGCTACGCGCTGCATGTGGCGCACGGCGGCCGCACGTTGCTCATCGTGGGCAGCGCAGGCTTCGAGCCAGGCGCCCTGCGCGGGGTGCAGGCCGAGGTGGTGCTGCAGGGCATCGGTGCCCTCGGCCCCCGGCCCGAAAGCTACCGCGACGCGCTGTGGACCGAGGTGATCGCCGCCGTGGGCGCCCGGCGTGTCATCCCCATCCACTGGGACGACTTCTGGCAACCCCCGGGCCAGCCCATGGTGCCCATGCCACCGCCGCTCGACGACTTCGACGCCTCAATGGCCCACCTGCGCACCCGTGGCGCACGCGACGGTGTGGAGGTGCGCCTGCCGCTGGAGTGGCAGGCCATGGATGTGTGGAGCGGGATGCCCGCCCGACGCTGATGCGGGGTGGGCGAGCGGCGTCGGGCTGTCAGGATGCCTGGGTGCGGGCAAGGGGGCGCGCCTCGTACAACACCGCCGCCGTGCACACAGCCCCCAGAGCCACCAGACCACACAGATACGGCAGCGCTGCCTGCAGCGGCGCCCCCAGCTGGTTGAGCCGCAGCGAGGCCTGCACGCCCGAGGTGCTGGGCAGCAGCCAGCGCAGCCACTGCAGCGGCTCGGGCAGGGCCTCCACAGGCCAAGAGAACCCGGCGACGAAGGCGATGGGGAGTGTGGTGAACAGCAGCACCTGCAGCGCACGTTCGCGGTTGCCAAACCACAGGCCCAGCAGCGAACCCAGTGCAGCGATGGCGGGCACGTAGCAGGCCAGCAGGGCCAGTGCGCCCAGCGGGTTGCCGCCGCGCGGGTAGTCGTGCAGCACAAAGATCCAGCCGAAGTAGAACAGCCCGCTGGCCCAGCCCAGCGTGCTCAGCGCCAGCACGCGGCCCAGCCATGTGATGGCGCTGGCGCGGTGCTGCCCGGCTTCGACCCAGGTGCCCGCGAGCAGCGCCGCGCCCATGAGCAGGGTCTGCTGCAGGATGAGCAGCGCCACGGCGGGAACCACAAAGCTGCCATAGCCTTCGATGGGGTTGAACAGCGCCACCGTTTGCAGCTGCACCGGCGCGCGGCTCGCGCGGGCCTGCAGGGCGCTCTGGCCGCTGGCCTGCAGCTTCCTGATCTCGACCCCGGCGGACACGGTGCCCACGGCCTCGGCAAAACCGAACTGCACGGCCTTGTTGAGCAGCGCATAGGCGCCGTTGGCCTCGATGCGGACCACAGCGTTTTCACCGCGCACCACATTGCGCTTGAGGTGGGGCGGGATCAACGCATAGCCCTCGATCTCGCCGCGCCACAGAGCCTGCTGCGCCTCGTGCTCGCTGCCGGTGACCAGGCGCACTTCGATGCGCGGGTCGGCGTCGGCAAAACGCGTGATCTGGCGCGAGAGGCTGGTGCGGTCCATGTCCACCACGGCCACGGGCACGCGGGTGAGCACTTCGTCGGCGTAGAACCAGGGGTAGAAAAAGCCGTAGAGCACGGGGGCGCCGATGAGCAGCAACAGCACGCCCTTGTCGCGCACCACGGTGGCCAGGGCCTGCAGCCAGGCGTGCAGCAGGTTGCGATGGGTGTTTTTCATGTGGGCGTCCATGTCAGCGGCCTCCCCAGGTGCCGGGCCGCCGGGCGGCCACGTGCAGACCCACGGTGCCCACCAGCCCGAGCACGCCGGTGGCCAGCAGCAGCCCCCCCATGGTCGAAACGCTGGTGCTGAGCGGCGCGCCCATCTGCAACTGCTCGATCTGCAGGCGGATGTAGTTGGTGAAGGGCATGGCCTCGGCCCAGGCGCGGGCGCTGGCGGGCATGCCCGACAGCGGAAACGCCACGCCGCTGAACGCAAACGCCGGTGCCGCAAAAAAGCCCGCGCCCGACAGCGCGGTGCGCAGCGAGCGCGTGAGCGCTGCCAGGGCCGCGCCCGCCGCGAGCGACACGGCCATCAGCAGCGCCAGCGCGCCCGCCACCCAGGCCATGTTGCCCGGCGGGTGCCAGCCCCGGCCCCAGGTGATGCCCACCAGCGCGATCAGGCCGGTGAGCGTGAGCGTGGCCCAGGGCAGCGCGAGCTTGCCGATGAGCGAGCCCGCTGTGTGGAGCAGGCCCCGCGTGCCCAGCGTATCTCCCAGCCATTGGCCCAGGCTGCGGTCGCGCAGCTCGCGGCCCACCGTCCAGGCACCGGCCGTCATGGCCAGGATGTGCAGCAGCGCGGGGATGAGCGCTGCACCCAGAAACTGCTCGTAGTTGCTGGACACATTGAACAGCGCCACCATCTGCGTGTGGATGGGCTCCATGTTCACGCGCACGGCCTTTGCGCTTTCGCCGCGCTTGTTGCGCGCGGCCATCTCGATGCCGGCCGACAGCGTGCCCACCGCAGCACGCACGTCGCGCTGCAGCAGGCCCGAATGGGTGCCCATTTGCGCGTTGTGCAGCAGCGTGACCTGGGCGGCGCGGCCCTCCTTCACGGTGCGCGCAAAGTCGCGCGGGATGGTGACGACGGCATAGACCTCAATGTTGCGCAGGGCGCGTTCTGCCTCGGCCGTGTTGGCAAATTGCTGCGTGATCTGCACGCCGGGGGTGGCGTCGAGCATGCGCACCAGCTGGCGCGACAGGCTGGAGTGGTCTTCATCGACCACGCCCACGGCCAGGTGGCGCGGCAGCCCGGCCGAGAAGATCCACCATAAAAGCGCCACGCCCAGCAGCGGCACCCAGGTGACCATGGCCAGGTCCCACGGGTCGGCCGCCAGGCGCCGGGCTTCGCGGCGGAAGCTGTTTACTATTGAATTCATAGCTACTTGCGCTTATGAGATAAGCGTTGGAGGCAACTCTTTGCATTGGCAAGCCATTGCGTTTCACACCCATGGCAAGGCGCGAAACAGGCGTGGCCCAGCCAGGGCAGCCGAGCAAGGGCCGCCCCGCAGCGAGGGCTGCGTCCCCCTGCCCGCAACGCACGGCGTTGCGAGAGCGGGGGGAAGCGCCGCAGGCGCTCAGGGGGGTGTCGCATTTCAGCGCACCAGCACCGTCATGCCGGGGCGGGCGCCCTCGATGGGGGCTGCCGGCCGGGCACGCACTTCAAACGTGCGGGCATCAAAGCCCTGACCTGCACGCGTGGCGCGCCAGGTGGCGAAGTCGGGCAGGGCACCGGTGTGGTAGACCTTGAACTTCACGGCGTGGTTGCCGAGCGCTGGCAGAGTGGCTTCGAATTCGTTGCCCATGGCAAAACGCTGCAGGCGGTCTTCACGCACGTTCAGCACCACCCACTGGTCCTTCAAGTCCACCACCGTGACCACGGCCACGCCCTGGGGCGAGAGTTCGCCGGTGCGGGCCAGTACCTTGGCCACTTCGCCCGCCACGGGGCTCTTGAGTTCGGTCTCGGCCTGCGCGGCCTGCACCTCGGCCACCACACCGGCCACCTGGCGCGCCTGGGCGCTGGCGGCCGAGCGGTCTTCGCTGCGCGCACCGGCGCGGGCCAGCTCGTACTGGGCCTTGGCGGCCAGCGCCTGGTCGCGCGATGCCTTGAAGCTGGCTTCGGCCTCGTCGCGTTTCTGTGCAGCCACCAGGCCCTCGCGCGCCAGGCCGTCCACGCGCTTGAAGGAACTTTCCGCCAGGTCCGCGGCGGCCACAGCGCGCTGCCAGTTCAGGCGGGCCATCTCCACCTCTTGCGGGCGGGCGCCGTGCTGGGCCTTGTCGGCCACGGCCTGCGCTGCCTCCTGGGCGGCGGTGGCCTGGGCCAGCTTGGCCTGGACCTCGGGGCTGTCCATGCGGATCAGCGGCGCGCCCACGGCGATCTGGTCGCCTTCCTTTACCAGGATCTGCGCGATGCGGGCCGTGACCTTGGGGGCGATGTCGGCTTCCTGCGCCTCCATCTGGCCCTGGAAGACCTCGGGAGCGGGTTGCGATGCCTTCCACAGGCCCAATCCCACAAAGCTGGCCACGGCCACGAAGGCTGCTGCGCTCGCAGCTGCTGTTTTCTTGCTCATGTTCTTCACTCCACTTTCAGGGCGTCTGCACGCGCCATGTATTTGCCAAAGTCTTCCGACAGGCCGCAGCTTTCCAGCAGCTCGGCCAGTGCCTTCACGTAGTCGTGCGCCGCCTGGGCTCGTTCGGTCTGGGCCTTGGCCTGGTTCACCTGCGCGTCGATCAGGTCCAGCGTGGTGCTGGTGCCGGCCTTCAGGCCCGCCGTGCGCAAGCGCAGCACCTCGTCGGCCAGCTCCAGGCCGGGCTGCAGCGCCAGGTAGGCGCGGCGCGCCTGCTCCAGCGCCAGCCAGCGTTTTTCCACCAGCAGGGCGATGTCGTTCTGCGCCTGCGCGCCGGTGCGCTCGGCCTGTGCAATCTGGCGCTGGGACGACTCGGCGAGGGTGTTGCGGTCGATGGAGTCCCACAGCGTCCAGCGCACGCCCACACCGGCCACCCAGTCGGCCTCCTTGCCGGTCTTGAGCTGGCGCTGGCCGAAGGCGAACACCTGGGGCTTGCGCAGCGCCTCTTGTGCGGCGTGCAGCTGGGTGGCCTGCTCCTTTTTGGCGGCCACCTTGTCCAGCCCGGGGTGGCGGGCCAGCGCGGTGTCGATGAAGTGGTGCAGGGGCTCCACCGGCCCGCTCAGCACAAACAGCGGGCTGGTGGGTGTGACCAGCTCGGCGGCCTTGAGCGTGCGGGTGAGCGCAGTGGTGGCCAGCTCGGCATCGTCGCGCGCCTTGCGGGCGTTGCGGCGGGCTTCTTCCAGGGCCGAGCGGGCCTGCAAGCGCTCCACACGGGCAATCACACCGGCGTCCAGCATCTTCTGCGCGGCGGCGTCGTGCTGCTCGATGGTGGCCAGGGCGGCCTCGCGCAGCGCGGCGGCGCGCCCGGCCAGCTGGGCGCCAAAGTAGCGCTGCACCAGCAGCGTGGTGGCTTCGTGGCCGGTCTTGGCGGCGTCGGCCCGGGCCTCTTGGGTCTGCGCGTCCATCAGGCCCCGCGCGGCATCGCTGGCGCCGCCCATGTAGATGGGCCAGACGGCCGAGACCGAGGTTGTGGTGTCGCTTTTGCTGCGGTTGAGCGTGTAGCTCGATGGCAGGTGCGGCAGCTGCGCCAGGGGCGCTGCCAGCGGCGGCGGCAGCTGCGACAGCACAGCGGGCAGCGCGCGATTGAGCGGGTTCAGGTCCACGTCCAGGTTGGCGTTGTAGGCATAGGCTGCGCCGCTCAGGTGAACCACCGGGCCGCCCAGACGCTGCAGCGCGTCGCGGCGCAGCTGGGCGCTTTCCACTGCGTGGCGCGATGCGGCCAGGTGGTCCGATCGCTGCAACAGCTGCTGCTGCGCGGCGTCAAAGGCCAGTGGTTCCGCCTGGGCGGGCAGGGCGGAAAGTGCCAAGGGGGCGGATGCAATCAGGCACAGCAAAGCTCCGCCTGCCCGGCCGGTGCGCCGGGGCGTGGGGTTCGTCGTCATGGTTTCAGGTCGTGGTTGTCAGCGTGCGCCCACGGGGGTGTAGGCGTTGCTGTGTTCGGCCAGCCAGCGCTCCGAGAGGTCGCTGCCGTGCTGGTTGGGGTGAAAGTCGCGCTGGAGGTACTGGCGCCAGGGCTTCCAGCTTTCGCGCACCAGGCCGCCGTGGCCAAACAGCGTGCGCGCGGCGCTGGCCCAGGTGCTCCACTTCCACAGCGTGCCACTCTGGCGCAGGTTGCTCAGCGTCTGGCGCAGCACATCGCCCACAAAAACCAGCGTGATGCGGCGGAACCAGGTGATGCGCCAGTCGTGGTTGCCACCCAGCGCCTGGTACAAATCGAACGCGGTGTTCTTGTGCTCGGTCTCTTCTGCGCAGTGCCACTGCCACATCGTGGCCAGGCGCGGCTCGGCGCCGTTGAGCACCTCGGGGTGGGCCAGCAGCCATTCGGCGAGCAGGGCGGTGAAGTGCTCGTTGGCGGCCGTCACCGCCAGCGGGTGGCGCGGGTCGGCGCCGTCAAACAGCTTCATGCGCTCCGCGGCGCGCGGGGCCCAGTCGTTGACCAGGCCCTGCTTTTCAAGCTGCGCGTTGAACAGTGCGTGGATGCGGCGGTGCGTGGCCTCTTGCCCGACGAAGCCGCGCACCTCGTCGGCAAACTGCGCCTGCAGGTCGGGCGGCAGGCGCTTGTGGCCATCGCGCACGGCATCGATGAAGAACTGCTCGCCCACGGGGAAGCTCATCGACAGCGCATTGAAGAACGCCGTGCGAAACGCGTCGCCGCCGCACCATTGGCGCGCAAACGGCGTTTCCAGGTCAATCAGCAGACGGCGGACAACAAGTTCGGTCATGGGCGATCTCCGTCAGGGGCAGGAGGGGAAAAGATTGGTACGTTACAGTACCGGGGTGGTTTGTATGATGCGTGTCAACTGTGGTACTGTCAAGTACCTAACCCGATTTCGAGGGATTTTTTTGCCATGACTGCCGCTGCCGACACTCCCACCCCAGGCAATGAACACCGCGCCCGCCTGCTCGAAGGCATGGCCCGCGCCGTGGCTGCCAAGGGCTATGCCGACACCACGATTGCCGACATCGTGCGCGAGGCCAGCGTGTCGCGCCGCACCTTTTATGAGAACTTTGCCGACAAGGCCGAATGCCTGATTGCGCTCTATGAAGTGGCCAGCGGCAACGCCATTGCCGTGCTGCGCGGCGCCATCGACCCGCACAGCGACTGGCAGGCCCAGGTGGAGCAGGCCATGGGGGCGTACTTTGGTGTGCTGGCGCGCAACCCGGTGCTGCTGCGCACCTTGTTCATCGACATCCTGGGCCTGGGCGCGCCGGGCCTGGCGGCGCGGCGCCGCGCCAACCAGCAGCTGGCCGACCTGATGCTGGACGTCGTCAACAACCGCCCCGGCGAGCGCCTGCGCAAGACGCCGCTGCAGCCCACGATGGCAATGGCGGTGGTGGGCGGCATCAACGAGATGGTGCTGCAGGCGATCGAGCAGGAGCGCGCGGGCGAACTGCAAACGCTGGTGGAGCCCGCCAGCACCTTGCTGCGGGCGGCGATTTCAGCGGAGTTTTGAGCGGCGGGCATTGCCGCCTGCGCACCTATGCCTGCGCAACCTGCTGATGCAGCCAGTCCCGAAACGCCAGCAGCCGGGGCTGGGTGCTGCGATCGCCTCGGTAAACGATGTAGTAGGCCAGTGGCGACGCAAAAGAGACTTCCGGGAACAGCCGGACCAGGCGCCCGCTGGCCACATCGTCGCGGCACATCACACTGCGCGCCAGCGCCACACCCTGGCCTTCGATGGCGGCCTGCAGCACTGCGGCCGAATTGTTGATTTTCATGCCACGCCCCGCAGCCGTGGCGCCCGCTCCCGCCTCGTTCAGCCAGGCCTGCCAGGTGGGAAATCCGGCATGCCCATCCATCGACAGGTCATGGATCAGGGTTTCGCTGGCGAGATCGCTGGCTTTTTGTAGTCGCTGAGTGCCGCTGGCAAGAAGCCGGGGCGAGCACACCGGGTACACCTCCTCATCCATCAGCTTCTCTGCCTGCAAGCCTGGCCATTGGCCAGCGCCGTAACGCACGCCAATGTCCACCCGCTGGGCGGCAAAGTCCACGGGCTTGAGGCTGGTGTCCAGGCGAACATCGGTGTCCGGCCACGCCTGCTGAAAGCTTTCCATGCGCGGCAGCAGCCATTTGGCGGCGAACGCAGGGCTCACGGTCACTGTCAACACGCCGCTGGCAGATGCCTCCTTGAGCCGCTCCAGGCCGAGCGCCAACCGGTCGAAGCCTGCGCGCACGTCCGGCAGGGCGCGTTCGGCAGCTTCGGTGGCCACCAACCGGGCGCGGCCGCTGGTGCTGCGGTGGAACAGCGGCGCGCCCAGCCAGTCTTCGAGGTTGCGCACCAGCTGGCCCACGGCGGCAGGTGTGACGTGCAACTCCGCAGCCGCCGCCGAAAAGCTTTGGTGCCGGGCTGCAGCCTCGAAGGCGCGCAGGGCGTTGAGGTGGACAGGGCGCTTCATGATGAGAAAGATTTTCTATCAAACAGGCGCACTTTATCTCGTTTGCGATGGGCAGGTCCGATCGAAAAAATGCTGTCACGCAGGCGGTGCATCAGTAGATTTTCTTGCGTGCCTGCGTACTCCATTCAACCGGTTCCTTCCAAAAAGGTCATTCATCATGGGCAATCAATTCAAGGGCAAGAAGCTGCTGGTCGTCGGCGGCACCAGCGGCATGGGGCTGGAGGTGGCGCGCAGCGTGCTCGCCGAAGGCGGCAGCGTGGTGATCGTGGGCCAGCGTGCCGACAAGACCGAACAGGCGCGCCAGGAACTGTCGGCGCTGGGCGCGGTGTGGGCCGTGACGGCCGATCTGTCCAGCGAAGCGGGGCTTGCTGCGCTGCTGCAGGCGCTGGATGCCGAGCATGGCGACATTAGCCTGCTGGTCAATGCGGCGGGGGTGTTCTTCCCCAAGCCGTTTCTGGAGCACAAGGCTGCGGATTACGAGCAGTACATGCGCCTGAACCGGGCCTTCTTCTTTGTCACGCAGAAGGTGGCAGCCAACCTGGTCGCGCGCGGCCGTCCCGGGGCCGTCGTGAACATCGGTTCGATGTGGGCCAGGCAAGCCATCGCCGCCACGCCTTCGTCCGCCTATTCGATGGCCAAGGCCGGGCTGCATTCACTCACCCAGCACCTGGCCATGGAGCTGGCAGCGCACCAGATTCGCGTCAATGCAGTGTCGCCTGCGGTGGTGCAAACGCCCATCTATGAGGGCTTCATCCCGAAGGCCGACGTGCACAGCGTTCTGCAGGGCTTTAACAGCTTCCACCCCCTGGGCAGGGTGGGCACGCCACAAGATGTGGCGCATGCCATCGTGTTCCTGCTCTCCGACCGGGCGAGTTGGGTGACCGGCGCCATCTGGGACGTGGACGGTGGCGTCATGGCGGGGCGCAACTGAATGTGGCGCCCAGCGCGTGCCCCGCAGGGTTGGGCGCCATTGGCACCCGGAACGCCGCTGTGGATCGCGGGCAACGGGGCAGCGCCTTGAAAACCGGGGCAAAAAAGGCTTTCTGCGCGCTTCTGTAAACAGCTGATGCTATCAATTTGATAGCGGTCTACATCCGGCTGTCCATGCTGTTGCGCATGGCCGCTTCGGCCACGGCGTCCAGGGCGCCGTCCACCACGGTTTGCTGGGCGATCACATGCATGGCGCCTTGCTGGATGAGGCGATCCACCAGCCGCAGCGTCATCGACTGCGTGTGGCCCGAGGCGCTGGTGAAGAGGAACAGGTTGCCGTGCGAGCCGATCCAGGACAGCTGGGTGCGCTCCCACCGGCCGGCCACCAGCAGGTTGACCCAGCTGCCAATGGCCAGCGGCGGCAGCGCCTGCGCGCCGCCGCTGGCGGGTGCGGGCGTGGGGGCCAGGCCGGGGCTCTCGGTTTCTGGGGCCTGGGAGGATTCCATGAACCCGGACTCCTTGGCCTCGGAGGGGGCGACCCACGGGTCGTCGTCGCCCAGTGGCGTGGGCTGGGGCAGGGCGGGGGCGGGGGGCTCGGCACGCGGCGCGGCGGCGCGCGGGGCCGCGCCCGTTGCGCTGCCGGCGGCGCGCGGGGCGGGCTTGAAGGCCTGCTGGTGCAGCTGCATCAGCAGCGCGAAGACGGCGTCGGTGCGCTCTGCGGGGTAGTCAATGGAGGCCAGGCCCTCGCGCAGCTTGGCCAGCAGCTTGGGCAGCAGGCGCGCGAGCTGGCCCGTGTTCTTGCGGGTCAGCTCGGGCTGGGTGCTCCAGATCAGGGCCTCCACCAGCTCGTGGTAGCGGCCGGGGTCGGTGCTGTGGGTGGTGTCGGCCAGGCGCGCCTCGGCCATCACCTGGGCCCAGGGGCCGAGCAAAAAGCGCGAGACGGCGTCAGGCACCTTGCCGATGTCGGGCAGCAGCCAGATCTCGCGCGAGATCTGGGCGGCCAGCAGGTGGCGCCGCTCGGCATGTTCCAGCGCCTCGATGGCGCGCAGGCGTTCCTGCTTGCGCGCCTGCTCTTTTTGCGCCCACTTGGCGTGCAGCTGCTGCAGTACCTGCTCGAAATCCTCCGGCCCTTCGACGGTGGCGGTGGACAGCGGCCCGGCGATGTTCATGAGCGAGCGCATGAAGCTCTGGAAGCCCGGTGCCTCGGTGCTGTCAAACGCCAGGCTGCGGTCGGTGATGTCTTGCAGCAGGCGGCGCGCCGCGTGTTCTTTGTGGCTGAAGAAGCGGGTATCGGTCAGCGCCAGCTGCATCAGGGCCGGCTCCAGTGCGCGGATGAACTGCTGCACGGGCCACAGCAGCCGGGTGTCGCGCGCGATGTTGTCCACCATCAGCGCCACCACCTCGGTGCTCAGGGCCTGGGCGAGCCCGCCGGTGTGCTGGCGCGGCGGGGTGGCGGGGGCATCTGCGGTGCCGGTGTCGGCGTTGCCTGCGGCCTGTGCGCGCTGGCTGCCCAGGCGCTCCATCATCTGGCCGACCTGGTTCATCTCCTGCAGCGCCTCAAAAGCGGCGGGCACGGTCATGGCGAAGTCGGTGGCGGGCGGGTCGATGCGCGGGAGCTGGTCCGCGCCCTCGAATTCGCGGGAGAAACGTTCGGCAAAGATCTCGGTGGCCGTGCGGACTGGCTCGGGTGTGGCGGGCTCGTCCAGCTCGCCCAGCAGCAGGCGGCGCAGGCGGTCCAGGGTGAGCAGCGGGTCGGCGATGGCGGGCGCGGGCTGGTCTATGCGGTCGATAGGGTTGATGGGGGCGATGGGGGCGATGGGGGCGATGGTGTCCATGGGGCCCACATCGTGGGCGGGGCCAGACTCGAAGCCGAAGCCGGGTGACGCGCCGCCCTCGGTGGGCGCCACATACACATACTGGCCGTTGGCCTGGCGCATGGCGTAGCCCACGGGCTGCACACCGCTTTGCTTGAGCCGCTCGGTCTGCGCGAGATACAGCGCACGCAGCTCCTTGCCCAGCGCCTGCGCCATCTGTCCCATCCAGTCGTGCCGCACCTGTTCGGTGACCTGCATCTGCGACACCACGGTCTGCAGCGCCTGCAAAAAAGCGTCGGGGCGCAGCGGGTTGTGCTCGGGCCGCACCTGCGCCTGCCCGAGGGCCGCGCACACCAGGGCGTCAAGGTCGGCCAGCGGCCCCTCGACGGCCGAGGCCAGCACCTGGCGGGCGCGGGCGCGCTCCACGCTGTCGCTGATCTGGGTTTCGTCCATCAGCTCCAGCTCATCGAAATGCACGCTGAACAGCGAACGCGTGGCCTTTTCTTCCTTGAGTGCTGACTGCTGGCTCAGGGCCTTGCGCAGCGCCTCGGGGTAGCGCTCGCTCATCACCCCGTTCAGCCGCATGAGCTGCTGGCGGGCTTCAAGCATGGCGTGGTGCTCCCCCGGGGTGCGCGCCTGGTCCAGGCGCGTCTGCAGGGACATGCGCGCGGCCTCGGCAATGCGCTCCATCAGCGGGCGGGCCCCCGCGACCACGTCCTCGACGATGCGCTGGTACAGCGGGCTGTGGGGGCCGGAGGGCGCCGAGGCGGCAGACGGTGTGGTGTGATTCAAGGCCATCTTCTCTGAGGGGATACCGGTGCCCGCGATGGTACGCGGCAAAAAGGGGGCCGAGGCCCCCTGGTATTCCTGTATTCGCGGGGCTTTACCCGCCGTGGAACTTGACCACCAGCGGCACGATGAGCAGCGCCACGATGTTGATGATCTTGATCAGCGGGTTGATGGCCGGGCCCGCCGTGTCCTTGTAGGGGTCGCCCACGGTGTCGCCGGTCACGGCGGCCTTGTGCGCCTCGCTGCCCTTGCCGCCGTGGTGGCCGTCCTCGATGTACTTCTTGGCGTTGTCCCAGGCGCCGCCGCCGGTGCACATGCTGATGGCCACAAACAGGCCGGTGACGATGGTGCCCATCAGCAGACCGCCCAGCGCCTTGGGCCCCAGCAGCAGGCCCACCACCAGTGGCGCAATCACTGGCAGCAGGCTGGGCACCACCATCTCCTTGATGGCGGCGGTGGTCAGCATGTCCACCGCCTTGCCATATTCGGGCTTGCCGGTGCCGTCCATGATGCCCTTGATGGTGCTGAACTGGCGGCGCACCTCCACCACCACGGCCCCGGCCGCGCGGCCCACGGCCTCCATGGCCATGGCGCCGAACAGGTAGGGGATCAGCCCGCCGATGAACAGGCCCACGATGACCAGCGGGTCGGACAGGTCAAAGCTGATCGACTTGCCGTAGGTTTCGAGCTTGTGCGTGTAGTCGGCAAACAGCACCAGCGACGCGAGCCCGGCCGAGCCGATGGCGTAGCCCTTGGTCACGGCCTTGGTGGTGTTGCCCACGGCGTCCAGCGGGTCGGTGATGTCGCGCACGCTGCTGGGCAGCTCGGCCATCTCGGCAATGCCGCCCGCGTTGTCGGTGATGGGGCCATAGGCATCCAGCGCCACCACGATGCCCGCCATGGACAGCATGGCTGTGGCCGCCACCGCAATGCCATACAGCCCTGCCAGCCCGTAGGCCACGATGATGGCCGTGCACACAAACACCACGGGCCAGGCCGTGGAGCGCATCGACACCCCCAGGCCCGCAATGATGTTGGTGCCGTGCCCGGTGGTGGACGCCTGGGCGATGTGCTGCACGGGCGAGTATTGCGTGCCGGTATAGAACTCGGTGATCCACACCAGCACAGCGGTGAGCACCAGGCCCGTGGCGCAGGCGCCAAACAGCCGCATCTGGCTGCCGCTGGCGGCCACCGCGTTGTCCGGAATGATCCACAGCGTGACGAAGTAGAACGCGATGAGCGAGAGCACGCCCGCAATCGCCAGTCCCTTGTACAGCGCAGGCATCACGTTCTTCATGCCGGGCGAGGCCTTCACGAAGAAGCAGCCGATGATGGACGCGACGATGGACACGGCCCCGAGCGCCAGCGGGTAGACCACGGCGTTGACGGGCGCGGTGGCCACCAGCAGCGCGCCCAGCACCATGGTGGCGATCAGCGTCACCGCGTAGGTCTCGAACAGGTCGGCCGCCATGCCCGCGCAGTCGCCCACGTTGTCGCCCACGTTGTCGGCGATCACGGCGGGGTTGCGCGGGTCGTCTTCAGGAATGCCTGCCTCGACCTTGCCCACCAGGTCGGCGCCCACGTCGGCGCCCTTGGTGAAGATGCCGCCACCCAGGCGCGCAAAGATGGAGATCAGCGACGAGCCAAACGCAAAGCCGATCAGCGGGTTGAGCAGCGTGGACAGCTTGGCCGTGGGCGTGAGGTTGCCGTTGCCCGCCAGGAACCAGTAGAACGCCGTGACGCCCAGCAGGCCCAGCCCCACCACCAGCATGCCGGTGATGGCCCCGCCCCGAAACGCCACATCCAGCGCCGGGCCGATGCCCTGCGTGGCCGCCTGTGCCGTGCGCACATTGGCCCGCACCGACACGTTCATGCCGATGAAGCCGCAGGCGCCCGAGAGCACTGCGCCCACCACAAAGCCCACCGCCGTGGTGCCGTCCAGAAAAATACCGATGAGGATCGCCAGCACCACGCCCACGAGGGCGATGGTCTTGTACTGGCGGGCGAGGTAGGCAGCGGCACCGGCCTGTATGGCGGCGGCGATTTCCTGCATGCGGGCATTGCCCGGGTCCTTGGCGAGGATCCATCCCCGCGCCCAGATCCCGTAGGCCACCGCAATCAATCCGCAAACCAGAGCCAGTATCAGGGGGGCAGTCAGCGCTGTAGTTCCAGCCATTCGTCACTCCTTTCAATCTTTGCAGTTGCACGGAAGGAAACATCACAACGCAGGTCGGTGGTGCTTCCGCTGCGTTGCTTCCTCGTGCTCCTGCGCCGCTTGCAAAGGGCTGGGAGTCGATTGGCCAACGCGTCCAATTTACAGCCAAACCACGGTTTGCAAGCGGGTAGAAAGGGACCTGCGCCTAAAATCAGGGTTAATCCCGACGCTTCATGGCGCTTGTTTGCGTTGCGTCAGCGCTCTGTGCATCGCGGGTTGCCGTTACCCAAACCACTATTCAAAGACATGTCCCTCAACAACGTCACCCCTGGCAAGAACATTCCTGAAGCCTTCAACGTGGTCATCGAGATCCCGATGAACGCGGACCCGATCAAGTACGAAGTGGACAAGGAATCCGGCGCCATTTTTGTGGACCGCTTCATGACCACGGCCATGCACTACCCCACCAACTACGGCTATGTGCCGCAGACGCTGTCGGGCGACGGCGACCCGGTGGACGTGCTGGTGATCACCCCCTATCCGCTGCACCCGGGCGTGGTGGTGCCCTGCCGCCCCCTGGGCATCCTGATGATGGAAGACGAAGCGGGCGTGGACGGCAAGGTCATCGCCGTGCCCACCTCCAAGATCCTGCCCATGTACGACCACTGGAAGGACATCGACGACGTGAACTCCATGCGCCGCAACGCCATTGCCCACTTCTTCGAGCACTACAAGGATCTGGAAAAGGGCAAGTGGGTGAAGGTGCTGGGCTGGGAAGGCATCGAGTCCGCCAAGAAGGAAGTCGTGGACGGCATCGAGAGCTACAAGAAGTCGCAGGCCTGAGGCCCTCCTGCCCGGGCGTGCAGCCCGGGTTGAATGAAAAAACGGCCCTCTGCGCGCGTCCATGTAGCGCAAATAGCTATCAAAATGAAAGCATGCAAGCCCCTGGCGGCCTGCATGCTTTTTTCTTGTGCGTGTGGCTCCGGGGCATGGGCGTCCGGGTCCTGCCCGAGGCGAGGGCGCCTGCCGCGCTGCTAGACTGGTGCTTCAAATTGTTACAAATCGCCCGGTGCGGGACCGCCGGTCCGGGCGGCATGTGGGGGCTGCGGTGCTGTGGCCCGGGGTTTTCTGGAAGGGTGATACATGAAAGTTTCCGATCTGCGCATTGGCGTCAAGCTGGGTGCGGGGTTTTTGGCGGTGGTGCTGCTGACCACGGTGCTGGGCCTGATTGCGCTGGTGCAGATGTCGCGCATCCACAGCAACGCCGAGGAGATCGCCACCAACCTGCTGCCCAGCGTGGCGCAGACCGGAGACCTGCGCGTGCTCTACAACCGCATGCGCCGCTCCGAGGCGGGCATGGTCACGGCGCGCAGTCTGGTGGAGGTCAAGGCGTTTTCCGATCAGGTGGCGTTGCGCGCCAAGGACATCGCGCGGGTGGAGGCCACCTATGAGCCTTTGGTCAGCAGCCCCAAAGAGCGCGAGATTTTCGAGGCCTACAAAAAACGCAAGGCCGAATACGCCTTGCTGCAGGCCAAGCTGGTCGAGATTGCCAATGGCGTGGACTTCACCACCGCGGAGACGCTGGAGCTGACGAGCGATGCCTTGTCCATGGTCTATGCCGGGGAGTCGGAAGGCGCGTTCGTGGCGGTGGCCGAAACACTGGGCCAGTTGCAAAAGCTCAATGCCGACAATGCCACCCAGGCCAGCGAAGAGGCCCGGCACGTGTTCAGCGTGGCCCGCATCTCGCTGCTGGTGACGCTGGCGGTGTGTGTGGTGCTGGCTGCACTGCTGGGCGTGGGCATCACCCGCGCCGTCACCGGCCCGGCGCACCACGCGGTGCGCGCGGCCCGCGCCATTGCCGAGGGCGACCTCACCGCCGAAGTGCCCGTGGGTGGCAAGGACGAAATGGGCCAGCTGCTCACCGCCCTGTCCGAGATGCGCGACAACCTGGCCCGCGTGGTCCAGGGTGTGCGCAGCAACGCCGAAGGCGTGGCCTCGGCCAGCTCGCAGATTGCATCGGGCAACAACGACCTGAGCGCACGCACGGAGCAGCAGGCCTCGGCGCTGGAGGAAACCGCAGCGTCGATGGAAGAGCTGGGCTCCACCGTGCGCCAGAACGCAGACAACGCGCGCCAGGCCAACCAGCTGGCCGTGAGCGCCAGCACCGTGGCAGTGCAGGGCGGCGACGTGGTGGCCGAAGTGGTCGAGACCATGAAAGGCATCAACGCCAGCAGCAACAAGATTGCAGACATCATCAGCGTGATCGACGGCATTGCGTTCCAGACCAACATCCTGGCCCTGAACGCCGCAGTGGAAGCGGCCCGAGCCGGAGAACAAGGCCGGGGCTTTGCGGTGGTGGCCGGAGAAGTGCGCAGCCTGGCAGGGCGCAGCGCAGAAGCCGCCAAGGAAATCAAGAGCCTCATCACCGCCAGCGTCGAACGCGTGGAACAAGGCACCGCGCTGGTCGATAAGGCCGGCGCCACCATGACCGAAGTGGTCGCCTCCATCCGGCGCGTGACAGACATCATGGGAGAGATCAGCGCCGCCAGCAGCGAACAAAGCGCAGGCGTAGGCCAAGTGGGCGAAGCCGTCACCCAGATGGACCAGGCCACCCAGCAAAACGCGGCCCTGGTGGAAGAAATGGCAGCGGCGGCCAGTGCCCTGAACGCGCAGGCAGGCGAACTCGTCAACGCCGTGGCCGTGTTCAAGCTCGACGCCAACGCTACCAGTGCCACCAGCGCTGCCAGCGCTACCCAACGCAGCAGCAGCCACAGCGCAGCAACAACAGCCCGCGCCCCCATCCCGGCGCCCAGCTACAGCGCCCCGCGCAGCACCCCGGTCAAGCCCGCCAGCCTGGGTGCGCGCAAACCTGCGGCCAAGCCCGCAGGCAGCCTGGCGGCGCCCCAGGCGGCAGCACCTGCGGCCAAGGCACACAGCCCGGCCCCGGCACCCGCCAAGAGCGCGGGGGGCAGCGACGACGACTGGGAGAGCTTCTGAGCGGCGGGGGCGGCAGAGAAGGTGAAAACCTCAATCAAAATGGCCGTTACCGCGCGACTGGATTGCCTGGGTAGCTATCAAAAATAGAGCGTAGACAAGGCCACGCAGAACAACGCAAAGTAAAGCGACATAAAAAAGCACGCAGAAGGGACATCCCTCTGCGTGCTTTTGTTCGTTTCAGGGGGCAATCCCCGGAGTCAGCGGTGCGGGTTGGGGTACAGCAGCTGCAGCCCCGGCAGCTGGGGCCGCTGGAAGGGCTGCCACGCCACGCCGGGCCCCTGGGGCTGGCTGAGCCGGTCGGCCACGGCCCACCAGGCGCTGGGGTTCAGGCCGATGCCGAAGTGGCTGGCCACCACCTCGATGTTCTCGGTGTGCGGGTTGTGGTCGGCGGGCGCCTGGATGCTGCCGCGCCAGGCCACCACACCGTCGGTGCGCGAAAAGATGCTGGTGGTGGGCACGGGCGGTGCCTCGGGCAGGTTGTAGCTCTCGGTCTCGCGCTCGATGCTGCGGCCGCTTGCAAACTGGTAGATGCGCCAGGCGTTGGTGGAGCGGTGGTGCCCGGCGAAGGGCGTGCCCAGCGTGATCACGCAGCGCACCAGGTCGGGCATCTCCTTGGCCAGCTCGCGGGCGTAGATGCCGCCCAGGCTCCAGCCCACCAGGCTGACCTTGTGGCCGCTGGCATCGGCCGCTTCCTGCAGCTGGCGCTTGGCGGTTTCCAGCACACCGTCGCGCGGGCCCAGGTTCAGGCCCTGGCCCCAGCCCAGGGTGTCGTAGTTGCGCGATTCGAGATACCGGCGCAGCGGCATGGTGGTGGCGTCACCCGCCGTGAGCCCAGGAAACACGATCACGGTGTGCCCGTCGCCCAGCGGCGCACGCTGCAGCACCGGCCAGGCGGGCAGCACGGCGCCAAACTCCCAGGGAGCGCGCAGCTCCAGCGCCAGCAGGGGCAGACCAGGGGGCGGCAGATCGGCGGGGTCGGATTCTTTCTTGTTGAACAGAGCCATCAATTCATCGTTTCAAAGCGGGGCGGCACACCGGGCGTGTGGCTTGCGGCGACGGTAGCATTTTTTCGGCGGCAGGCCGGGGGCGGAAATGGAGCTAGCTCTCCAATTCCTGCCCGGGGCAGGGCGCTGAAATCGGGGCGGCAAGGCGCGCAAAGTCCACCTGAAGAGGGGCTGACGATGCGTGCGTTGTGTCTAATTTTGTTATTAATTGCAACTGTTCGCTACTATGATTTATTCGCACCTGTGCGGGCAAGGAACTTGAAGGTTCTGAGGCTCTGTCAGCCCGCTTGCTGCCTTGCCGAACAACCCCTCCGTCCAGAAGGACTGCGTCCATGACCGTTGAATACGCTCCCGCACCCTCCCATGCATCCGCGCCGCAACGCACTGCGGCCGTGGCTGCCGCTGCAGCGGTGGGCGGTGAATACCTGACCTTCCGCCTGGGGGCCGAGGAGTACGGCATCGACATCCTGCGCGTGCAGGAAATCCGCTCGTACGAGCCGCCCACGCGCCTGGCGCATGCGCCCGATTTCATCCGGGGCGTGATCAACCTGCGCGGCCGCATCGTGCCCATCCTGGATTTGCGCGTGAAGCTGCAGTGCCCCGAGGCGAACTACACCGACTTCACGGTGGTCATCATCCTGGACATCGGCGCCACGTTGATCGGCGCCGTGGTCGATGCCGTGGCCGATGTGGTCACCCTCACCCCCGAAACCATCAAGCCCGCCCCCCGGTTCGAGCGCCAGGGCCACGTGGACCCGGCCTTTGTCACCGGCATTGCCAGCCTGGGCGATCGCATGCTGGTCGTGATGGACATCGAGGCCCTGCTCAGCAGTGACGAAATAGGGTTGGTGAGCCCCGTCAGTCCGCGCTAAGGTGGCGGCTTCACGATGTGCAGGTGTTGTTGATCACGCAGAGTTCCACATTCACTCACGAGGGGTAGCAAGCATGAACCAGATGAAAATCTCCACCCGCTTGAGCGGCGCTTTCGGACTGCTGGTGGCTCTGCTGCTGGCCATGGCAGGGGTGGCCCTGCTGGAGCTCAAGGAGATGCGCGTCAGTTCTGAAGAAATCTCTGAAAACTGGCTGCCGAGCGTGCAGGTCGTGGGGGCCCTGGACTCCCAGGTGGCCAACCTGCGGCTGTCCATACTGGCGCATATGCTTACCGCGGACGCTGCCACCAAGGGTTCGCTGGACAAGCAGATCGCAGAGGAACGCAACAAGCTCGGCGAGATGCGAAAGCAGTACGAACCGCTGATCAGCAGCCCTGCGGAGAAGGCCCTCTACGACGAGTTCGCAGCCAGTTGGGCCAAGTATGTCGAGGTCAACAACCGCGCCTTGGACTTGTCCCGCAACAGCGACAACGCCGGTGCAACCGACATCATGAGCAATGTGTCGCGGCCCCAGTACTTGGCCATCAAAGCCGTCTTGGGCAAACTGGTCAAACTCAATGCGGATGGGGCTGCCGCCGCTGCGAAGGCTTCGACGGACACATACGCCACGGCGCGGGGCATCATGCTCGTTTGCTCGGTCGTGGCCATCGCTTTGGCGCTGGGGGCGGCCCTGTGGCTGATCCGCTCAATTACCGCTCCGCTGGCGCAGGCCGTGGAGGCCGCCGACCGGGTGGCCGCTGGCGACCTCAGCGGCCAGATCAACGTCCAGTCCACCGATGAAACCGGCCAGTTGCTCGCGGCCCTGCAACGCATGCAGCAAAGTCTGGTCAATACGGTGAGTCTGGTGCGTCAGAACGCCGAAGGCGTTGCCTCGGCCAGCTCGCAGATTGCATCGGGCAACAACGACCTGAGCGCACGCACGGAGCAGCAGGCCTCGGCGCTGGAGGAAACCGCAGCGTCGATGGAAGAGCTGGGCTCCACCGTGCGCCAGAACGCAGACAACGCGCGCCAGGCCAACCAGCTGGCCGTGAGCGCCAGCACCGTGGCAGTGCAGGGCGGCGACGTGGTGGCCGAAGTGGTCGAGACCATGAAAGGCATCAACGCCAGCAGCAACAAGATTGCAGACATCATCAGCGTGATCGACGGCATTGCGTTCCAGACCAACATCCTGGCCCTGAACGCCGCAGTGGAAGCGGCCCGAGCCGGAGAACAAGGCCGGGGCTTTGCGGTGGTGGCCGGAGAAGTGCGCAGCCTGGCAGGGCGCAGCGCAGAAGCCGCCAAGGAAATCAAGAGCCTCATCACCGCCAGCGTCGAACGCGTGGAACAAGGCACCGCGCTGGTCGATAAGGCCGGCGCCACCATGACCGAAGTGGTCGCCTCCATCCGGCGCGTGACAGACATCATGGGAGAGATCAGCGCCGCCAGCAGCGAACAAAGCGCAGGCGTAGGCCAAGTGGGCGAAGCCGTCACCCAGATGGACCAGGCCACCCAGCAAAACGCGGCCCTGGTGGAAGAAATGGCAGCGGCGGCCAGTGCCCTGAACGCGCAGGCAGGCGAACTCGTCAACGCCGTGGCCGTGTTCAAGCTCGACGCCAACGCTACCAGTGCCACCAGCGCTGCCAGCGCTACCCAACGCAGCAGCAGCCACAGCGCAGCAACAACAGCCCGCGCCCCCATCCCGGCGCCCAGCTACAGCGCCCCGCGCAGCACCCCGGTCAAGCCCGCCAGCCTGGGTGCGCGCAAACCTGCGGCCAAGCCCGCAGGCAGCCTGGCGGCGCCCCAGGCGGCAGCACCTGCGGCCAAGGCACACAGCCCGGCCCCGGCACCCGCCAAGAGCGCGGGGGGCAGCGACGACGACTGGGAGAGCTTCTGAGCGGCGGGGGGCGGCAGAGAAGGTGAAAACCTCAATCAAAATGGCCGTTACCGCTCGACTGGATTGCCTGAGAAGCTATCAAAAATAGAGCAAAACAAGGTAAATCAAGACAAAGGCAAAGACAAAAGACAAAGGCAAAAGCGGGGCAGGGCCGCAGAACAAAAAGCACGCAGCGGGGTGACCCTGCTGCGTGCTCTTTTTTTTGCCGGGCTTTCAAGCCACAGCCCGCCCTGGCGGGTCGTCGCTAGCCGGGGTTGTATTCAAACGTAACAGAAAGCGCTATGCTGGGCCCCGTTGCCCGGTCGATGGCTTGGCTGGGCGCACGGCGTTCCTACCAGGAGAGTTGCCATGAGCCAGTTCAAGATCTCCACCCGCCTTGCCGGATTGCTCACCGCCCTGTGCCTGCTGGTGCTGCTGGTCGGTGGGGCGGGGCTGTTCGGCATGGGGCAGTCCAACGCCGGGCTCAAGTCGGTGTATGACGACCGGGTGGTGCCGCTCAAGCAGATCAAGGTTGTGGCCGACATGTATGCCGTCAACGTGGTGGACACGGCCCACAAGGTGCGCGACGGGGCCATGACTCCCGCGCAGGGGGTGCAGTCGGTGGCCGATGCGCGCAAGGCCATCGACACCAACTGGAACGCCTACCTGGCCACCCGCCTGGCGCCGGAGGAAACCCAGCTGGTCGCGCGCTTCAAGCCCCTGCAGGCCAAGGCAGACGCAGCCACCGACACCCTGCTCGGGTTCTTCAAGTCAGGCGACATGCCCGCGCTGACCAGCTACGCTGCCAAGGAGATGTACCCCGCCATCGACCCGCTGCAAGAAGTGCTGGGCCAGCTGATGCAGGTGCAGCTGGACTACGCCAAGGCCGAGTACGACGGTGCTGCCGCGAGTTTTCAGACCATCCGTGCGCTGGCGCTCACGGCCGTGGTGCTGGGCATTTTGCTGGCTGTGCTGATGGGCGGGGCGATGATCCGGCAGATTTCGCGCTCGCTGGACAACGCCGTGCAGATCACCGATTCGGTGGCGCAGGGCGACCTCACGGTGCCCATTCACGCGCGGGGCAAGGACGAAATCGCCCAGCTGCTGGGCGGCCTGACGGCCATGCGCGACAACCTGGCGCACGTGGTGTCAGGCGTGCGCGGCAATGCGCAGGGCGTGGCCTCGGCCAGTGCCGAGATCGCCTCGGGCAACAACGACCTCTCGGCGCGCACCGAACAGCAGGCCAGCGCGCTGCAGGAAACGGCAGCGTCGATGGAAGAGCTGAGTTCCACCGTCAAGCAAAACGCCGACAACGCCCGCCAGGCCAACCAGCTGGCGATGAGCGCATCCACCGTGGCAGGGCAGGGCGGCGATGTGGTGGCCGAGGTGGTGACCACGATGAAGGGCATCAACGACAGCAGCA
>CAYXSL010000054.1:0-1250 GCA_964466605.1 uncultured Verminephrobacter sp.
GCTCGATGCCGCCAGCGCGCCGGCGAACGCAGAGGCGCAGGAACGACGGCGTGCGCAGGCCGACGGACTGGCGCGGCGTCCCGCCGGCGCGCCAGCCGTCGCCGCGGGACCAGGGCGTTGCGCGGGGGCCGGTTGCCGCGATGTCATCCAGTGCGATCGACGCCGCCAGCAGCAGCGACTCGGGTGCCGGCGCCGCTTCCCGCGTCAGCGCCGCAAGCTCCCGGTCGACGAACCCGGTGTCGACGTCGCCCGCGGCGAATTGCGGATGGGCGGATATGGCGCGCAGCAGCGGCAGGTTGTTTGCCACGCCGAAGATCGCCGTCCGGTCGAGCTGGCGCCTGAGCGTCGCGAGCGCGCCCGAACGGTCGGCGCCGCAGGCGACGACCTTCGCGATCATGGGGTCGTAGTGCACGGTGATCGCATCGCCGTCCTCGATGCCGGCGTCCACGCGCCAGTTCTCGTCCGCAATGGGCCGCACGAAGCGCTCGACGCGCCCGACGGATGGCAGGAACCCGCGCCGCGGGTCTTCGCTGTAGAGGCGCGCCTCGATGGCATGGCCGCGGCTCTTTATCTCGCTCTGGGCGAGCGGCAGGTGTTCGCCCGAGGCCACGCGCAACTGCCATTCGACCAGGTCGAGGCCCGTGACCGCCTCGGTCACCGGATGCTCGACCTGAAGGCGGGTGTTCATCTCCATGAAATAGAAGTGGCCTGCCGCATCGACGATGAACTCGATCGTGCCGGCATTGACGTAGCCGACTGCGCGCGCGGCGCTGACGGCGGCGGCCGTCAGCGCCGCGCGCGTCGCCTGGCTGATGAATGGCGAAGGCGATTCCTCGATGATTTTCTGGTAGCGCCGTTGCACCGAGCATTCGCGTTCGAACAGATGCACGCAGCCGCCATGACTGTCGCCGAAGACCTGCACTTCGACGTGGCGCGGCCGCTCGAGGAATTGTTCGAGCATCAGCCGGCCGTCGCCGAAGGCGTTCTCGGCCTCGCCGCGCGCGCCCGCGATCGCCTCCGCCAGTTCCGCGGCGGCGCGCACCACCCGCATGCCCTTGCCGCCGCCGCCCGCGACCGCCTTGACGAGCAGCGGGAAGCCGACACGCGCCGCCTCCTGCGCGAGACGCGCGTTCGACTGGTCCTCGCCCATGTAGCCGGGCACGACCGGCACACCGGCCGCCGCCACGATCGCCTTGGCCTCGTGCTTGAGGCCCATCGCGCGGATCGCGCCCGCCGCCGGTCCGACGAAT
>CAYXSL010000054.1:1260-24289 GCA_964466605.1 uncultured Verminephrobacter sp.
CTCGCAGGCCTCGGCGAATGCGGCGTTCTCGGACAGGTAGCCGTAGCCTGGATGGGTCGCATCGGCGCGCGTGGCGCGCGCCGCCTCGATCACGGCGCCGGCATTCAGGTAGGAATCGCGCGCTGGGGCCGGACCGATGCAGACCGACTCGTCGGCCGTGCGCACGTGCAGCGCGCCGCGATCCGCCTCCGAATGCACGGCGATCGCGTGCACGCCGAGCCGCCGGCAGGTGCGGATGACGCGGCAGGCGATCTCGCCACGATTGGCGATCAGGAGACGGCGCAGCATCAGGCCGGATTGCGCCAGCGGGCCTGGCGCTTTTCGAGGAATGCGGAAAGCCCTTCGGCGGCTTCGGTGCCCGCGCGGACGCGCGCGATCCATTTCGCGGTGTCATCGAGCATTGCCTCGTCACCCGGGACGCTGCGTCCGGTCACGTGCCGCAGCAACCGCTTGATTTCGGCCTGCGCCCCGGGGGCGCCCGCCTGCAGCGCGTCGAACACCCGGCCGGCGGCGGCGGCCAGCGCCGTATCGTCCGCCGTCTCGTGCACCAGGCCGATGCGCAGCGCCGTCGCCGCGTCCATCGTCTCGCCGGTCAGGAACCAGCGATGCGCCTGCCGGGCCCCGATCGCCCGGATCACGAACGGCGAGATCATCGCCGGCACCAGTCCGAGCCGGACCTCGGACAGCGCGAAGCGCGCGCTGCCGGCGGCGAGCGCAATGTCGCAGGCCGAGATCAGGCCGAGCGCGCCGCCATAAGCGGCGCCATTGACGATCGCGACCGTCGGCTGCGGCTGGTTGTCCAGCCGCTCCAGCATCGTGGCGAAGCGCCGGGCATCGGCCTCGTTCTGTGCAGAAGTGGCCGCCCCGGCAGCGCGCATTTCGCCGATGTCGGCGCCCGCGCAGAACACGCTGCCGGCGCCCGTGATCGCGACGACGCGCACCGAACGGTCGCCGGCGAGTTCCGTGAGCACGCCCGTGAGCCGCGTGACGAGTTCGCCGGACAGCGCATTGCGCGCCTCGGGGCGGTCGAGCGTCAGGGTGGCGAGGCCGCGGACGTCGCGTGCGATCGTGAGCATCGGCTTCACATCCGGAACACGCCGTAGGACTCGGGCTCTGGCGGCGGGCCGGCTGCCACGACCTCGAGCGCGAGACCGAGCACGCGCCGCGTATCGAGCGGGTCGATGACGCCGTCGTCCCACAGCCGCGCGCTGCAGTAGTACGGGTGGGCCTGCTGCTCGAACTGGTCGAGGATGGGTTGTTTGAAGGCGGCTTCTTCGGCCGCGCTCCACTGGCCGCCCTTGGCCTCGATGCCGTCGCGCTTGACGGTGGCCAGCACGCTGGCGGCCTGCTCGCCGCCCATCACGCTGATGCGGGCGTTGGGCCACATCCAGAGGAAGCGGGGACTGTACGCGCGGCCGCACATGCCGTAGTTGCCCGCGCCAAAGCTGCCGCCGATGATGATGGTGAACTTGGGCACGCTGGCCGTGGCCACGGCCGTGACCAGCTTGGCACCGTGGCGGGCGATGCCTTCGTTTTCGTACTTGCGGCCCACCATGAAGCCGGTGATGTTCTGCAGGAACACCAGCGGGATCTTGCGCTGGCAGCACAGCTCGATGAAGTGCGCGCCTTTTTGCGCGCTCTCGCTGAACAGGATGCCGTTGTTGGCGATGATGCCCACGGGCATGCCTTCGATGCGCGCAAAGCCGCACACCAGGGTGCTGCCGAAGCGGGCCTTGAACTCGTCGAACTCGCTGCCGTCCACCACGCGCGCAATGATCTCGCGCACGTCAAAGGGCTTGCGCGTGTCCACGGGGATCACGCCATACAGCTCTTCTGCTACAAATTTAGGAGCTACCGGGGCTTTGTCAGCAGGCGCAGGGGCCTTGTTTTTATTCAAATTGCGCACTGCCGTGCGCGCCAGCTGCAGCGCATGCAGGTCGTTTTGCGCCAGGTGGTCGGCCACGCCCGACAGGCGGGTGTGCACATCGCCGCCGCCCAGATCTTCGGCGCTCACCACCTCGCCCGTGGCGGCCTTCACCAGCGGCGGGCCGCCCAGGAAGATCGTGCCCTGGTTCTTGACGATGATGGATTCATCGCTCATGGCAGGCACGTAGGCGCCGCCTGCGGTGCAGCTGCCCATGACCACCGCGATTTGCGCGATGCCCTGGGCGCTCATGTTGGCCTGGTTGAAGAAGATGCGGCCGAAGTGGTCGCGGTCGGGGAACACGTCGTCCTGGTTGGGCAGGTTGGCGCCGCCCGAGTCCACCAGGTAGATGCAGGGCAGGCGGTTCTGCGCAGCCACCTCTTGGGCGCGCAGGTGCTTCTTCACCGTCATGGGGTAGTAGGTGCCGCCTTTCACCGTGGCGTCGTTGCACACGATCATGCAGTCCACCCCGCTCACGCGGCCGATGCCTGCGATCAGGCCCGCGCCGGGTGCGTCGTTGTTGTACATGTTCAGCGCCGCCAGCGGGGCCAGCTCCAGGAAGGGCGTGCCGGGGTCCAGCAGGTTGGCCACGCGCTCGCGCGGCAGCAGCTTGCCGCGTGCAGTGTGTTTGGCGCGGGCGGCCTCGCCGCCGCCCTGGGCAATCTTGTCCTGCTGGGCGCGCAGATCCTGCACCAGCGCGCGCATGGCGCTGGCGTTGGTCTGGAAGTCCGCCGAGCGGGCGTTGAGTTGGGTGTCGAGAATGGTCATACGTTCTTGCTCTCTCAAGCGGTTTTCTGTTCTTCCAGGCCCAGCTGGTCTTTCATCTCGTCGCGGATCTTGAACTTCTGGATCTTGCCCGTCACCGTCATCGGAAAGCTGGTGACAAAGCGGATGTAACGCGGCACCTTGTAATGCGCGATCTGGCCCTTGCAGAAGGCACGGATGTCGTCTTCCGTCGGCCGGGTGCCCGGCTTGGCGATGATCCAGGCGCAGAGTTCTTCGCCATATTTCTGGTCGGGCACGCCCACCACCTGCACGTCCTGCACCAGGGGGTGGCGGTACAAGAATTCTTCGATCTCGCGCGGGTAGATGTTCTCGCCGCCCCGGATCACCATGTCCTTGATGCGGCCGACGATGTTCACATAGCCCTCGGCATCCATGGTGGCCAGGTCGCCGGTGTGCATCCAGCCGCCTTCGTCAATCGCCTCGCGGGTCTTGGCTTCGTCGCCCCAGTAACCGTGCATGACGGAATAGCCCCGGGTGCAGAACTCGCCGCGCTGGCCGATGGGAACGATCGCGCCGGTGTCCGGGTCCACGATCTTGATCTCCAGGTGCGGCTGCACCTGGCCCACGGTGGATACGCGCTTGGAAAGCGGCGTGTCGGTGCTGCTCTGGCAGCTCACGGGGCTGGTCTCGGTCATGCCGTAGGCGATGGTGATTTCGCGCAGATTCATCTGTTCCACCACGCGCTTCATCACCTCGGTGGGGCACGGCGATCCGGCCATGATGCCGGTGCGCAGGGTGCTGAGGTTGAACTCGGCAAAGCGTGGGTGGTCCAGCTCGGCAATGAACATGGTGGGCACGCCGTGCAGGCCGGTACAGCGCTCGTCCTGCACCGTCTGCAGCACGGTGAGCGGGTCGAACCCGTCGTTGGGGTAGACGATGGTGGCGCCATGCGTGAAGCAGGCCAGGTTGCCCAGCACCATGCCAAAGCAGTGGTACAGCGGCACGGGGATGCACAGCCGATCTGCAGGCCTGAGCTTCATGCATTCGCCGATGAAGAAGCCGTTGTTGAGGATGTTGCGGTGCGTGAGCGTGGCGCCCTTGGGGAAGCCCGTGGTGCCGCTGGTGAACTGGATGTTGATGGGGTCGGTGGCCTTCAGCGTGGCTGCGACTTGCGCCAGGCGCGGGTCGGCCGTATTGCCGCGTGCCAGCAGGTCGGTAAAACGCAGCAGGCCGGGCTCGTCGGCGCCCTGCCCCGCTTCGTCATCGATCCACACCACCGTCTTCAGCTGCGGCAGCTTGGCCGCGTGCAGGTGGCCCGGCGGCTGGTCCTGCCACTCGGGCGCCAGCTCGCGCAGCATGCCCAGGTAGTCGCTGGTCTTGAAGCGCGCCATGCTCACCAGCAGCTTGCAGCCCACCTTGTTCAGCGCGTATTCCACCTCGGCCGTGCGGTAGGCCGGGTTGATGTTGACCAGCACCAGGCCCACCTGTGCGGTGGCCAGCTGCATCAGCACCCATTCGGCGTTGTTGTGCGACCAGATGCCCACGCGGTCGCCCGGTGTGAGCCCCATGCCCAGCAACGCGCTGGCCAGGCGGTGGGCCTCGGCTTGCAACTGGGCGTAGGTGTAGCGGCGGCCCTGGTGCACGCTCACCAGCGCCTCGCGGTCGGGCTGGCGGGCCACCATGTCGGCAAAAAAGGCGCCGATGGTCTGCTCGATCAGGGGAACGTCGGTGGTGCCACGGGCGTGGCTGTCCACCAGCGGTGCGGAGTTCGTTGCGGCTGCGCTGCTCGTCACGGGGGTTGTCTCCTCGGCTCGGTCATCCGGCCCTGCGCCACAAGAAGATGCGGGCGGGCGATCCGTAAGCATAGAAGCCTGAACCCCCTGCGGGTGGACACAATGGTTGCAAATCGTGCCACGGCTGGCACACTCTGCGGCGTGAAACCGCCTTCCCACCCCGCCCACCGCCTGCCCGCGCCCGCGACAGCCCCTGCCGCCACGCCCATAGCCTTTGTGCGCGCCATTGTCCTGGCCTACGAACGGCGCGGCCTGAGCCCCGAACGCGCGCTGGCCCAGGCACAGATTGCGCCGCAGTTGCTGCAGGACGACAGCGCCCGCATCACCGCCTGGCAGATGGAGCAGATCTCCGACGCCGCCATGCAGGAGCTGGACGACGAAGCCCTAGGCTGGTTCAGCCGCCGCCTGCCCTGGGGCAGCTACGGCATGCTGGCGCGCGCCAGCATCAGCTCGCCCACACTGCAGGTGGCCCTGGCCCGCTGGTGCCGCCACCACGGGCTGCTGACGGACGACATTGCACTGCAGCTGACCACCGAGGGGGACACCGCCACCCTGCGCATCACCGAGGCGCGCGACCTGGGCGTGCTGCGCGAGTTCTGTCTGGTCTCCGTATTGCGCAATGCCCACGGCCTGGCCTGCTGGATGGTGGACTCGCGCATCCCGCTCATCTCAGCCGAGTTTGCGTTTGACCCGCCGCCGCATGCCGATGCCTATGCCGTGCTGTTCCGGGGCCCCGTCACCTTCCACGCGCCGCGCACCGCCATCCATTTCGACGCCCGCTACCTGCACCTGCCCCTGCGCCGCGACGAACAGGCCCTGCGCCAGATGCTGCAGCACGCCCTGCCCCTGACGGTGCTGCACTACCGCCGCGACCGCCTGCTGGTGCAGCGCGTGCGCCAGCTGCTGGCCGCCCCTCTGCCAGGCCAGCCCGCCCACGCCCTGCCCCAGCACAGCGCAGAATCGCTGGCCGCGCTGCTGCATGTGTCGCCCCGCACGCTGCACCGGCAGCTGAAGGAAGAAGGCGCCACGCTGCAGGGGCTGAAGGATGACGTGCGCCGCGCACGCGCGGTGGAGCTGCTGCACCGCACGCAACGCCCCATCAAGCAGGTGGCGGAGGCAGCGGGGTTTGAGAACGAGAAGAGTTTTATCCGGGCGTTTCGGGGGTGGACGGGACAGTCGCCTGCGGAATTCAGGCGCGACGCGAGTCCGGCGTGAGGACAGGTGGCGCGGTGGTGCGGTGGCGCGATCTGCACCCTGCATGGCTACCCCAGGGCTGCGCCCGCAGCATCACGCCACTACACTGATCTGCGGTCCCGCCTGCCCCATTACCGCCTGCCCCATGCTCCACCTCCACCACTGCGTCAGCGCCCGCTCCTTCCGCCCCCTGTGGATGCTCGAAGAGCTGCAACTCCCCTACCAGCTCCACATGCTCCCCTTCCCGCCGCGCGCCAAGGCCCGGTGGTTTCTGGACGAGAACCCGCTGGGCACGGTGCCTCTGCTGGTGCAAGGCGATGTGCGCATGACCGAATCGGCGGCCATGTGCCAGTACCTCGCGGCCACACACCCCGACGCGGGGCTGGATGTGGCGCCCACGCACCCGGCGTATGGCGCCTACCTGAACTGGCTGCACATGAGCGATGCCACGCTGACTTTTCCGCAGACGCTGGTGCTGCGCTATGGCCGGTTTGAGACCGCAGAGCGCAAGCAGCCGCAGGTGGTGGAGGACTACAGCCGCTGGTTCCTGGCCCGGCTGCGCGCGGTGGAAACGGCCCTGACCCACAGCGGCAGCGAGCACCTGTGCGCGGGCCGGTTCACGGCGGCGGATGTGGCGGTGGGGTATGCGCTGCTGCTGGCGCAGCACCTGGGGCTGGATGCGCAGTTTGGCCCGGCAACGCAGGCGTACTGGCAGCGGCTGCAGCAGCGGCCGGGCTACCAGCGCGCGATGGCGGCGCAGCTGCGTGCGGCAGAGGAACAGGGCGTGCCCACAACCCCGGCGCCGGATACGCGGCCTTGAGCGTCACCGGGCGGCCCCGAGCACCTGCGGGCTCTGGCGTCCGCTCCGCTTCGCTTCTTTCCCCTTCTTTGCGCACCACCCCGACCGTTCGGGCTGAGCCCGTCGAAGCCGGGTGCTGCGCTTCGACGGGCTCAGCCCGAACGGTTGTGGGGTGACGAAAGGCCGACAAAAACAGCCCTCCGCCACGCGGAATGGCGCGCCCTCAATCCCTGGCCTGCAGCCCCGCAGGCGGCGCCGGGCGCAGCAGCGATTGCACCAGCGCCCGGAACTCCGGCGAGTGGCGCAGCACGCTGCCACCGGCCTCGATGAGGTCGGTGACTTCTTCCGATGTGATGGAAAACGCGGTGGGCACCTGCAGCAGGCGGCGGCGGGCGATGTCGTCGGGTGCGTCGCGCAGGTTGACGGGGATGACGTGGATCTCCGCATCGGGCGCGAACACGTCGCTGCTGCCGGGCGAACCTGTGGTGAGCGACTGCTTCCACTGCCGCGTGATGTCGCGCAGAAACTCCTGCGTTTCGCGTGTGGCGCGGGCGCCCGTGCCAAACAGCAGGGCGTCCACCACCTGCACCATATCGGGCACCTTGTCGCTCTGGTTGATGTCCACCGAGGGGTCGCGCTCGGCGTTCACGGTGATCAGCACCAGTTTGCGGATGGTGCGGGGCGGGATACCCACTTCGCTGAACGTGTGGCGCAGGCCGCCACCGGCCAGCGCCCGGTCGAGCAGGCGCTGCACGCCCAGGTTGTCGGCCAGGCCGCCATCGACCAGGTGGATGTAGGGCTTGCGCTGCGCATCGGTGTAGCTCAGCTCGTGCGCGCGGTACAGCCGGGCGCGGTAGTCGCCGGTGGCGGCGCGGGCGCTGGCGGCCGAGGGGCTGCGGCGCTCGGGGCACTGGTGGGCGTAGTTCTTGAGCGTCATGGGGCTGAGCAGCAGCGGCACGGCCGATGACGAGGCCACCGCAAACGACAGCGGCACCTTGCGCAGGTCCGAGCAGATGAGCGAGAACTGCTCCCACGTGAACTCAAAGCCCGTGCCCAGCGACATGTCGGTGGCGGTGATGAACAGCTGCGGGTGGCGCGGGCGGCGCTCCACGTCGCCAAAGGTGAGGCCGCCATACAGCTCGTCGAGCCGCCGCGCGAGCAGGTGGGTACGCCCCAGCCAGGGCGAGGTCAGGTCGATGAGGTTGCCGGGCCGCAGCGCCTGGGTGATGAGGCTGTTCTGGAAGTTCTGGCGCAGGAACTCGTGCTCGAAGCGCGGCAGGCCTTCAATGCCATGCGCCGCAAAGTAGGCCGCCACGATGCTGCCGCCCGAGACGCCGCTGACCACATCGGTGGCGTCGAGCAAGGTGGTGGGGCTGCCGTTCCACACAAACCGCGTTTCCTGCATCTCGGTGAGCACGCCAAACCCGAATGCCGCTGCCCGGGCGCCACCGCCCGACAGGGTCACGGCCACCAGGATGGAGGGGTCGCGCTCGGACTTGCGCACCGGGATGCTCTGGTCCTCGGGCGGCAGGGGTTCGTTGATCCAGGGCTTGACGGAGGAGCAGCCGGCCAGGGCCAGGGTGGCCCCCAGCGCCACCACCGTGTGCGCAGCGCGCCGCAGCCACGGCGTCTGGTGTGTTGCGCGCATTGCCAGGCCCTCTTCTGTTGGTGTGGGTGGTCAGGGAATCAGCAGCCCAGCAGACCCGGCAATTCAGCCATGCTGCGGAACACCTGCACGGCACCGGCCGCGCGCAGCGCCTCGTCGTCGCCGTCGCTCCCGCCGTGGCCCTGCGGGGCATAGGCGTACACCGTGGCACCGGCGGCCACGCCCGCCGTGACGCCGGTGACCGTGTCTTCGACCACGGCGCAGCGCGTGGGCGCCACCTGCAGCGCGGCGGCAGCGGCCAGGTACACGTCTGGCGCGGGTTTGGTGGCTGGCATTTCGTGGCCACTGAACACGCGGCCCGCAAAGTAAGGCGCCAGGCCGACCTTGGCCAGCTGCATCTCGACCTTGTAGCGGTCGGCCCCGGAGGCACACGCAATGCGCCCGCCGTGGTGGGCGTGCACGCGGTCGATGGCGCCGTGCACATGCGCGATGGCGGTCAGGCGCAGCTCCAGCTCGGCGTTGCGACGCGCGTAGAAGTCGGCCATCCAGGCGTCGGTGAGCGGGCGGCCGGTGTGGGCCTCGATGCGGGCCGCCTCGCTGCGCACGGTCTTGCCAACAAAGATGCGCATGCACTCTGCGGGCGTCAGGGCCCAGCCTGCTTCGTTGAGCATGTCGCGCAGCACACCATTGGTGATGGGTTCGCTGTCCACCAGCACGCCATCGCAGTCAAACAGGATTGCTTCAAATTTCATAGCAACAAAAGCATGATGGTCGCGCGCAGACGGCCATTTTTATTCATATTTTCAGGCATGGATGTCGCCATCCACATAGAACCAGCGTCCACCTTCGCGCACAAAACGGCTGGTTTCGTGCAGGCGCACGGCACGGCCGCCCACCCGGTAGCGGGCGACAAACTCCACCTCGGCGCGGTCTTCGCCGGTGGGGCGGTGGCGGCGCACCTCCAGCCCCAGCCACTTGGTGGCGGGGTCGAAATCCAGCGCAGCCGGGCGCGTGCTGGGGTGCCACGTGGCCTGCAGGTAGCCGGCCCGCTCGCACACAAAGGCGGTGTAGCGCGAGCGCATGAGGCTCTCGGCATCGGGGGCCGCAGCGTCGTCCCAGTGGTCGAGGTAGCGGCCACAGCAGTCTGCGTACGGCAGCACCCGGGCCTGCGTGCCTTTGCCGACTGCGGCCCGTGGGCGCCCGCAGGGGCAAGGGTCGGTGCTCTTCATCAACGGCATGGGATCGCAGTACGAAGGTGCATCGTCACTTCAGCGCACCGAAGACCTTGCGGGCGATAGCACTGCCCGCACCTGCGGGGTTCTGGCGGATGCGGCGCTCTTCCTCGCCGATCATGAGGTACAGGCCGTCCAGCGTCTTGCCGGTCACGTACTGCGCCAGGTTCGACTCTTCCGGCTTGAGCAGGCCAAAGCTGGCGGCCTTGCCCGCAAAGGCGTTGTACTTCTGGGTGAGCCCCACCTTTTCCGTGGCCTCGTTCACCACGGGCAAAAAGCGCTGGCCCAGCGGGGCGCGCGTCTTGTCGGCAAAAAAGGTGGTGACCGAGGTGTCGCCACCCGTGAGGATGTTCTTGGCGTCGGTCACCGTCATGCTCTGCACAGCGCCCACCAGCAGGTCCTGCCCCATGGGCACGGCGGCTTCTGCTGCGCGGTTGATGGAGACCACCAGCTCGTCGATGCGTTTGCCCTGGCCCAGGGACTTCATGACCTTGGCGGCATCCTCCAGGTAGCCCGGCAGGCCGATGCGCACCTTGGGGTTGCCCAGAAAACCGTCATTGCGCCCGAGCAGCGACACCGCCGCCTGCGCGCCCTGCGACAGGGCCGCCTTGAGCCCGCTGGACGCATCGGCGCCGGAGAGGTCGCCCAGCGACAGGGCCCAGGCCTGCTGCCAGGTGGTGCCCAGCAGGGCTCCCAGGGCGCTGGTTTGGAGGAGATGGCGGCGTTGCATGGCGGTGTTTCTTTCAGCAGGGGAGCGATGCCTGCGAAGGCAGGCGATTGCGCCGGATTTTCGCTCAGCGCCATAGACTGGTGAACAAAACACCCCTTCAACAAAGAACCTGTTCAAAGGAGCCCTGCAATGTGGGATATGAATGTGCCGTGGTGGGAGTTTGTGCTGCGCGGCGTGGTGGTCTATGTGTTTCTGCTGGTGTTCCTGCGCCTCACGGGCAAGCGGCAGACGGGGCAGTACGCACCGTTTGATCTGGTGCTGCTGCTGATCCTGTCGAACGCGGTGCAGAACTCGATGAACGCGGGCGACAACTCGCTGGTGGGCGGGCTGGTCTCTGCGGCCACGCTCATGGGCTGCCATGTGGCGCTGGCGCAGCTGACGTTTCGGTATGCGTGGATGGAACGCCTGATCGACGGCAGCCCGCAGGTGCTGGTGCAGCAGGGGCAGGTGAACGCCGACCTGATGCGCAAGGAGCTGCTCTCCACCTACGACCTCGAAGCCGCGCTGCGCGCCAGCGGCTGCCTGCACCTGCACGAGGTGGAGCGGGCGACGATCGAAACCAATGGGCAGATCACGGTGGTGCTGCGGCGGCGCAGCAGCGGCTGACACCGACCCACCACAACACTCGCTCGCACGAAACCCCTCTTCGGTCGGGTTGCTGCTGCAGCGGGCAGCGCAAAAGATCAGGGCCTTTTGTTCTGGCGTTTTGCGCCACCAACCGATCGGCCTATGACCACCACCCCTGCTTGCGAAGGCACATCCGCCCCCCGCCACATCCCCACTCACGCCCCCGCCCTGCCAGCCCCACTTTTGCCACGCCTGTCTGCGCTGGGGCTGGCCCTGGCGGCCGCAGTGCTGTTGTCGGGCTGCGAAACCACCAACATGCGCATGGGCAGTGCCGACGCCAAGACCGTGGCCACAGGCAGCGCTGCGGGCGCGGCCACCGATGCTGCGAGCAGTGAGCTGGAGCGCTGCGAGTCGTCTCTGGGCACGGTGTCGCTCATCGAGAACCAGCAAGCGGGGTGGTACACCATCCTGCGTGATCAATACCGCCTGCCGCCCACCGCCAACCTGCTGCGCCTGCTGGTGCAGCAATCCAACTGCTTTGTGGTGGTGGAGCGCGGCGCTGCGGGCATGAACGCCATGACCCGCGAGCGCAGCCTCATGCAGTCGGGCGAGATGCGCCAGGGCAGCAACTTCGGCCAGGGGCAGATGGTGGCGTCGGACTATGGGCTCTCGCCCGAAATCATCTTCCAGAACCACAACGCGGGCGGCGCGTCGGCCTCGCTGGGCGGCCTGGTTGGGGGACGTGGCGGCGGACTGATTGCAGCCCTGGGTGCAAGCATGAACACCAAGGAAGCCAGCACGCTGCTCACCCTCATCGACAACCGCTCGGGCGTACAGGTGGCAGCCTCGGAAGGCAGCGCGTCCAAGACCGACTTTGGCGCCATGGGCCAGCTGCTGGGCGGATCGGGCGGCGCACGCCTGGGCGGCTACTCCAACACCGCCGAAGGCAAGGTGATCGCTGCCGCCTTCATGGACGCGTTCAACCAAATGGTGCGGTCGCTGCGCAACTACAAAGCCCAGACAGTGCGCGGCCAGGGCCTGGGTGGCGGCGGCCGCCTGGGGGTGGATGGGGCGGCGCCTCCATCCCAGACCTCGGCATCGCGTGCCGCCGGCGGTGCGGGCGGTGCCGGTGGCGCCCCCGGCCTGGCGCTGAAGGACGCCCAGGCCCGGCTCAACGAGCTGGGCTACAACGCGGGCGCGCCCGACGGCGCAATGGGGGGGAAGACTGCGGCCGCATTGCGCGCCTTCCAAAAGGATCGCGGCATCGCGCAGTCGGGCCGCCTGGATGCAGCCACGGCAGGGGAACTATCGAAATAGCCACCCCGACCGCCACGGAAAAACCGCCATTGCATCCAATGGCGGTTTTTTGGGGCATGCGCGTTACCGCAACAACGAAGGTGCTTGCCGGCAGACGCCCTTGTCCGCGAGCAGGCACGCCTGCATCCTCAATTCTGCGTATAGCAAGTCTTATTGGGAATGAGCAGGTCTGCGTAGGCCTCTGCACTGGCCGCTGTGGGAAACACGGTGGGAGTGCTGTCCCCGAACACACACAGGTAGGCCCCCTTGCGGGTCCACACGGAGCGCGATGTTAAGCCCGACGGCGTCACCCAGGTGCTCCAGAAAGCCGTGGCCGTTGCAGTACTTCCATTGCGGTCAAAGCTGAACACCCCCAGGTCCGTCAGTGGCCCTGCAAGCGTTCCCTGGCCTGAGCACTCGGCATTGGTATAGGTGAGCAAGCCCTGTGCGGCCGTGGCCCGCGCGTCGCTTTGCGGGGCAATGCGCCACAGGAAGCGCCCCCACACGCCAGGCCGCGCCAGGGAGCACTGGCCCTGCTTCCAGTCGCCCTCAGGCAGGGCGGCAGCAGCAGTGGCGCAGCGCACGTCCACCGTGGTCACATGCGCCGACCCCACGGTGCCCGTGCCGTTGGCCACGGTGCAGCTCTGCCCGCCAGGCTGGGTCTTTACCGTGACGGCGTAGGCGGTGCCCCCTGCCAGCGCCGTGGCAAAGCTAAAGCCGCCGTTGGCCGTCACGCCCAGATCGTCGCGCCCGTTGTTCTGCAGCACCAGGCCGCTGCCACTGAGGCCAGTGACGGCGCCGCCCACGGTGAAGGTGGCGGCGGCCAGGTTCTCGCAGCGCACCTGCACATTGCTCACGTCGGCCGTGGCGGTGCCCGTGCCCTGGGCCACGGTGCAGCGCTGGCCTGCGGGTTGTGCCTTGATGGTGACGGCGTAGGCCACGCCCCGGTCCATGCGGGTGTTGAACACAAAATTGCCGTTGGCGCTGAGCGTGAGGTCATCCGTGCCCAGGTTCTGCAGGGTCAGGGTCTTGCCCGCACCCAGGCCTGCCACAGCGCCGCCCACCGCGAACACCCCCACGGCCGGAGGGGGCGTGCTGCCGTTGTTGTTGTCGTCGCCACCGCCACATGCCGCCAGCAGCGCTGCGGCCAGGCCAAGGGGGGCCCAGCGGAAAACGGGCCGTGCGGGTTGCCAGATGCGCTGTGCGCGGGTTGAAGCCATGTGCGGAAACCTCCAGGGTGGTGAATGGAGGGCGGATTCTGTGCAGCGCAGCACGCCGCGCGAAACCCTACCAGGGTAGGGTTTGCGCGCCACCCCGCCTGGGCCACACTTGGCAAAATTTGCCCTTGCTCCAGCCCTGCGCGCCCCTACCCCTCCCTGCCAATCTGGCCATGCCACCGCCCCCTTATGCCCTTGTCCTGGACGACCACCCGCTGGTAGCACGCGGTGTGGCCGAGTTCCTGCGCTCGCGCCTGCCCCGGATGGAGGTGGCCGTGGCAGGCCGCACGGAGGACGTGCTGCCCCTGGTGGCAGAACGCGGCGCCCCCGCCATTGCCCTCATCGACTTCTGGCTGGCCGAAGGGGCCGCGCTGGACCTGATCGCCCAGCTGCGCCAGCACTGCCCGGGCAGCGCCTTGGCAGTGATCAGCGGTGACGACGACCCGAACGTAATGGAACGCGTGCGCCAGGCGGGCGCCCATGGGTTCATCCACAAGCAGGCCCCGCCAGAGACCTTTGCCCTGGCCGTGGAGGCGCTGCTGTGTGGCCTGGCCTGGTTTGAGCCCCCCAGCCACAGCGGCCAGCCCCCACGCAGCCGCGACCTGCCCGTGACGCCGACAGAACTGGGCCTGTCGATGCGCCAGGGGGAAATCCTGGCGCTGGTACTGCAAGGGTTGCCCAACAAGCGCATCGCGCTGCAGTACGACCTGTCGGAGAGCACGGTCAAGGAGCACATGAGCGCCATCCTGCTGCGCCTGGGCGCCCGCACGCGGGTGGAGGCGATCACGCGCCTGCGCGGGCGGCGGCTGGTGTTGCCGTCCATGGGCGACGTGTGATGCAGGTCGGGGGTGAGTTTGCACGGCCTTCGTGGCTCGCGCGGTTCACGCTTTTCACAATGCCGGAGCGCTGATGGACCCGGTCAACGCCCCTGCCGAACCAACCCCGGCCCGGGAGCCCGCACAGGCCTCGCTGCAGACCGTGAGCATGGCGGGCCAGGCCCGGCTGCTGGAGATGACCTACCAGCGGCTGCACACCAGCATCATGGTGCTGCCCCTGGTGGCGCTGGCGCTCACGCTGTTCTACCAGCTGCAGCATGACGCGCGCTGGATGTGGGGGTGGTTCGGCTTTTATGTGGTGTTTGCAGCCACCTCCCACCGCCTGCGCTGCGTCTTCCGCCAGGATCAGGACAGGCTGGATGCGGCCGACCTGATGCGCCGCTGGCGCCCGCGACTGGAGCTGTGCGCCCTGGTCCACGGCGCGGGCACCACGGCCCCGGTGGTCATTGCGGCCGGCCATGCCAGCTACGACTTTGCGCTGTTGCTGCTGGTGACCAACGCAGCCATCCTGGCCGGCAATGCCACGCACCAGACGCCCGTGCTGAGCGTGTTCATGCGGTTCTTCATGACCGGGTGGAACGCCTCGCTGCTGGTGCAGCCCTGGCTTTTTCCCCACCACTGGTACTTCATCCTTCCGCTGTCGCTGCTGCACACCTTCACCATGTACCGGCACTCGCACACGGCGCACCGTTTTTTTGTGCACCAGGTCTGGCTGGAAGAACGCGGCCAGCAGCTGTCGGCCCAGTACCGCGAAGCGCGCGATGCCGCCGAAGCCGCGCTGGCCGAGAAGAACCGTTTTCTGAGCACCGCCGCCCACGACCTGCGCCAGCCCGTGCACGCCATGGGCCTGCTCACCGAAGCCATTGCGCTGCGCAACCGCGACGCGGCCCTGGCCGAGCCCCTGTCCGACCTGCGGCTGAACCTGCAGTCGGTGCAGCTGATGTTCAACTCGCTGCTCGACCTGTCCAAGATCGAATCCGGCCAGGTGGCGGTGCGGCCCGAGCCGCTGCTGCTGCGCCCGTTTTTCAACGAGCTGGAGATCCAGTTCCTGGCCGAGGCCCGCTCGCGCGGGCTGCGCCTGCGGCTGCACATGCCGCCAGCGGGCGCTGCCGTGCAGGCCGATGCCGCGCTGCTGCGCCAGTCGCTGTCCAACCTGGTGCACAACGCGCTGCGCTACACGCCGCAGGGCGGCGTGCTCATCGGGGCCCGGCGGCGGCAAGGCGACTGGCGCATCGAGGTGTGGGACACGGGCCTGGGTGTGGCGCTGGCAGACCGCGACCGCATCTACCAGCCGTTTTACCGCCCCCAGCACGCCTGGCATATCAACCGCGAGGGCCACGGACTCGGACTGGCCGTGGTCGCGCGCTGCGTGGACCTGATGGCCGCGCGGCATGGCCTGCAGTCGCGCCTGGGCACGGGCTCCTGCTTCTGGCTGCAACTGCCTGCGGCGGCGCCAGGGCCCTGCCCGGCCAGCCCCCGCAGCCAACCGGCCCGGCCGCTGCAAGGCCGCTGCCTGATCCTGGACGACGACCCGCATGTGCTGGGCGCCTGGTCTGCCCTGCTGGGCAGCTGGGGGCTGCAGGTCTGCCTGGCATCGGACGCCCGGCAGGCCTTTGCACATGTGGACAGCGGCCAGGCCATCGATGTGGTGCTGTGCGACCAGCGCCTGCGCTCGGGCGAAAGCGGCTTTGACGTGCTGCTGGCCCTGCTCGCACGCTGCCCGCAGGCGCGGGGGGCCATGGTGAGTGGCGAGTTCGACGCCCCAGCCTTGCGCCGCGCCGAAGACGAGGGCTACCTGGTACTGAAAAAGCCCGTGGACGTGGCCGACCTGCAGGCGCTGCTCAGCCGCTGGCTGGCGACACCGGCCACTGCGGCAGCCGCCATACAGGGGCCCCAGCCATGAGGGTGCTGGCCCTGTGGCGGCAGTGGTTTCCCCGCGCGCTGGACACCGGCGACCTGGCCGAGCGCGGCCAGGTGCGTATGCTGGAGCTGACCCACCAGCGCCTGGCCCAGGGCATTTTTGCGATGCCGCTGCTGGGGGTGCTGTTCACCATGTGGTTCCAGGGGCTGGGCCGCAACCCCCTGGGCATGCTGGCCTGGACGGTGCTGTACACGCTGGCCGCAGCGGCCGTGTGGGTCCAGTCGCGCCAGCTGCGCGCCAGCCGCAGCGGCACGGCCGCCGCCGACGACGCCGCCTGGCTGCGGCGCTGGCGGCCCCGGGTGCGCAACACCAGCCTGGGGCAGGCCCTCGGCCTGGCCTCGCTGGGCGCCATCGTGGTGCTGACACCCGGGCGCGCCAGCTTCGACTTTGTGCTGTTGCTGCATGTGAGCCTGGCGGTGGTGATTGTGGGCACCGCCACCTTCCAGCTGCCCTCGCTGGGCACATTTCTGCGCTTTTACGGGTTTGGCTGGGGCGTGATCTCGGTGCTGGTGCCGCTGTCGCTGTCGCAATGGCCCAACCTGTTTGGCGACCCGGCCATGCCGGGCGGGCCGCCAGCGTCGCCCTGGCGCTTCATCATCCCCATGTCGCTGTTGCTGATGGCAGCGCTGTACCGGCATGCGGTGGTGGCGCACAACTTCTTCCTGCAGCAGGTGCGGCTGGAGGAGGAAAGCCTGCGCCTGGCGCTGGAGGCGCAGCAGGCCCACGCCGAGGCCGAGCAGGCGCTGCGCGCCAAGAACCTTTTCCTCAGCACCGCCAGCCACGACCTGCGCCAGCCCATCCACGCCATGGGCTTCCAGATCGAGGCGCTGGCGCGGCGCAACCACGACACTGCGCTGCTGCCCGCGCTGGACGACATGCGCCGCAGCCTGCGCTCGGTGAGCCTGATGTTCAACGCGCTGCTGGACCTCTCGCGCATCGAAAGCGGCACCCTGCAGGCGCGCCGCCAGCCCGTGGCGCTGCGGCCGCTGCTGCACGACGTGGCCTTGCTGTTCCGCGCCGAAGCGCGCGACCTGGGCCTGGCGCTGCGCGAGCACCTGCCGCCCGAGGGCGCCACCGTGCTGGCCGACCCCGTGCTGCTGCGCCAATGTGTGATCAACCTGGTGCACAACGCGCTGCGCTACACGCGCCACGGCGGTGTGCTGCTGGCCGCGCGCCGCCGGGGCGGGCGGTGGCGCATTGCCGTGTGGGACACCGGCGTGGGTGTGGCCGAGCAGGACCGCCACCGCATCTACCAGCCCTACGAACGCCTGCAGCGCGGCAGCACGCAGGTGGATGCAGGCCATGGCCTGGGGCTGGCTGTGGTGGCGCGCTGCGCCGAGCTGATGGCGGCCGAACACGGCCTGCGCTCGAGGCTGGGGCGGGGGTCTTGCTTCTGGCTGCAACTGGCCGCCACCGCCGCCGTGTTGCCCCCTGAACACAGGAACACCCCAGCGGGCTTGGGCGCAGAGAGCGCCCCCGGCGCCGCCCCGGCGCCGTTGCCCGCCCTGCAGGGCACCTGCCTGGTGCTGGACGACGACCCCGAGGTGCAGCAGGCCTGGAGCCACCTGCTGCACAGCTGGGGCCTGAAGGTGCGCCTGGCCGCCAATGCGCAAGAGGCACTGGCGGCTGCGGCCAGCGGCCCGCCCCCCGAGGTGGTGCTGTGCGACCAGCGGCTGCGCACCGGCGAAAGCGGCTTTGACGTGCTGCGCGCGTTGCTGGACCGCCACCCCGGTGCGCGTGGAGCCATGGTGAGCGGCGAGTTCGACGCCCCCGCCTTGCAGGAGGCCGAGGCCGAAGGCTATGTGGTGTTGCGCAAGCCCGTAGACGTGGGCGAACTGCATGCCTTGCTGATGCGCTGGCTGGACTCCGAGGTACCGACGGTCCAGCGCTGAGGCCCGGCCATCCGTACGTCAGTGGGGCTTGGCCGTACGACCGGCATAGTGCGCGGCTGCACGTCGCCCACGGAGCCACAGATTGAAGCAGCAAGACCCTTCCAGCCCCTCTGCCAGCGGCAAGCCGCGCTGGCTGTACCAGGCCCAGGATGCCAACGGCCAGCCCACCGAGGGCTTTGTCCACGCCACCACCGCCGAAGAAGCCCTGCAGGCGGTCCATGCGCTGCAGCCCCCGCTGAGCCAGGTGCGGCTGCACTCGTCGGGTCTGTATGCCCGCGCGATGACCGAGATGACGGACGAGGTGCTGGGCACTCTGGATGTGAAGGCGCTGCGCCAGCTGGCACGCGACCAGATCGAAGCCCAGGAGAACCCGGGCCTGTTTACTGCGCTGCGCCAGCTGCTGCGCAACAACCGCACCTGGCTGCTGGTCTGCGCCGCGCTGCTGGCGCTGGCCGTGTGGCGCGAATGGAGTGCCTGGGTGCAAGGCACTGTGGTGGTGGCCATGCTGGTGCCCTTTGCCTGGTTTGCCTACATGCAGCGGTTCCAGCGCATGTACCAGCAGGCCCTGCTGGCCCATGCCACGGGCGACCTGCCGCGCCTTCAGGTGCTGGCCGAGCGCCTGGCCGACTCCGCCGAGCGCCACAGTTTCATGCGCGAGCCCGCCTGGGATACGGCTGTGCGCATGGCCTGGTTCGAGGCGCGCACCGAGGGGGTGGAAGCCGCCATCCTGCGGCTGCGTGTGCACCCGATGCGCCCGCCGGACGACACGGATTTTCTGGCGCGCACCTACACCCTGCCTCTGGCGGCGGGCGACCACGCGGGCTTCGCGGCCCGCCTGCGCGAGCTGATGGCACTGCGCCCCGCCGAACCCATCCTGCAGTTGGACCTGGCCCTGGGCGAAGCGCGGGCGGGCCACACCGACGAAGCGCAGCGCCTGCTGGACGCCACAAAAACAGAACTGCTGCCGCCCCACGGCCAGGCCTTCATCGACTGGGTGCGGGGCCTGATTGCGCTGCGCGACCCGGCGCTGGCGAGCGATGCGGCCCGCCACCTGGGCCAGGCCTGCGCGCAGTTCCTCGCACTGGTGCCCAAGGCCCCGGGCGCCTGGCCGTCACTGGCGGTGTGCACCTGCGACTACGCCCTGGCCCTGGCCTGGAGCGGCCGCCCCGAGGCCGCACGCGAGGCTTTTGCGGGCGTCTACCCCGTGTCGCGCCACCATGCCGAGCCCGAGCGGCTGGCCATGCTGGAGCGCGAACTGCGCATGCGGGGCTAAGGCTCAGGACGCTTTCACAGTCTCAGGCCAGCGCGCGCTGGATGATGATCTTCTGCACGTCGCTCGTGCCTTCGTAAATCTGGCACACGCGCACGTCGCGGTAGATGCGCTCCACCGGGAAATCGTTCACCACGCCGTAGCCGCCCAGCGTCTGGATGGCGGCGCTGCACACGCGCTCGGCCATCTCGCTGGCAAACAGTTTGGCCATGGCGGCTTCCTTCAGGCAGGGCTTGCCCGCATCGCGCAGCGCTGCGGCATGCCAGATGAGCTGGCGTGCGGCCTCGATCTGCGTGGCACAGTCGGCCAGCCTGAAACCCACGGCCTGGTGGTTGAAGATGGCGGTGCCGAAGCTCTCACGCTCCTTCGAATACGCGAGCGCCGCGTCGAACGCGCTGCGCGCCATGCCCACGCTTTGCGCTGCGATGCCGATGCGCCCGCCTTCGAGCGCGCCCAGCGCGATCTTGTAGCCTTCGCCCTCGGCGCCGATCAGGTTCTCGGCCGGGATGCGGCAGTTGTCGAAGTTGATCTGCGCCGTGTCGCTGCTGTGCTGGCCCAGCTTGTCTTCCAGCCGCGCCACCACATAGCCGGGGTTGTTGGTGGGCACAAGGAAGGCGCTCATGCCCTTCTTGCCCGCGCCCTTGTCGGTCACGGCGATGACGATGGCCACATGGCCGTTCTTGCCGCTGGTGATGAACTGCTTGACGCCGTTGATCACGTAGCCGTCGCCCTCGCGCACGGCCGTGGTGCGCAAGGCCGAGGCGTCCGAGCCCACATGCGGCTCGGTCAGGCAGAAGGCGCCCAGCATGCGGCCCTGGGCCAGTGGGGTGAGCCAGTCCTTCTTCTGCTGCGCATTGCCGTAGCGCATGAGGATGGCGTTGACCGGGCAGTTGGTCACGCTGATGGCAGTGCTGGTGCCACCATCGCCCGCGGCGATCTCTTCGAGCACCAGGGCCAGCGTGAGGTAGTCGAGGTTGGCGCCGCCGAACTCCTCGGGCACGCAGATGCCGTAGGCGCCCAGCGCAGCCAAGCCCTGGTGCGCCTCTTTGGGGAAATGGTGCTCCTTGTCCCAGCGCGCGGCGTGGGGCCACAGCTCGGCCTGCGCGAAGTCGCGCACGGCGTCGCGGATCATTTCCTGGTCTTGGGTCAGCAGCATGGGTGTCGTCTCCGGAATCTCGTCTTTGGAATCAATGAAGAAGGGGGTCTTACCAGTGCTCGGCGCGCCGGCCATCGTGGTGCAGCAGGCGGCCCTTGTCGGCCGCCGTCACGCCCGCCAGGGTGCTGCGCATGCCCTGCACGCTCTCCTGCACCGTGAGGGGCGCCTCGCCACCGCCCATCTCGGTCCGCACCCAGCCGGGGTCGATGGTGACAAGGATGGCGCCCGGGTAGTCGTGCTGGGCCGAGGCCACGGCCATGTTGAGGGCGGCCTTGCTGGTGCGGTATAGCCAGGACTCGCTGTCGTCCACGCTGCCGATCTGCGACATGGACGAGGACACGAAGGCGAACACGCCCTGCGCGTCGGCCACCATCGGCGCCACCTGGGGCAGGGCCTGCATGGCGCCCAGCACGTTGGTGTGCATCACCGCGTCGAAATCCTGCTGCGTAGGCGGTGTGAGCGCGTTGGGCCGGCGGATCACACCGGCCACATACAGCGCCAGGTCGATCTTCTCGCCGTCGAGCAGCCAGGCCAGGCCGCTCACGCTGGCGGGGTTGGCCACGTCGACGGTGAGCACCTGGGCGCCCAGCGCCTGCAGGCGTTCGCGCCCCGCGTCGTCGCGTGCGGTCGCGATCACACGCTCGCCCGCCTCCGTGTACTGGCGCACCAGCTCCAGGCCGATGCCGCGCGACGCGCCGATGATGAGAATGGTGGCCATACCGGGTCCCGTTCCAATAAAAGCAAAAGCCGTCAGTGCACGGCGAATTCGAAATAGCCGGACCAGGCGGGGTCGAAGGTGACGGACAGCTCCAGGGACTCGGCCTCGTCGCGCAGCAGCAGCGGCGCCAGGGCCTGCTTGGCCATCTGCTCGTCGCCCACGTAGTACACCGCCTTGCGGCGCCCTGCGCGGGTCATGGTGTAGGCCAGGATGCCCAGCTGCGGCAGCTCCAGCAGGGTGGCAGCCTGGTCCTGCAGGTCGCGCACGGCGTCCAGTTCGTCGCCATCCGCCACCGCCAGGTCCAGAACGAGCGCATAGGCCAGATCGGCCCGCATGGCGACCGGGTTGGCACTGCGGTTGATCATCACGATGGCCTCATCCCTGGGCTCGGCCCCATCGCCATCGGCACCGCCGAAGACCAGGGTCATGCCGTCCCACTCGTGCTCCCCGGTGGGAAACTCACCGGTACGGCCCAGGGCCTCGACCCAGTAGCGGTCGAACACGGGGGGCAGCAGCGACAGGGGCGTCCACTCGGCATCGGGGTCCAGGGATTCCTCGACGAAATCCACGGCACCGACCTTGACGGCAAAGTCGTACTCCCCGAGCACATGGTCGATCATGATGAAGACCATGTTGCGCGCGTGGTCCTGGAAGTCCTGCGGGATCTCGCGGCCGAAGCGGATCTCCAGCGCCGCCTGCCCGTCGTCCTGGCCCAGCGCGATCAGCACCTCGGAAGTGGACAGCTCGAAGCCGTCCATGCCGATGGGAAAGTCCGGCTGGCGCGTGCGCTCGCGGAATGCGCGCACGCGGTGGTGGCGCAGCCGGGGCGCCGCGGCCACCACCTGCATCAAGAGCGGAAAGCGGTCGCTGCTGCCATGCGCGGTGACGATCAGGTCCACCACCTCGTCCTCCACGCCCCCCGAGATCTCCAGCGCCAGCCCGCTCAGGTGCTGCTCGAGCAGCTCATTGCCCTGCTCCACCCGCTCGCGCAGCGGCAAGGCATGCAGGGAGGCCTCCGCTTCCGCGAACGCCTGCCAGAAGGCAGCGATGGTGGCGGGGTCGATGGGGGTAGGGGCTTCAGATTCCATGGTGGCAGGTCCGAGGGAGTTCAAAGGCCCCAGTATCAGGCGAGTTCGATGGCCATGGCCGTGGCCTCGCCGCCGCCAATGCACAGCGTGGCCAGGCCCTTGCGCAGGCCCCGGGCCTGCAGCGCATGGATCAGCGTGACCAGGATGCGCGCGCCGCTGGCGCCAATCGGGTGGCCCAGCGCGCAGGCGCCCCCGTTCACGTTGACCTTGTCGTGGGGCAAGTCCAGTTCCTTCATCAGCGCCATGGGCACCACGGCGAAGGCTTCATTGATCTCCCACAGCTGCACATCGCCCACCTGCCACCCAGCCTTGGCCAGCGCCTTCTGCGCGGCGCCCAGGGGGGCTGTGGCAAACCACTCGGGCTCTTGCGCGTGGGTGGCATGGCTCACGATGCGGGCCAGGGGCTTGGCGCCCAGCTTCTTGGCGGTGGACTCGCGCATCATCACGAGCGCGGCGGCGCCGTCGTTGATGCTGGAGCTGGAGGCGGCGGTGATGGTGCCGTCCTTCTTGAATGCGGGCTTCAAGGTGGCGATCTTTTCGAGCTTGACCTTGCCGGGGCCTTCGTCCACCGACACCACGGTCTCGCCCGCACGGGTCTTGACGGTGACGGGCACGATCTCGGCAGCGAACGCGCCGGACTCGGTGGCGGCCTTGGCGCGCTGCACGCTGGCGGTGGCAAACGCGTCCTGCTGTTCGCGCGTGAAGCTGTATTTGGCGGCGCAGTCTTCACCGAAGGTGCCCATGCTGCGGCCCGCTTCGTACGCGTCTTCCAGGCCGTCGAGCATCATGTGGTCGAAGATACGGTCATGGCCCAGGCGGTAGCCGCCACGGCCCTTTTGCAGCAGGTAGGGGGCGTTGGTCATGCTCTCCATGCCACCCGCCACCATCACGTCGTGCGAGCCGGCCAGCAGCATGTCGTGCGCCATCATCGCGGCCTTCATGCCTGAGCCGCACATCTTGCTGAGCGTGACCGGGCCCGCGCCCTTGGGCAGGCCGCCCTTGAACGCCGCCTGGCGCGCAGGTGCCTGGCCCTGGCCGGCCATCAGGCAGTTGCCGAACAGCAC
>CAYXSL010000055.1:0-24088 GCA_964466605.1 uncultured Verminephrobacter sp.
ACCACGGCGAGCACCTCGCCGGGCCACAGGTCAAAGGACGCGCCTTGCAGCGCCAAACGATCGCCATAGCGCTTGCTGACATTGCGCACGCTCAGAAGCGGCGCCGAAGGTTCGGGGTGATTCATGTGAGGGTCTCGACAACAAAGCTCAGGCCATGCTGCGCAAAGCCCAGGGATTCATAAAAGGCATGGGCGCCGCTGCGGCGGGCGTTGGACGAGAGCGCGAGCTTGTAGCAACCCGCCGCGCGCGCCTGCCGCATGGCGTGGGCCATCATCTGGCGGCCGATGCCACGGCCCTGCAGGTCCTGCGCCACCACCACGTCTTCGACGATGGCCGATGGCGCCCCCCGGTGGGCCAGGTTGTGCATGACGAGCAGCGCATAGGTGCCCACCACGGCGTTGTGAGCAGCCGGATCGCAGGCCACCCACAGGCGGTAGCTGGGGTAGCGTGCAAACTGGGCCCACACAGCCTGGGCTTCTTCGAGGTTCAGCACGTCGGCAGGACCGTCTTCAATGGCTGCGTAGAGGCCCAGCACGTTCTCCAGGTCGGCCTGCCGGGCTTCGCGGATCTGCACGGTGCTCATGCTGCGCCGTCCTGCGCCCATTCGGCCTGCTGCGCCTGGCGTTCCTGGCAGTAGTCCGAGTCGGAACAGACGTGCATGCGCCCGCCCCGGTCGTCAGTGATCACCTCGTCCAGAAAGCTGTCGGTGGCGCCGCACAGCGCGCAGGCGGCGTCCCAGCGCTGCACCTCGAACGGATGGTCCTCAAAGCCCAGGCTCTGCACCGGCGTGTAGGGCGGCACGGCGTAGATGCGCTTTTCGCGGCCCGCGCCAAACAGCTGCAGCGCGGGGTTCATGTGCATCTTGGGGTTGTCGAACTTGGGGATGGGCGACGGCGCCATCACATACCGGCCGTTGACCAGCACGGGGTAGTCGTAGGTGGTGGCGATGTGGCCGTAGCGCGCGATGTCTTCGTAGAGCTTGACATGCATGAGCCCGTACTCGGCCAGGCCGTGCAAGGTGCGTGTCTCGGTCTCGCGCGGCTCCAGGCGCTGCATGGGCTCTGGCACTGGCACCTGGTAGACGATGACCTGGCCTTCGGCCAGCGGCGTCTCAGGGATGCGGTGGCGCGTCTGGATCAGCGTGGCCTCGCGCGTGCGGGTGGTGGTGGCCACGGCCGTGGTGCGCTCGAAGAAGCGGCGGATGTTGACCGCGTTGACCGTGTCGTCCGAACCTTGGTCGATGACCTTGAGGCAGTCCTGCGGGCCGATGATGGACGCGGTGACCTGGATGCCGCCCGTGCCCCAGCCATACGGCAGCGGCATTTCGCGCGATCCAAACGGCACCTGGTAGCCGGGGATGGCCACAGCCTTGAGGATGGCCCTGCGGATCATGCGCTTGGTGCGCTCGTCCAGGTAGGCAAAGTTGAAGTGGCCGTCCACCGGCGCGGCGTCGGCGCTCAGGCCCATCACGGCGGGTTCCATGGGTGCGTTCATGCGGCGTCCTCCTCGGCGGGGGTGTTGGGGTGGGCAGCAGCGGTGCGCATCTTGCGCACCAGCTCCAGCTCGGACTGAAAGTCCACGTAGTGCGGCAGCTTCAAGTGCTGCACGAAGCCCGAGGCCTCCAGGCTGTCGCTGTGGCCCAGCACAAACTCCTGCATCTGTGCGGGGGACTCCACGGGCTCGCCCAGCTCGTCGGCGCGCAGGGCGCGGTCCACCAGACTCATGGCCATGGCCTTGCGCTCGCTGTGGCCAAACGCCAGGCCGTAGCCGCGCGTGAACTGCGGGGGCTGGCTCTTGCTGCCCGCAAACTGGTTCACCATCTCGCACTCGGTGATTTCGATGTCGCCGATGTCGATCGCAAAGCCCAGCTCCTCGGGTGCGATCTCCACCGCCACTGTGCCCAGGCGCACCTCGCCCACGAAGGGATGCGAGTGCGAGTAGCCACGCTGTGTGGAATACGCCATGGCGAGCAAAAAACCTTCGTCGCCACGCGCCAGGTTCTGCAGGCGTGTGGCCCGGTTGGCGGGGAAGCGCAGCGGCTCACGGGTCAGGTCCGTGGGCGCCGGGTCGCCCGGGGGCACAGGGCGGGTTTCGATCAGCCCCTCCTGGTTGAGCAGGTCCACCACACGCGGCGTGGGGCCGGGTGGCGCCGCAGCTGTCGCAGCGGCAGGCGGCGCCATCGTGCCTTCGGCCAGCAGCTTGAAGTCGAGCAGGCGCTGCGTGTAGTCGTAGGTGGGGCCCAGCACCTGGCCACCGGGCAGGTCCTTGAAGGTGGCCGATATGCGCCGGTCCAGCGCCATGCGGCCGGTGTCCAGCGCACAGGTGGTGCCCAGGCGCGGCAGCGTGGCGCGGTAGGCGCGCAGCAGAAAGATGGCTTCCACCAGGTCGCCCGCGGCCTGCTTGATGGCCAGGGCCGCGAGTTCGGGGTCGTACACCGAGCCTTCGGTCATCACGCGGTCCACGGCCAGCTTGAGCTGCTGGCGGATCTGTGCCACCGAGAGTTCAGGCTGCGAGACATCGCCCCGGCGCTGGCGATCCAGCAGCTGGTAGCTGTTGAGAATGGCGGCTTCTCCGCCCTTGACGGCTACGTACATGCTCAGGCCTCCTGAAGGGCTGCGGCGCTGCTGCGCATCGCCCGCGTAGTGCGTGGCAGGCCCACGATGTGGCCCGGGGTGCCCAGCAACACATCCACACCACGCGGAAACACCGCATGGTTGGCCGCCCACTGGGCCTCGAAGCCCTCGGGCAAGCCGTCCACCTGCAAGGCCGCCACGTCCTCGATGCCAGGCCCGCGCAACTGCCATGCTCCATGGGCGCCTGCCGTGCTGGTGGTGGCGCGCGCCACGTCCACCACACAGGTCGCCGACTGGTCGGGATAGATGTCACTGCCTTGGGCCAGACTGTGCAGCGCGGGCAGTGCATCGCCCTGTGCCACCCAGATGAAACGGGCCAGCGCTGCATCGCTCACCAACGCGCAGCCTGTGTGAAAGCGCAGCCAGGCACCGGCATCACTGGCCGCCAGACGCGGCGAGAGCCACAACGTGCAGTCACTGTCGAGCAACGCCAGCATCACCGCAGCCGATGCGGCATGCCCCACGGCAGGCGTCTGCGCGTCGTGTTCTACCGCCACCGTGCGACCGGGATGCGACAGCGCCTGCAGCACCGCGCGGAACACCGCCTGGCTGCCGAAAGCTTCGTTCGAGAATCCGGCACCCAGCGATGCCAAGGAGGTGGTGCTCATTCGGTGTCCTCATCGTTGTCGGCACCGCTCTCGCGCGCCACCGTGAAAAAGTCCACCTTGGTGCTGGCGGCACGCGCCTGGCGCTCTGCCTGGGTGAAACGCAGGTGGGTGCGGATGGGTTGCAGCAGGTGGGCGTCCAGCACCGGTTGCTGGGCGGGGTCTTGCAGCAGCGCGTCGGCCAATGCGGCCAGCTGCACCTGACGGTGCGAGCGGCCCAGCACGTAGGCCACGCCCACAGTGGCTTCGGCGCCGTCCGACGGGTTGGCCACGCGCAGCGCGCAGCGGGTCACGGTGACCTCACCCAGATTGAAGCGCTCGCCCGTGCCGCCAGCGCGGCCCTGGACCATCATCAGGCCGGTCTCGGGTGCACGCAGCCAGCGCGCGGGGCGCGTGGCATGCTCATGCAACGCAGATTCGAGCAGCCCCAGGGGCGCCCGGGCCAGCAGTGCCATCCACTGCGCGCGGCCCAGGGGGCGGCCCGGCCCCGGGTTGTCAAAGGCTTGAAACATGGAAGTGGTACCCTGAAAGTTGTATAGACAAATTGAACAACTGGCGCCAGCTTAAAGAGCGCGCATGTAGGTTTCATGACAGCCAGCACCACCTCTCTCTCGCCCCCCTTGCAGGCCGCACCCGCAACGTCCTTGCGCCCCGCGCGCGACAGCTTCTGGACCCGCATTGCCGCTGAACTGGCCGAGGCCATCGGCAGCGGCGTCTACCCGCCGGGCCAGCGCCTGCCGTCGGAACACGCACTGGCCGAGCAGTTCGGCGTGAACCGCCACACCATCCGCCGTTCGCTCGCCAGCCTGTGCAGCCAGGGGCTGGTGCGCATCACACAGGGCAGCGGCACCTATGTCGAAGACTTTGCGGTGGACCTGGTGCTGGGCAAGCGCACACGCCACCAGCAGGGACTGGCGCAGGCGGGGCTGCGCGGCAGCCTGGTGGTGCTGCAGGCCCAGACCACGCGCGCCACGGCGGTGCTGGCCAAGGCGCTGCAGGTGCCCGCGCGCAGCCCGCTGCTGGCGCTGCGCGTGCGGGGCGACGCCGAAGGCCAGCCATTGCATGTGAGCGAGCGCTACTTTCCCCTGCCGCGCTTTGACGGCCTGGCGGCCGTGGTGCGCGCAACAGGCTCCATCACCGCAGGCTTCACCGCCCACGGCGTGACCGACTACACCCGCCGTGAAAGCCGCATCACCGCCGAACTGCCCAGCCCCGAGGTTGCAGCCCAGCTGCGCCAGCCCGCATCACGCCCCGTGCTGCAGGTGGAAAGCCTGAACGTGGATCTGGCTGGCACACCCATCGAATGGGCACGCGCCTGGTTTGCGGGCGACCGCGTGAAACTGACCATTGACCACGATGAACACTCCTGACGCGCCCTCCACCTACCACCGCTTTGCGGTTTACTTCGCCCCCAACCCGGGCAGCCTGGGCTGGCTGGCAGGCAGCCACTGGCTGGGGCGCTGTGCCGCGCTGCTGCAGCCGTTGCAACAACTCGCCATTGAAGGCGTTGCGGCGGACGAGCTGCAGCGCCTGACTGCGGCACCCCGCCGCTACGGCTGGCACGCCACGCTCAAGGCGCCGTTTGCCCTCGCGCCCGGCGCCGACTGGATCACGCTGCACCAGGCCGTGCAGGCCGTGGCGCGCGAGCTGCAACCTTTTGTGCTGCCGCCGCTGCAGGTACAGCGCATCGATGACTTCCTGGCGCTGGTGCCGCCTGCGGCCCACCCCGCCAACGCGCAGATTCAGGAGACCGCCGCCGCCTGCGTGACCGCTCTGCAGCACTTGGCGGCACCCCTGTCCAGTGCCGACCTCGCTCGGCGCCGCGCGGCCGGGCTCACCGCCCGGCAGGACGCCTTGCTGCAGCAATGGGGCTATCCCTTTGTGCTGGACGAGTTCCGATTCCATATGTCCCTCACCGGCAGCCTGGCGCAGGTAGACGCGCCAACGCAGGCCCTGGTGTTCGATGCCGCGCAGGAGTTCTTCTCGGACTTGCCCATCCTGAAGTTCAACAGCCTCGCCCTGTTTGCCGAGCCCACGCCCGGCGCAGACTTTGTGCTGCTGGACCACCTGGAGATGGGCGCATGACCACCGGTCGGCTGGTCTATTGCATGGGGCCCTCGGGCGCAGGCAAGGACAGCCTGCTGGACTGGCTGCGCGCGCACCTGCCCACCCCGTGCCCCGTGCACTGGGCGCAGCGCACCATCAGCCGCGCTGCCATGTCAGGCGGCGAGGCCCATGAGAGTGTGTCGCCCGACGCGTTTGTTGCATTGCGCAGGCAGCAGGCATTCGCCCTGCACTGGGACGCCAACGGCCTGGGCTACGGCGTGCGGCATGCGCAGCTGGCGCCGCTGACGCTGGGCGGCTGGGTGCTGCTCAATGGCTCCCGTGCCTACCTGCCCGAAGCCCTGGCCCGGTTCCCGGGCCTGGTGGCCGTGCACATTACCGCCAGCCCACAGGTTCTGCGAGAGCGGCTGCTGTCGCGGGGCCGCGAGACGCGCGAAGAGGTGGACGCCCGGGTGGAACGCGCGCTGGCGTACGAGCCGCCCCCCGGCGCTGCCAGCCTGGAGGTGCGCAACGACGGCGCGCTGGGCGATGCGGGCCAGCGGTTGCTGAACGCACTGGAACAATTGCCCGGCTGGCCCCGGCGCAGCAGTGGCACACTTTCCGGCCCGCACACAGCCTGAGCGCAGTCGTCCCCATGACCACCATCACGATCTATCACAACCCCAAGTGCGGCACGTCCCGCAACACCCTCGCCATGATCCGCAACAGCGGCGTGGAGCCCGAGGTCATCGAATACCTGCAGACCCCGCCCGACCGCGACACGCTGGTGACGCTCATTGCGGCCATGGGGGAGCCCGTCGTCCACACGGTGCGCACCAAGGAGGCGGTATTCACCGAGCTGCATCTGGACGCCCCGGGCGTCACCGACGCCCAGCTCATCGACGCGATGCTCGAGCATCCCATCCTCATCAACCGGCCCATCGTGGTCACGTCGCTCGGCACACGGCTGTGCCGCCCATCGGAACTGGTGCTGGACATCCTGCCCGCGCCCCAGCAAGGCGCCTTCACCAAGGAAGATGGCGACGTAGTCCTTCACACGCAGGCTCCGCGTGCCTGAGGCCTTTGCCCTGGGGCGCCCACTGCTGCAGGGGCCGCTCCTGTAGCTTGTTGCCCGGTCTGATCGATCAGCCGCGCGGCGCCACAAACTCCGAACGCGCCGCCAGCGCTGCAGGGCGGGAATGGCAGCCCTCCAGGTGGTCATTGACCAGCCCCATGGCCTGCATGAAGGCGTACACCGTGGTGGGGCCCACAAAACTCCAGCCGCGCTTTTTCAGGTCCTTGGACATGGCAATCGACGCAGGCGACGTGGACAGGGTGCGCGCCACTTCGCGCGTGATGCGCTCGGGCCGGTCGGTGGCAGCGGGCTCGTAGCGCCAGGCGTAGTGGGCCAGGGAGCCAAACTCGCGCCGCAGCTCCAGCACGCGGCGCGCGTTGTTGATGGTGGACTCGATCTTGCCCCGGTGGCGCACGATGGCCACGTCCTGCACTAGGCGCTCAACCTCGGCCGGGCCGAAGGCCGCGACCTGCTCGGCGTCGAAGTTCGCGAACGCTGCGCGAAAGCCCTCGCGCTTGTTCAGGATGGTGAGCCAGCTCAGGCCGGACTGAAAACCCTCCATGCAGATCTTTTCGAACAACCGGCGGTCGTCCGCCACCGGAAAGCCCCACTCGGTATCGTGGTAGTGGCGGTACAGCGGCGTGGCCTGGCACCAGGTGCAACGCGGGCAACCGGCTTCGTCAGCGAACAGGCCGTCGGCCATCGCGGGTGGGCGAGCAGGATCTTGAGCAGTCGGAGGGGTCATGCGCGGCATTCTAGAAAACGCTACAGCCAGGCTGCTGACGGGGCGAGCACCAAGGACCCAATCTGCCCATAAACTGCACTGCATGCGCGAGCCACTTTCCCGCCTGCGGGCCACTTTCAGCCTGATGTTTTGCCTGGTTTTGGGCGGCTGCGCCAGCACCACCGGCCCCTCCAACGCGTGGGGCTACTACTGGCAGTCGCTGCGCGGGCACATGCAGATCATGCATGCCGCAGAACCCATTGACGACTGGGTAGTGCGCAAGGACATCTCGCCCGCCCTGCGCGAGCGGCTGCTGCTGGCGCAACGTGCGCGGGCCTTTGCGGTCACCGAACTCAGCCTGCCCGACAATGCCAGCTACCTCCGCTATGCCGACCTGAAACGCTCCGCCGCTGTGTGGAACGTAGTCGCCGCTCCGCCCTATTCGCTGACGCTGCACACCTGGTGCTTTCCGGTCACGGGCTGCATTGGCTACCGGGGGTATTTCACCGAGGCAGCAGCGCAGGCCGAGGCCGCCGAGCTGGCCGCTCAGGGCCTGGAGGTGGAGGTGTACGGCGTGCCCGCCTACTCCACGCTGGGCTACATGAACTGGGCGGGGGGCGACCCGCTGCTGTCTACCTTCATCGCCTGGCCCGAGGGCGACTTTGTGCGCCTGCTGTTCCACGAGCTGGCGCACCAGGTGGTCTATGCCCAAAACGACACCCTGTTCAACGAGTCTTTTGCCACGGCGGTGGAGCGCATCGGTGTGGCGCAGTGGCTGGCCACACAATCCACACACGCCGCGCGCGAGGCCTATGCCACCAGCGAGGCGCGGCGCAGCGCCTTCCGCGCGCTCACCCGGGCCACACGCACCCGCCTGGCGGCCATTTATGAGCAAAAAGAGCTTCAAGCGCTAGAGGATCATGCGCTGAATGCTATGAAAACAGAAGCAATGAAGGCTTTCCGAGACGACTATGCCGCGCTGCGCGCAAGCTGGCTGGACGCGCCCGGCGGCACGCCGCCCCGGGCCACAACCGCCCAGGTGGCCGGCTACGACCGCTGGGTGGCCCAGGCCAACAACGCCAGCTTTGCGGCCCAGGCCGCCTACGACGAACTGGTGCCTGCATTCGAGGCCTTGTTTGAACGCGAGGGCCGCAACTGGCCCCGGTTTTATGATGCCGTACGACAACTGACGCAGCAGCCCCAGCCCGAGCGGCACGAGGCCCTGCGCGCCCTTTTACCTGACCCGCAACACCTCAAGGAGACAGCCGGTGCCTGACATTCATATCCACCGCGAACACCACCTGGGTTTCAAGGAAGCCCGCAAGGTCGCCTTCTCCTGGGCCGAGAAGGCCGAAGAAAAGTTCGACATGGAATGCACCTACGAAGAGGGCGAGAAGGAAGACCTGCTCACCTTCACCCGCACCGGCGTCAAAGGCACGCTGCTGGTGGATGCCCACCAGTTCGAGATGAAGGCCCAGCTGGGCTTCTTGCTGGGCGCCTTCAAGGACCGCATCGAGGCCGAGATTGGCGAACAGCTGGATGCGCTGCTCAATGCACCGCACCCCAGTGCCAAGAAGCCAGCGGCCGACAAGAAGAAAGCGGCGACAGACACGGATGCCGGCAAGCCAGCCCCCAAGGCAACAGCCAAGCCTGCCGCCAAGGCCAAGAAGGCCTAGCCGCACAGGCCCCGCCATGACATTCACCGCGAACGAGGCCAACAACGCCCACAGCCCGGCGTTTGACACCCTCTCCACGCTGCTGCACACCCGCTACAGCTGCCGCGCCTTTCTGCCCGAGCCGCTGCCGCGCAGCACCATTGAGGCCATCCTGGCCGCCGCGCAGCGCACGGCCTCGTGGTGCAACGCGCAGCCCTGGCAGCTCACCATTGCCAGCGGCGCTGCGCTGGCGCGTCTGCGCAGCGCCCTGCAATCCCACATGCTCGCCGCGGCACCCCAGCCCGACCTGCCCTGGCCCCGCGAATACCGGGGGGTGTACCAGGAGCGGCGGCGCGAATGTGGCTGGGGCCTGTACGAAACCCTGGGCATTGCCAAGGGCGACCGCGAAGCTTCGGCGCGCCAGGCGGCGCAGAACTTCACCATGTTTGGTGCGCCGCATGTGGCCATCGTCACCAGCGACGAGGCCCTGGGCGTGTACGGCGCAGTGGACTGCGGCGCGTATGTGAGCAACTTCATGCTGGCAGCGCACAGCCTGGGCGTGGGCTCCATCGCGCAGGCCGCGCTGGCCTCCTACCCCGGCGTGCTGCGTGACGTGCTGGGCATTGGCGAGGACCGCAGCATCGTCTGTGGCATTTCGTTCGGCATGGCAGACCCCGCCCACCCGGCCAACCATTTCCGCACCACCCGCGCCGACCCGGCCAGCAGCGTGGTGTGGAAGGACTGAGGCGCTGAGAGGCGGGACCTGACGGGCGTCAGGCCACAACGCGCAGCAGGGGACTGCGTGTATGCAGCAACCCAAACAGGTTCTTGGGGTCTGACAGCTGAGGGATGAGTTCGATGGGCTGGCCCATGCCCAGCTCGGCCGCCGCGTCGCGCAAGAAGCGCAGCGCAGAAAAGTCCTCCAGCGCAAAGCCTACCGAGTCGAACACCGTCACCGCCGCATCGCTGGCGCGCCCGCTGTGCTGGCCCGCCAGCACCTCCCACAGCTCGGTCACTGCAAAGTCAGGCGGCAGTTGCTGGATGTCGCCTTCGATGCGCGTTTGCGGCGCGTATTCCACAAACACCTGGGCCTGGCGCAGCACGTCGGCATGCAGCTCGGTCTTGCCGGGGCAGTCGCCGCCCACGGCGTTGATGTGCATGCCGGGCGCCAGCATGCCGGGCGTAAGGATGGTGGCGCTGGTTTTGTCGGCCGTCACCGTGGTCACGATGTCGGCGCCGCGCACGGCCTCGGCCGTGCTAGTGCAGGCCACGGTGCGCAGGCCCGCCATGCCTTGCAGGTTGGCCTGCAGCTTGGCGGTAGCGGCCGGATCGGTGTCGAATAAACGCAGGGTGTCGATGCCCAGCAGATGGTGAAAGGCCAGCGCCTGGAACTCGCTCTGCGCGCCGTTGCCAATCAGCGCCATGGTGCGGGCCCCGGGGCGTGCCAGCGCGCGGGCGGCCACGGCCGACATGGCGGCGGTGCGCAGGGCGGTGGTGAGTGTGAGTTCGCTCAGCAGCAGCGGCGCGCCCGTGGCCACATCGGCCAGCACGCCAAACGCCATCACGGTCGGCAAGCCCCAGCGCGTGTTCTTGGGGTGGCCGTTGACGTACTTGAATGCATAGGTCTGTCCATCTGCAATCGGCATGAGTTCGATCACGCCGTCGCGCGAGTGGCTGGCCACCCGTGCGGATTTGTCGAAGGCGCCCCAGCGCAGAAAGTCAGCATGGATGTAGTCGGAGATGCCGCGCAGGCAGGACTCGATGCCCTTGCGCTGCACCAGCGCGATCACATCAGGGGCGCTGAGGTACAGGGTGGAAAAGTGCTGGGGGGTAGCCATGGTGTGGGTCTCCGGGTGCCGATGTATGCGTCTGCAGCCAGTGTCCCGAAGCGCAAAAGCAATGGGAATCGCCCAAACTGCCTCCTATTGCAGGGCGGTTTGCCGGTATGCCAACCAAAAATGCCACTTTGCTCAAAAGCCCGGGGCTGCGTTTGGCGCAGCCCGCGCGCTATCCTCTGCCGCTTGATTTGCACCGCACCATGACGTCCCCAGAAATCCTCATCAGCGAAGTCGGCCCGCGCGACGGCCTGCAGTCCGTCCAGGCCACCATGCCCACCACCCACAAGCTGCGCTGGATCGACGCGCTGGTGGCGGCGGGCCTGCGGGAGATTGAGGTCGGCTCGTTCGTGCCCGCCCGCCTGCTGCCCCAGATGGCCGATGTGGCCGAGGTGGTGCGCCACGCGCTCACCCACCCCGGCATCACCGTGATGGCGCTGGCGCCCAACCAGCGTGGGGCCGAGGCCGCGCTGGCGGCGGGCGTGAACAAGGTCACGCTGCCGGTGTCGGCCAGCGCCGCCCATTCGCTGGCCAACGTGCGCAAGACGCGCGAAGCCATGGTCGAAGAAGTGCGCGCCGTGGCACAGCTGCGCAACGCGCAGGCGCCTGGCGTGCTGGTGGAGGTGGGGCTGTCCACCGCCTTTGGCTGCACGCTGCAAGGCGCGGTGCCCGAGGACGATGTGATCTGGCTCGCCGGCCTGTGTGCCGAGGCGGGTGCCGACGAGGTGGGCTTGTCGGACACCACCGGCATGGCCAACCCGGCCCAGGTGCGCCGCCTGTTCACACGCCTGCGCGCCGAGCTGGGCACCAAGGCCGGGGCGGCCCACATGCACAACACACGCGGCCTGGGCCTCGCCAATTGCCTGGCGGCCTACGACGTGGGGGTGCGCACCTTTGATGCGTCGCTGGGCGGCCTGGGCGGTTGCCCCTATGCACCGGGCGCGTCCGGCAATGTGGTGACCGAAGACCTGGTGTTCATGTTCGAGGCCATGGGCATCACCACGGGGGTGGACCTGGAGCGCCTGATGGCCGCGCGCGTGCCGCTGCAGGCGGGGCTGCCGGGCGAGCCGGTCTACGGCATGACACCGGAAGCGGGGCTGCCCAAGGGGTGGGTTCCGCGTTAGACCGCCGTTGCACCCAAAGAAAAAGGCGACCTTGGTCGCCTTTTTCTTTGGGAGTACGCCGTATCAGCTCAGCGAAGTGATCAGGTCCACATACTGCTGCTTGGCCTCGTCGGCGCTGGTGCCCTTGAGCTTTTCCCAGGCGTCCCACTTGGCACGGCCCACCATGTCGGAGAAGCTGGGCTTCTTCTCGGTGTTGTCGCCAGCGGTGGCCTGCTTGTACAGCGCGTAGATCTTGAGCAGCGTGGCGTTGTCGGGACGCTCGCTCAGGTTCTTGGAATTGGCCACAGCGGCTTCGAAGGTGGCGTTCAGGTCGGCCATGTCGGTGCTCCTTGGGTTTGTATGGGGGAGGGAAAGAACGGTGTCGGCAACGGTTTGCTCCGTTGTATCTTACGGGCTGAGCACGGCCCGGGGCCGCTCAATCCATAGAGGCAAGCCCCCAAAAATCAAACAATAGGTGTACATCTGATGGTGACCCGTATTCCTGCACCCAGCAAAGCCGCGCCCGGCAATGGCCAGAACCCCTTGCGCACGATGCGCGACCAAGCCCCTGAGGTGGCGCGCAAGGCAGCCCAGGCCTTGCCCCCCGCAGCCCGCAAAGCCGCCACCGTGGTTCAGAAGAACGTGCGCCGCGCAGCCACCGGCATGCTGGGCCTGTCGGGCGAGCGCATGAGCAAAGTCGATACGGCCTGGCTGCGAATGGATTCGGGCAGCAACCTGATGATGATCAACGGCGTGTGGACCCTGTCGCCCGGCATCACCTGGGAGGTGCTGTGCGAACGCGTGCAGCAGCGCCTGCTGCAGTATCCGCGCTTTCGCCAGCGGGTGGTGGAAGACGCGGCGGGCGCCACCTGGGTGGAAGACCGCAACTTCGACATCGCTGCGCATGTGCTGCGCGAGAAGCTGCCCCGCCGCAAAGGCCACAGCATGCAGCGCGCGCTGCAAGACCGCGTGGGTGAACTGTCCATGCAGCCGCTCGATTCACGCCGCCCCCTGTGGCAGATACACCTGATCGAAGACTTTGTGGGTGACGACGGCGCCCAAGGCAGCGCGATCATCGTGCGCATCCACCACTGCATTGCCGACGGCATTGCACTCATCTCGGTCACCATGTCGCTGGTCGATGGCGGCTCTGAGCCCCCCAAGCGCAAACCCCGTGCCGACAAGGACGGCGCAACCGCCGAGGACTGGATTGCCGACGCCCTCATCAAGCCCTTCACCGGCCTCACCGTGAAGGCGCTGGACCTGGCGGGCGACAGCGCGGCCAAGTCGCTGCAGATGCTGGGCGACCCGGAAAAAGCCATGCACAACGGTCTGGCAGGCACGGTGGACATGGCCCGTGTGGCCTACCAGCTCGTCAGCGATGCGGCGGCATTGGCGCTCATGCCCGACGACTCGCCCACACGCCTGAAGGGCCAGCCCGGCAGCGCCAAGCGCGTGGCCTGGTGCCCGCCGATCCCGCTCGAAGAGGTCAAGGCCATCGGCAAGGCGCTCAACTGCTCCATCAACGACGTGCTGCTGTCGTGCGTGGCGGGCGCCATCGGCGGCTACCTGCGCAGCCAGGGCGATGACCCCACGGGCCAGGAGATCCGCGCGATGATCCCGGTGAACCTGCGTCCCATGGAAGAAGCCTGGAAGCTCGGCAACCGCTTCGGCCTGGTGCCGCTGGTGCTGCCCATTGGCATGGCCAACCCCATCGAGCGCGTGTACGAAGTGCGTCGGCGCATGAACGCGCTCAAGGGCAGCACCCAGCCCATCCTGGCGTTTGCGATGCTGGCCGTGGCGGGCCTGATGATCAAGCCCGCGCAGGACGCGCTGCTCAACCTGTTTGGCCGCAAGACCACGGCCGTGATGACCAATGTGCCCGGCCCCAAGGAACAGCTCACGCTGTGCGGCGCGCGCGTCACGCAGTGCATGTTCTGGGTGCCGCAGTCGGGCGACATCGGCCTGGGCGTGTCCATCCTGAGCTACGGTGGCGGCGTGCAGTTTGGCGTGATCACCGACACCACCCTGTGCCCCGAGCCGCAGCGGATCATCGATGCTTTTGCACCCGAGTTCGACCAGCTTTCACTGCTCACGCTGATGCTGCCCTGGGGCGAGTAGCCGCCTCTGCGCTGCGGCCCAGTGCGCACTGGCGGGCTCGTAGTGCATCCATGAGAGAGAAGACAGCAGGCCTAGGTCATGCGCCCCGGCCCGGCGAGAGTCCATGCGCAGCGCCCAACAGCCCCCGCCTGGAGTGCAAAGGGAATGCAATGGGTCACCGGCTGGACTGAAGTCGCAAACTCCATGGACGGCTTCGTGCCAGCCGCAGTGCTCACACGGCGCGAGAGGATGGCGCTGGCACCAAAGCCTCCACAAGACGGGACACGGTGGCGACCACCACCTTGACGGGTTCGCCCATCTGCACGCGCACGATGGCGCCCTCCACCACCAGGGTGAGCGCCTGCGCATCCTGCGCGCGGTGGGCTGACGCAGGCAACAGGCCCGCCAACAACGCCGTCATGTCGCGCTTGTGGCGCTGCGCAATCTCCAGCACCTCAGGCACGGTGTCTCCCAGCTCGCTCACGCTGTTGATGAAGGCGCAGCCCCGAAAGTGCTCGCTGCCCAACCATTCCGCCAAGGCGGGCGCCAAGGCCCGCGTGCGGTCCGTGCCCGCGGGCAACGCGTGGGCATGGCGCTGCAGCGCATCGCCAAACCAGGCCATCCAGCCCGTGTGCCGGTACTCCAGGTACGCACAGATCAGGTCGTTCTTGCTCGGGAAATGCCGGTAGAAGGTCACCTTGGTCACGCCGGACTCCGCGATCACGCGGTCGATGCCCGTGGCGCGGATGCCATCCCGGTAGAACAGCGCGTGCGCCGTGTGCAGCAGGCGGTCTCGGGCGGGCAGGTCCTGCCAGCCAGGGGGGAGCGGATCAAAGGTCATTCGCTGATTGTAGACAAGTCTGTCTACATGGCTTTATTATGGCAAGTAGACAGACTTGTCTACATCCACCCTTCACCTTCGAGGTCCTCATGGAAACACGCCCACCTTTGCCTCCCTTCACACAACATACCGCCATCCAAAAGGTGCGCCTGGCCGAAGACGGCTGGAACTCGCGCGACCCCGCGCGCGTGGCCCTGGCCTACACCGAAGACACACGCTGGCGCAACCGCGCCGAGTTTCCCGTGGGCCGCGAGGCCGCCCGGCAGCTGCTGGAGCGCAAGTGGGCGCGCGAGCTGGACTACCGTCTCATCAAGGAGCTGTGGGCGTTCAGCGGCCATCGCATCGCCGTGCGGTTTGCCTACGAATGGCATGACGACGCAGGCCAGTGGTACCGCAGCTACGGCAATGAGAACTGGGAGTTCAACGACGATGGCCTGATGGCTGAGCGCCACGCCAGCATCAACGACCGCCCCATCCAAGCCGTAGACCGGCTGTTCTTCTGGCCCCTGGGGCGCCGGCCGGACGACCATCCAGGGCTGAGCGACCTGGGGCTGTAAACCCGCAGACCGCGTGCAGCAAGGATGCACCTAGGGGGCGAGCCCTTGCTGGGCCCACCGCACTCAGGTGGCCGAGCAGGTGAAACTCTCGGCCTTGGCCGGGTCACCCGTGCCGTTGTAGCGCGGGAATTGGGGGTACTCTCACACCCGGCGCTGGGCCACGGGGGTGCTGGTGCCGGGGGCGAACTTCGTGGCGACCAGCTTGTCAGGCGCCGCGCCCTTTTCCACCCAGGCGTCCATGGCGGCGAGCAGGTCGATGGAGCGCGGCTCGGTGCCTGCGCCGTCCAGGTCATGCCCTTTGGAGGGCGAGGTGACCATGCGCGCAAAGCCCTGCACCTTGCTGGCGCCCAGGCGCTGCTTGACCGTGTCGAAGTAGTCTGCCGTGCGGTACAGCGACACGCAGGTGTCGCCCAGGCCTTTCCAGATCAGCAGCTTGCCGCCGTTGTCGGCAAAGGCAGCAATGTCCGGGTCGGTGCCGTCGATCATCTCGGCCAGCCGGCTGTACTGGGCCTGGTACTGTGTGAGGTCGTGGGTCAGGATGTTGGCGTTGGGGTTGCCCTCCACCAGGCGCGCAGCCGCCGTCACGGCCATGTGGTTGAACGAATCGGGCGCATCGAAGCTGGTGCCGAACATGTACGACTGCCAATCGGACGTGGACGCGCCGCCCCGGCCAAAGCGCGGGTAGCCCACTGCACCGCGCGACAGGGTGACGGGCGTCTTGTGGTCGCTGTAGATGAGGCGAATGGATTCGATCTGCCCGGCCGTGAGGCAGCTGTCGCTGTCCGCGCCCTGGCACAGCAGCTCGGTGGGCACGTAGTTGCACGCCCCGACGTTGCCGATGATGCCGTCTTTCAGGCCGTCCAGGCCGTCGCACGCTGCGGTCTCCGCCTTGGCGTAGAGCGCGATCTTGGCGGGGCTCATCCAGTTCTCGCGGCTCTTGAAGATGTGGCGCAGCACCGTGGGGCCCAGGTTGACCTGGTGCGCCTGCTGGGCGATGGCGGGCTCCATGGCCACCACGCCGTCGTAGTCCTTGGGGTACTTCTGCGTGGAGATCAGGCCCGAGCGCCCGCCGTTGGAATGGCCCATGTGATACCGCCGCACGGGGCGCTTGCCGTAGAACTCGGTGGCAATCGCCGTGCCCACCTCCAGCACAAAATGGTTGGCGTCGAACGCATGGTTGCGCAGCGCCACATCGCTTTGGCCCCACGCAAAACCCTGGATCTGGTGGCCGGAGTCGGAGCTGATCTTCACGTACGGATTGGCCGACGGGCCCACCAGCCGCTGGTACCACGGGTCGTCCGTGGGGATGAAACCATCGAAGCCGCCACCGCCGATGGTCAGCGTCTTGCTGTTCCACTGCGCCAGCGTGGGCAGCTCCACCGCCCAGTGGATGGTGGACTCAGGCGACGAGATGATCTGGCCGCGCACGATGCACACGTCGGGCAGCGTGCCCTCGGCCTTGCGCAGCGCCGTGCGCGGGACCTTGGCGCCATGGGGCAAGGCGGTGGAGGTGTAAGCCGCGCAGGCTTCGGCCAGCGGTTTGCTGGCCAAAGGTGCGGGGGCATCGTTGCCACCGCCGCAAGCGGTCAGCGCGAGGGCGGCGATGATGCCCAGGCCCGCCGCCAGGGTGCGGGTGGCCCATGGCCCGGTGGGGTGCGCGGCGCGATCGGGGGGCGCCAGGGCGGCGCGGGTGGGGGTCGGGAACATGCGGAAGGTCTCCTGTGGTGGTGTTTTTTCTCAGGAGCCCGGGCTTCGCGGCCAGGTCTGCGCCGCCGCCCCTAGAAAGCCTCTGCACCAATCACCGTGCGGAGGCTTCCTTGGCTCCGGTGCGGACGATAGAAAAAGAAGGCGCCGCTGCAGCCTCTGCAAATGCAGAGGGAGCGGGAAACCCCTAAGCCCGCGCAGCGGCGGGCCACCGCCCTACGCGTTGCGCAGCGCCGCCACCAGCTCCAGCTTGTTGCGCACGCCCAGCGCTGCGTAGGCGGTGCGCAGGTAGGTGCGCACCGTGGCGGGCGTGAGGCCCAGCGTGGCCGCGATGCCCCTGTGCGACTGCCCCTGGGCATAGAGCATGGCCACGCTCATCTCGCGCGGGGCCAGCGCCTGCTTGTGCTGGCGCGATGCGATGCTCAGCGCCACCAGCGGGCCGCAGGGCTCCAGCCGCAGGCGGCAGGCTTTGCCCAGCACCAGGTGGCAAGGTGCGCCGGGCAGCGCCTGCACCACGGCCGGGGGCAGGTGGGTGCCCGCCCATTCCGGGTGGGCTGCACGCAGGGCCTGGCTGATGCGCAGACCTGCAAACAGCAGCTCGCCCGTGGGCTGGGCCAGCGCAAAGCTGTCCCAGGGGCGCCGGGGCGAATCATTTTGCAGGCGCTGCAGCCGGTGGTGCCAGTGCTGCAGCAGGTGCAGCACAAACTCGCCGAACAGCACGGTTTCGGCGTCGGTGAATTCGGTGCGCGTCTGCGGGCGGTAGACCGAGACAAAAAACAGCAGGCCGCTGTGCGGCAGCTCGGCCGTGAGGGCCATGCAGTGGTAGAGGCCATGCCGCTGGCTGAAGGCCACCACCTGCGGGTCCTCGGGCAACACGCCCACCACGTCGCGCTCGCGGATCACCTCGCCCAGGCGGCGCATGGACTGCAGCGCAAAGTCGTCCACGGCCGCCAGGGCGTTCCATTCGTCGGCAAAGCCCCGGGCCAGGCCGATGCTGCCGTGCAACCAGTTGCGCGGTGCGGCCTGCACGCCCCCAGCGCCACCCTCTGCGTCCGGCGCGCCCGCCGACACCTCGCCCCACCAGGCCGAATCAAAAGGCACCAGCCCGCGCAGCGTCTGCAGCGCCTGGTGCAGCAGGTCTTGTGGTGGTGCCTGCTGGGCCTGCTCGGCAAGCAGGAGCAGGCTGCGGCTGAGCGCACGCAGCGGGTCGGCAGGCGGCACCTGCAGGGCGGTGCGCGGGCTCATGGACCTGCGCGTTCGGCGACCACCTGGGGAACGGAGGGGTCGCAGAGAGCGTGGGATGCAAGGGCCATGGTGTCTCCTGGTTTTTTGGGCGATGGTAGCCGCGACCGGGACACCGCCCCACCGCTACCCCGGCATGGGCTGCCTGGGGCACCAGGAGACAATTACTATCTTTTTAGGAGCTACAAGCGCTTTATAGAAGCGCGGAAACGGCCATTTTTATGCACATTCCGCAGCCATTCAACCAGCCAGGCCATCCACCGCCTGGAACATCGACTGCCGCGCCTGGCTCACGATCTGGCCCTTCCACACATCGGTGTCGGTGTAGAAGGCGGCGAGCATCTGGGCCTTGATCTGCGCATGCTGCTCGGCGGGTGCGCCGGGGTGCAGGTTGAGCCATTGCTCGGCGCGGATGGCGTTCATCACGTCGAGCACGGGCACGGTGCCGTACTCCATGGCGATGCCGGTGTATTCGGCGTCGGGGCATTCGTCGTAGATGGCAGTCCACATCAGCCCGGTGAGGAAGGCCGAGGTGGAGGACCCGTCATAGATCGACGTGACGGGCGTGGCCCCCCCGCCGTCCCACCACGCGCGCGCACGGGCCACGGCCACGGCGTCGTCCTTGCCCGCATAGATGCGTTCGCCATGGCCGCTCGGGCCCAGGCCCGTGTGCAGATCGATCCAGGCCACGTGCGATGCGCCCGCGCCGTGCTGGCGCAGTACCTGGCGCAGCGTGCGGTTGCTCCAGGTGGGCTCGGTGCCGCCAAAAAAGATGCCTTGCGGAAACTCGTGCTGGCCCTGCGAGATGGCAGCCTGCCAGGCCGCCTCGCCCTTGGTGTCGATGTACTGCTGCACGGCAGCCAGGTTGTCGGGGCCGGGCGGCCATTGCTCGGGCAGCAGCAGGGGCTGCACCTCGCGGTAGGCGGCGTTCACGGGCAGAGGTTGGCTGAAGTCCTGGAAGTTGCGGTTCAGGTCCACGTTTTCGTGCGTGAAGCGGCGCACGTGCGAGAAGCCATAGGGGTTGAGCGCATGGATGTAGAGCGTGGCCACGCCCGCCGCATGCGCCTTGTCGCGCCACTCCTGGTCGTGCAGCGCAAACACCTGCACGCCGCTGCCGCAGTAGCCTTCGGCGCCATGGCAGGCGCTGCTCACGACGAGCAGCTTTTTGGCATCCGCCGGGCCGTCGCGCACCACATCCATCGCCAGGTCTTCACCGTCCCGGCCCTTGAGCGGGTGGGCGTGCGATTCGATGGGCAGGCCAGCGGCTGCGGCGGCCTCCAGAAACTTCTTGCGCGCCTGGGCGTAGCTGGGCGAGAAGGCTTCAACGATTCCGATCATGGACGGGGCTTTCAGGGGTCAGTGGGGAAAGGCACGGAAAACCCGGGGCGCGCGCAACGTGCGCCCGGGTGTAGGGGTATCGACGGGTATCGACGGGTATCGGCGGGTATCGGCGGGTATCGACAGGTATCAGGCCGCCTTGGCGGGCTGGGCCAGCCAGGCTTCGGCCAGCTTGACCCAGTAGGTCGCGCCCAGCGGGATCAGGTCGTCGTTGAAGTCGTAGCTGGGGTTGTGCAGCGTGCAGGGGCCGCCGCCATGGCCCATCTCGCGGTGGGCACCGTCGCCGTTGGCGATGAAGCAGTAGGCGCCGGGCTTGGCCTGCAGCATGAAGGCGAAGTCTTCGGCGCCCATGGTGGGCTCCTGCGCCAGCACGTTGGATTCGCCCACGATGCTGGCCATGACCGCGCGCGCAAACTCGGCCTCGGGGGCCGAGTTGACGGTGGGCGGGTAGTTGCGCACGAACTCGAATTCGCACACGGCGTCATAGGCGGCGCAGGTGTGTTCGGCAATCTGCTGCATGCGTTTTTCGATCAGGTCCAGCACCTCCAGCGTGAAGGTGCGCACCGTGCCCTGCAGCTCGCAGCTGTCGGGCACCACGTTGGTGGCCTCGCCCGCGTGGATCATGGTGACCGAGATCACGCCCGCATCCACCGGCTTCTTGTTGCGGGTGATGATGGTCTGAAAAGCCTGCACCATCTGGCACGCAATCGGCACGGGGTCGATGCCGTTGTGGGGCAGCGCGGCATGGCTGCCCTTGCCCCGGATGGTGATCTTGAACTCGTTGCTCGACGCCATCACCGGGCCGGGGCTCACGGCGAACTGGCCCACGGGCATGCCGGGCCAGTTGTGCATGCCGTACACGGCCTCCATGGGGAACTGCTCGAACAGGCCGTCCTTGATCATCTCGCGCGCGCCACCTCCACCTTCTTCGGCGGGCTGGAAGATCAGGTACACGGTGCCGTCAAAGTTGCGGTGCTTGGCAAAGTGCTGCGCTGCGGCCAGCAGCATGGCCACGTGGCCGTCGTGGCCGCAGGCGTGCATCTTGCCCTGGTGTTTGCTGGCGTGGGCGAAGGTGTTGAACTCCTGCATGGGCAGCGCGTCGATGTCGGCGCGCAGGCCAATCGCACGGCCACTGGCGCCCCCATCGCGCCCCTTGACGATGCCCACCACGCCCGTAGTGCCCATGCCGCGGTGGATGGGAATGCCCCATTCGGTGAGCTTGCCCGCCACCACGTCGGCGGTGCGCACCTCTTCAAAGCACAGCTCGGGGTGGGCGTGAATGTCCCGGCGCACCGCTGCAATACTGGCCGCCTGGGTGACGATGGAGTCAATAACGTTCATGATATGTGTCCTTACGATCTCACAGTCTAGCCCGCTGGCCGCCCCTTGCGCCACTCCGGGTTTATTTGCACTGCAACATGACACTCTCCCCGCACGCCCTCGAACTTGCGCAAACCCTGGTGCGCATGAACACCGTCAGCCACCACTCCAATCTGGAGCTGATCCATTTCATCCGTGACCACCTGGCCCGGCTGGGCGTAAAAAGCCGCCTCACCTTCAACGAGGACAAGACCAAAGCCAACCTGTTCGCCACGCTGGGCGAGGGCAAACCCGCCGGAGTCATCCTGTCGGGCCACACCGACACGGTGCCGTGGGACGGGCAGGACTGGACCATGGACCCACTGAGCGCGCTGGTGAAAGACGGCCGGCTGTACGGGCGCGGCAGCGCCGACATGAAGGCGTTCATCGGCATTGCCGTCTCGCACGCCGAGCAGTTCCTGCACAGCGATGCGCCGTTTGCCATCCACCTGGCGTTCAGCTACGAGGAAGAGATTGGCTGCTTTGGCGTGAAGGAACTCATCGCCGACCTGCGCGATGCGAATATCAAGCCCCTGGCCTGCATCGTGGGCGAGCCCACCAGCATGGTCCCCGCCATCGCGCACAAGGGCGTGTACCGCTACAAATGCTGCGTGCGCGGCAAGGAGGCGCATTCCTCCCTCACGCCCCACTCGGTCAACGCCATCGAGATGGCGGCCCGCTTGGTGGGCCGGGTGCGCGACATGGCGGAAGACTTTGAAAAGAACGAGCCCCGCTTCGAGGGCTTTGACGTGCCGTTCTCGACCAGCAGCGTGGGCCAGTTCCACGGCGGCATTGCCGACAACGTGGTGCCGCGCGATGCCGAGTTCCGCTACGAATTCCGCGACCTGCCCACGGCCAACGCGGCGCAGATGCAGGCCGAGGTGGTGGCCTACGCCCAGTCGCTGGAGCCTGCGATGAAGAAGGTGGCGCCCGCAGCGGGCTTCGATTTCGAGACGATTTGCGAGATCCCGAGCTTTCTGGGCAGCAAGGACGACCCGGTCACGCGGCTGGCGCAGGAGCTGTCGGGCGAAAAGAGCACCACGCTGGTGGCCTTTGGCACCGAGGCGGGGCTGTTCAAGAACGCGGGCATCTCCACCGTGGTGTGTGGCCCCGGCAGCATCCAGCAGGCGCACCAGCCGGATGAATACGTGAGCCTGGAGCAGCTCGCGCGCTGCGAGGCGTTCATGCAAGGGCTGGCGCGCACACGCACGCTGGGCTGATCGCTTCGAAGCGGCGGGGGCCAACGCGCCCCCTCCTGAATGGGATCAGGTCCTGACCCGACCGTCCCCGGTCAGCATCGACATCTCGACAAACTTCGACGCCGCGTGGCTGGTGGCACTGAACGACACCGGAAAGCCCGAGATCACTTGGCTGCCGATGGACTCGGTGCCGGTGATGAAGCTCTCGCGCGTGATCTTGCCGTTGGCCTGGGCCTGGCGCAGGCCCTCGGTGAACACGCGGGCAGCCACGTAGCCTTCCATGCTGGAGTAGTTGGCCTGCACCTTGTCGCCACCTTTCTTGATGGCCTCCAGGAACTCGCGCGTGATCTGGCGCGAAGGCTGGTAGGGCGAAGGCACGACCTGCGACACCACCACACCGGCGCCGTCCTTGCCCAGCTCGTCGGCAAGCGCCTGCGTGCCCACAAACGACACGTTGTAGAACGTGCCGCCAAACCCCGCCTTGCGCGCCGCACGCACAAACGCGGCGGCCGATGCGTAGGCCGTGATCTGCACGATCGCGTCGGGCATGGCGGGCACGAGCTTGTCCACGGCCGCCTTCACGTCCACCGAGTTGCGCTCCACCGTGGCCGTGGCCACGGGGGTGAGCTTGAGTTCGGTGAGGGCCCGGGTCACCCCGTCCAGCCCCGCCTTGCCATAGGCATCGTTCTGGTAGAACACCGCAATCTTCTTGAGCCCCAGGTTGGTGAGCTGGCGCACGATGAGCGCGGTTTCGTCGTAGTACGAGGCCCGCACATGGAAGATGAGCCGGTTGAACGGCTGGCGCAGCGCCTCGGCCCCCGTGAAGGGCCCAAAAAACGGCACCTTGGCCTGGTTGAACAGCGGCATGGCCGCCAGGCTGGTGGGAGTGCCGATGTAGCCAAACAGCGCAAACACCTCGTCGGCAATCAGCTTCCTGGTGTTCTCGGCGCAGCGGTCGGGCTCGTAGCCATCGTCCAGCGTGCGGATCTCGACCATGCGCTTGCCCACGCCGCCCTGGGCGTTGAGCTGGTCAAAAAACAGCTTGGCGCCCTGGTTGAACTGCAGGCCCAGCTGGGCGGCCGGGCCGGTGAAGGCCGCCGACTGGCCCAGCACGATGCGGCCTTCGCCCTGCGCGCGGGCCAGATGGAATCCCCCCAGCGCAGCCGCCCCCAGGCCCACGGAAAACTGTCTGCGCCCCAGTGCCATTTGCTTCATGGTGAAATCCTGCTCTCTCTGCTGTGAATCGAGGGCGACCCCTCTGCGCTGCCGGTAAGCAGCCTCTTTGGCCCAGCCGCAAGGGTATGCACGCCGGTTCCAACCCCGATGGCAGTTTAACGATCAGCCTGCATATGTCCACGCCTTCTGCCGCCAATCCCATTCAAACCACACCGATCCAGGTGCGCGGCGCCTGCCCGCACGACTGCCCCGACACCTGCGCACTGCTGACCACCGTGGACGAGCACGGCGTGGCCACCCGCGTGCAGGGCAACCCCGAGCACCGCCACACCGACGGCGCGCTGTGCGCCAAGGTGAGCAAATACACCGAGCGCAGCTACCACCCCGAGCGAGTGCTCACCCCGCTCAAGCGCAGCGGAGCCAAAGGCAGCGGCCAGTTCACCCCGGTGAGCTGGGACGAAGCCCTGGCCGACATCGCCCAGCGCCTGCAGGCCATCGCCGCGCACAACCCCGAGGCCATCCTGCCCTACAGCTACGCGGGCACCATGGGCATGGTGCAGGGCGAGAGCATGGACCGGCGCTTCTTCCACCAGCTCGGCGCGTCGCAGCTCGACCGCACCATCTGCGCATCCGCCGGGGCCGAGGCGCTGATCCAGACCCTGGGTGGCAAGGTGGGCATGAAGGTGGAGTTTTTTGCCGAATCGCAGCTCATCCTGATCTGGGGCAGCAACTCCATCGGCAGCAACCTGCACTTCTGGCGCTATGCGCAGCAGGCCAAGAGGAGTGGCGCCAAGCTGGTGTGTATCGACCCGCGCAAGAGCGAGGCGGCCGACAAGTGCCACGAGCACATTGCCCTGCGGCCCGGCACCGACGCCGCGCTGGCGCTGGCGCTGATGCAC
>CAYXSL010000056.1:0-23979 GCA_964466605.1 uncultured Verminephrobacter sp.
CGTGGGCGACAAATACATCGTCAACGGCCAAAAGACCTGGACCACGCTGGGCCAGCACGGCGACTGGATGTTCAACCTTGTGCGCACCAGCACCGAGGGCAAGCCCCAGACCGGCATATCCTTCCTGCTGGTGGACATGAAGTCCAAGGGCGTGACCGTGCGCCCCATCAAGCTGCTCGATGGCGAGTGCGAAGTGAACGAAGTGTTCTTCGACAACGTCGAAGTGCCCGCCGAGAACCTGATCGGTGAAGAGAACAAGGGCTGGACCTACGCCAAGCACCTGCTGAGCCACGAGCGCACCAACATCGCCGACGTGAACCGCAGCAAGCGCGAGCTGGAGCGCCTCAAGCGCATCGCCAAGACCGAAGGCGTGTGGGACGACCTGCGCTTCCGCGACCAGATCGCCCTGCTCGAAGTCGACATCGTGGCGCTGGAAATGCTGGTGCTGCGCGTACTGTCGGCCGAGAAGTCGGGCAAGAACTCGCTGGACATCGCGGGCCTGCTCAAGATCAAGGGCAGCGAGATCCAGCAGCGCTATGCCGAGCTGATGATGCTGGCCGCAGGCCCCTTTGCCATGCCCTTCATCGAAGAGGCCATGGAAGCCGGCTGGCAGGGCAACTTCCCCGGCGGCGTCACCGCCAACGCACCGCTGGCATCCACCTACTTCAACCTGCGCAAGACCACCATTTACGGTGGCTCCAACGAAGTGCAGCGCAACATCGTGGCTCAGACCGTCCTCGGCTGATCTCAAGTTCCAGGAGACAAGAACATGGATTTCGATTTTTCTGACGACCAGGAACAACTGCGCGACGCCGTGCGCAAGTGGGTAGACAAGGGCTACACGTTTGAGCGCCGCCGCGCGGCCGTGGCCGCCGGCGGTTTTGACCGCACCGCCTGGAACGAACTGGCCGAGCTGGGCCTCACGGCCCTCACCGTGCCCGAAGCGCACGACGGCATGGGCCAGGGCGCCATCGACGCGATGGTCGTGGCCGAAGAACTGGGCCGTGGCATCGTGCTGGAGCCCATCGCCCAGGCCTTCATCGCCAGCAGCGTGCTGTCGCACTACGCACCCGCCGACGTGCAAGGTGCCTGGCTGCCCCGCGTGGCCAGTGGCGAAGCCCTGGTGGTGCTGGCCCAGCAGGAGCGCAAGGCGCGCTACCGCCTGGATGTTTGTGAAGCAAAAGCGGCTAAAGCGCAATCAGGATATGCGGTAACAGCTATCAAAAGCGTAGTGCCTGCGGGTGACAAGGCGGACGCCTTCATCGTGCCTGCGCAGTTGGACGGAAAGATCGCCCTCTTCCTGGTCGAACGCACTGCGAGCGGCGTGACCACGCAGGGTTACGTCACGCAAGACGGCAGCCGCGCCGCCGAGGTGCACCTGGCCAACGCCCCCGCCACGCTCATCACCACCGACGGCCTGGCCGCGCTGGAACTGGCCGTGGACACCGGCATTGCCGCCGCCTGCGCCGAAGCAGTGGGCGTGATGGACAAGACTGTAGCCATCACCGTCGAATACATGAACCAGCGCAAGCAATTCGGCGTGTTCATTTCCAGCTTCCAGGCGCTGCGCCACCGCGTGGCGGACATGAAGATGCAGCTGGAGCTGGCCCGCTCGATGAGCTACTACGCCAGCCTCAAGCTCGGCGCTCCTGCGGAAGAACGCCGCGCTGCCATGGCCCGCGCGAAGGTGCAGTTGGGCCAGTCGATGCGCTTTGTGGGCCAGCAGGCCGTGCAACTGCACGGTGGCATCGGCGTGACGGACGAATACATCGTGAGCCACTACTTCAAGAAGCTTACCCAGCTGGAAGTGACCTTTGGCGACACACTGCACCACCTGGGTGAAGTGTCTGCCCGCATGCAAGACACCGCAGGCGTGTTTGCCTGACGGTCGCTGACGCAGGCGCGTCACAGCCATCAACGATGCTCGTGGATTCACTGGTCCACGGGCATTTTTTCTTTCTGGAGACACCTTGATGAACAACACACTCTGGCTGCAACGCCGATCTCTCCTGCTGGCCACCGCTGCGGCGGCCACCCTCGCCTTGGCTGGCTGCGCCACCCAGAGCCCCAGCCTGGCCGAGGCACCACCCATCGTCTTCGTGCACGGCAACGGCGATACCGCTGCCCTGTGGCAAACCACCGTGTGGCGGTTCGAATCGAACGGCTGGCCGCGTGAGCGCCTGCACGCCATCGACGTGCCCTACCCGCTGTCACGCGACGAGGACGCCAAACCCCAGGCAGGCCGCACATCGGCCGCAGAGCACATGGCCTACCTGAAGGCCGAGGTGGACAAGGTGCTCAAGGCCACGGGCGCCAGCCAGGTCGTATTGGTGGGCAATTCGCGCGGGGGCAACGCCATCCGCAACTACATCTACAACGGCGGCGGCGACAAGACCGTGAGCCACGCCATCCTTGGCGGCACCCCCAACCACGGCGTGTGGGCGATCCCGGGGTTCCGTGAAGGCAACGAATTTTCCGGCACAGGTCCCTTCCTCAAAGCACTGAACGCCCCCAAGAACGCAGCGGGCGACGAAGTGAGCGGCCCGGTGAAATGGATGACCATCCGCTCGGACAACAACGACAAGTTCGCCCAGCCCGACGGCCTGTGGATCGGACAGAAAGGCACGGCCACCAACGTGACCGCTGCCGGCCCCGAACTCAAGGGCGCCACCAACGTGGTGATCCCACGCATCGATCACCGCGAGACGTCGTACTCCCCCGCAGCGTTTGAAGCCACCTACCGCTTCATCACCGGCAAGGCGCCAGCACGCACCGAGATCGCTGCAGAAAAATCTGTGGTGCTGAACGGTAAGGTCACGGGCCTGGGCGTGGACTCTGCCGACCCCAAAACCGGTAACTTCAGCAACAACCTGCCGCTGGCGGGCGCACAGCTGGAGGTGTACGCCACCGACCCTGCCACCGGCGCCCGCAAAGGCAGCCCGCTGCTGCGCAAAACGGTGGGGGCTGATGGCCAATGGGGTCCGCTGGCAGTTGCACCCGGCACACCCATCGAGTTCGTGATCACCGCACCGGGCTATGCGACCACCCACATCTATCGCAGCGGATTCCCGCGCAGCAGCGACCTCATCCATCTGCGCGCAGAACGCATGGCCGATGCCGACAAGGGTGCCGACAGCGTCGTGACCCTGACCCGCCCGCGCGGCTACCTGGACCCGGCGCGCGACAAGATGCTGCTGGACGGCGCAGTGCCTGCTGGGGTGCCCGCAGGGGCTGGCGTGGCCTCGGCCAAGGTCAAGCCTGCCGGTGGCGTGCGCAGCATCGTTGCCGAATTCAATGGCGAACGGGTGGTGGGGCAGACCTGGCCTGCTGCGCAAGGCCACGTGGTGATGCTGGAAATCAGCCAATAGTTGGCTGATATCCCTGCGTGCACGTCAGGGCACTGCGATGCGTCGCGGACGCCAGCGCATCAGTGCGAGTGCCCTGCGTGACCGTGGCTTTCCGCACGCTTGCGGTCTTCCACAACGTTCACCGTCGCGCCATTGGGTAGCACCATGTCTCCTGGCCGCTGCGCAGCGCCACATTCGCCCAACCATCGGCCCTCGAACTCGGTGCGCCCAGGAACGAAACGCACAGGCTTGGAATAAGTGACCTCAAACACGCCACGGTAGGCGGTTTGAAGGTCGCCTGACAGTTGTACCGTGGCGTCTACGCGGTTATCGTGCACATAGCAAACGGTGCGCACCTCACGGCCACGTGCATTTTTCTTCACCCTCACGCTGTGACAATGCTCCTGACCGGGCACGATCGCAAGCAACATGATCGGCTCCGCCTGGCGATCAGTGCATTGCAAGACCTTCTGCTCGTTCGTTACCGAGTTGCCGGTACTGCGGACCGTGACCTCCCAGAGCCCCGGCTTTCGCGCCGGCATCTGCTGCGCATTTGCAGATTGGATAGCGACAACCCCCATCCACACACCCAGGCCAGCAAGACTGGACCAGCGTGCGACATGCGCAATCTGTCTCATCAAAAATCTCCAGTAAAAAGGGGCTGACCGCGCTTGACGGAACACTCCAGCCCCAAGCTTCACGCTTCCTGACAGGCTCAGCGCGCCTGTCGGCGGTGGAAGTAGATGAAGAACGCAGCCATCAATGCTGACAATATCAATAGCCCCCATTCGGACAAAGTTGGAATGGATGCTGGAACGGCGATCGCCACAAAAGTCACGCCTACCGTACAAGACGCGTTGACCGGGTTTGTCGTATAGGTATTGCCAACCAGGGTGCCCCCGCACGCTCCGCCACCGGTTGCGATACGCGCCACAAAACCAGGGTCGGGCGTCACTGCGTAGACCACAGTGTTACCGGGGGCTGCAACAGTTGTCACCCCCAAGGGCGTGACAGTGCCATTGGCGCCTGCGGTTGCCGTCACGGTCAGCGGCGCAAAGCTGAAAGCCACATTGCAATCGGCCGTCACCGGGTTGACGGTGTAGGTGTTGCCGGCCAGCACGCCGTTGCAGGAGCCACTGGCGCTGGGAGTATTGCCTGCGTTGGGTGTGAGCGTGTAGGTCACAGTCCCCCCTACTGGCACCGTGCGTGAGCTGGCGGGAGTCACAGTTCCTCCGGCTCCAGACGTCATGGTGACGGTAGCGGACAGAGCAAAATTGGCGACTGCTGCGGCGTCCGCAGTCATGGCGGGTACGGTACATGGGTTGGTGGTGCCAGTGCATGCGCCCGACCAGCCGGTGAAAATGCTTCCCGATGCCGCCGTGGCCGTGAGTATGGCTTGGCCGCCGTCTGCCACTGGCAGCGTGCAGGTGGCACCGCAGTTCATGCCAGCAGGCACACTGACCACAGTGCCACTGCCCGCTCCCGACTTGGTCAGGCTCAGGTTGTGCAGCGTGGCGGCTACCGAGTTGGTGTCGCCAGCAGTGTTGTTGGCAGTGTTGTTATCGGTGACACCCGCAGGGGTCGCAATGCTGAAAACCGTGGATGCCGAAGTCGGCCCAGTCACGGTCGCACCGAACGTTAGCGTGACACTCCCTCCGGCCGGAATGTCCAGCAGCACACCGCCACCAGGCATAGTGCCCGCCGAGGGCGCTCCACCCTGACACGATCCGCCCGCTGTGCCGCTGCAGGTCCAGTTGCCCACTGTGAGGCCCGACACAGTCGGCTGCGTCAATGCCGCTCCAATCACAGGAGCCGGGCCGTTGTTACTCACCACGACGGTGTAAGTGGAGGCGCTGCCCACGGCGCTGGCCGACACACCATCGCTCACACTGACCGTCAAGTCTGTCAACGTTGCGCCACTGACAACTCGGGTCTGCACCAACGGGCCCAGCACCGTACTGGCCCCCGTGGCTGACATGGAGTAGGTGCCATGGTTGAGCGAGTTGGTCGGACTGCTGGTGCTCGCACCGGCTGGCACGCCCCATACGATCTCAAAAGTTCCGCTCTGGTGATCGACCAATGAGCCAAAGTCGCAGGTCACCGTGCCCGCCGACCCCACCGCCGGTGTCGTACAAGTCGCGCCAGCAGGCGCTGTCACCGACTGAAACACCGCATCGATGGTGGCCGTGTTGGCAGCGTTTCGCACTTGCGGGCTTTGCGCACTGACTTTGCTGTTGAAAACCATCACCCCGCTGTTGTTGCTGTAGGTGTAGGTGTAGGCCACGTTGTCGCTTGGCTGGGCGGTCGTGGGCCCAGTGGCCGAGACAAGCAGGCCGGCAAAGAAGGGGCCGATCGAATCTACGTAGACTTCCCCCGAGTGACCGCCTTGGCTGCAACCTGCGGCGATGACCTCGACTTCGACGGTATCACCGACATCCAAAAGTCCGTTCCCAGGAGCCACGTCAATCGCCTGCCAGCCGGTGTACTGATAGCCCCCCAGGGTCTGCCATGGCACGCCTGGCTGGGCCGCAAAGTTGAAGGTGTAGAACAGGCGCGTACCCTTGGTGACGTTACGCACTTCGACGTAGAAATAGGCTTGTTGTTCAGGGCTGTGGCCGCCGTCCTGGATCACCGGAGCGACGGCCATGCGCAAGTGCACTTTGCCATCCACGGGGTCCACATCGGCTAGCACCATCTGGGCGGACTGCTGGATGCCGCTGGCACGGTTGTTGTTGCCACGCGCGTTGATCCGTGCGCTGTACGAGCCCTGAAACGGGATGGTGATGGCTTGTCCGGGTGCGTCTGGCGCACTCGCGGGCGTGCCGGATGCCGCGCTCACCACCTGCGTCACTGGGGCCGTAACAGGAGGCTGCAAATTCAGATGGCTTTTCTGGGTGGGCGGGAATGTGGCAATACCGTTGTTGCGGTAGTTGGTCACCGTCCAGCCCGTGAAATCTCCACTTTCGAAATCGCCGTTCACCACCCCCGCCTGAGCGGTGGATAGCAAACACAGCGCAGCAACAAAGAGCGCGAAGACTCCACGCAAGCAGCGGCAAGCCAAGGTCCGCAATGCCATCCAGTTATCGATCATTTTCAACACTTCCCCCTCTTGGTAAACCGCAAATTCCCGCGGATGGCCGCGGGTTGACTCACACACAAAACCAAACTGATTTCGAACGGCTGGCGCACAGGCAAGCCTCTCCCCTCGTTGGCCTTCAAGCCATCGAAAGAGAATGGGTAACTGGTTGAATGGGTGGGCGATGCTGCGCGAGTGCAGCCGTAGAAGCCCCTGCGCAGGGCTATGTCACGAAGACGAGCCCCTTGCCGAACACTGCACGCACCGGCAAGGGCATGCTGGTGATTTCCAGAGTCTTGCGGCGCAACCGGTTGAGCGCCGACTCGATGCGGTGGAAGTCGTCCTCCAACCCTCTTCCACCCACGGCGTGCATCAAAACCTGCTTGCTGACAACCACGCCCTTTGTCTTGAAAAGGCAAGACAGAAGTTCAAGCTCACGGGTCGTAAGAGGCACCAGCAGTTGATTGGGCGCGCGCAAGGCCGCATTCGCTGCGTCCAGCTGCCAGGGCACAGCAACCGACGCGTCGCCTCCCCCTTGCAAGCGCTTGCTGCGCAACTGGGAACGGATGCCAGCCACGAGTTCCTGCATGTCCACAGGCTTCACGAAATACTGCAATGCACCGGCATCGAGACCTTTGATCCGACTATCGAGATCGGCGCGGGCCGTCATGAGTACCGTGGGAACGCCCTGAGATGCCAAACGGGTGAGCAAGCTCAGGCCATCTTCACCGGGCAGCCCAATGTCGATCACAACCAGATCCACACGAGACTGCAGCAAACGAACGTAGAAGTCCTCTGCGGATTCGGCGCCCCAAGATTGAAAGCCAGAGCGCGCGAGGAATCGGCACACATTGCTGCGGATGTCCTCGTCGTCTTCGACAACAGCAATGATCGGTTCGGCAGACATGAGAAAAATGGGAGCAAATCAGGAAGTGGGTTGCGTAACATTGTGTCAGCGCATCACGCCGCCAGCCATGCACAAGAACTCTCAAGAACTCACAGAAACGATGCGCCGAAAGCCTTCCAGAACAACGTACTTCCCCTTGACCGCGATTTGGCTCTTCGCTCTGCTATGGGGTTTGGCATGCACACCAGCACAAGCGCTACAAACGCCAACCAGTTGGCAGCTGGGATGGGATGTCCCCATGGACAGACTGGATGATCCCAGCGGGAACCTGGGACCTGAGGCGATCAGCACCACTCCGGCAGAAGGAGCTAAAGCCAACCTTCAAGCGCCTTTGAGCGCTGGGTATCTGCGTCACACCGTATGGCTGCGCTTCAAGGTGCCAGCCCTCCCCCCTGAACATGAACCGGGAGATCTCTGGCTGCTGGCACAGCCGACCTATCTCGACTTTGTGACCCTGTACCAGAAAGGCAGCGATGGTGCGTGGCGTATACAGGAGAGTGGGGATCTGGTGCCCACGGATCGCAAACCTGGCGTTAGGCAACATCTGTTTCGTTTGACACCAGGTCGGGAAGCTCTCATCCGGATTCATACAACCAGCGCGACGCAGTTCCAAGCGGACATTCTTGACACCCATGCCCTTGCAACCACCCTGGCATCCGCTGAACGGCTCATGGGGCTTTATTTCGGCGCCATGTCCGCTCTTTTGGTCGGCATCTGGGCTGCCACCATCATTTTCCGGACGCGTGCGCTCTTCTCGCTCGCGGTCTTGGTGACTGCCAGCGCCATTCACGTGTTCAACGTGCGGGGCTACTCAAGTCTCTGGACCCCACCGGACTTCAGCTTCTGGGACAGCAACGCTGTCAGCATAGGGGCTTTTTTGCTACCCGCGGCGCTGGCATGGCAAATCAAAGAACAGCTCACACGCCATACGCCCTACCAGTGGACCGACAGATTCCTGACCCTCCTTATAGGAGTGAATGTGCTGGGCGCTTTCAGCGGACCTCTGGGCTTTTACCCCGATGTGGCATGGGTCAATCTGATCTCTCTGCTTGCCAGCGACATCGCAGGAATCTCATTGTGCTGTCTGGCATTGCGGCGCAGAGACCGCATCGGTCCGCATGTACTTTTACTCCTGGCATACGGCCTGCATTGCCTGTGCGGCGTACCCATCGCCATTCTCATGACGGGTCAGATTCAATGGAATGTCGATGCGACATGGATCTGGCAACTTGAGGCCATCGCATTCACCGCTCTGCTGGCGAGTGCGGTGTTCGTCGGGATGGTGACCCGTTATCGCAGAGCCCAGCACGCGAAGGACCAGGCCATAGAGCGGCTGGCGCTGTCCGAGCAATCGCTGGAGGAACGCATCCTGCAGCGGACTACGGAGCTATCTGCGGCCCAAGTCGCGCTTGCAACATCGCTTGAAAGCGAGCGCGCCTTGCGAGATGAACAACGGCAGTTCTTCCACATGATCAGCCATGAGTTCCGAACCCCATTGACGGTGATCGATAGCGCTGCGGCAGAGCAGCAGAGCTTCCCCTCCGCCGAGCTGCAGCCCCAGGTCGATCGGGCCGTGCAAATACGCAGGGCCAGCAGGCGCCTGACCGCATTGGTCGACAGCTGCCTGATCAATGAGCGACTCGACCACAGCGGCCTCGCGCTGCAGGCCTCTCCGGTCAAAGTCATCGACTTGCTTCACCACGCCGCTCAACTGGTGCACTGGTCGCCCCGCCACCGATTGCAGCTTTTTACCGACTCTGCGCCCCCGGAATGGGTCTGCGACGCAACCCTGGTGCACATTGCCCTGTCCAACTTGGTGGACAACGCCGTGAAATATGCCACCGCCGGGGAAATTTTCATCGCAGCACAAAAAGGGAAGACGGGGCTGCTTGAAATCTCTGTGGCGGACGAAGGCTCGGGAATGTCGCTGGACGTGATGAACCGTATCTTTGAACAGTTTGAGCGAGGCGACCGCACGGACCAAAGCAAGGGGTTTGGCCTTGGACTATGGGTTGCTCGCCGCATTGCACGCTTGCACGGGGGCGACATCACCGTTCAATCCAGCGAGGGCTTGGGCGCTTGCTTCACGTTGACACTGGCCTCGCAGCGCATCAGTCCCAGCGGGAGATAAGGTATCACCTTCACCAAGCAGCCAGAAAGCTTCACCGGCTGAATCCTGGATAATCACCCCTCGCATTTCTTGTTGACGCCGACCCTTCTACGTCCGGCAGACTGCCCTGCGGTCTATTTTCAAAGTTCCAGCACCCATGAGCGCCACAGCGACCGACCCCAACCTTCAGCACCTGACCCAGGCCCGCGAGCAGATTGCACAAGGCGATCTCAAGAACGCCGCGCTCACACTCAACAAGGCCAACGCACAATGGCCTCAGGATCCGCGGGTTTTCATGCTCGGCGGTCTGCTGGCTGAAAAAGCGGGCAACGTTCAAGGCGCATTTGATGCGCTGCGCAAGTCAGTGTCCCTGGCGCCTGACTGGGGGCCTGGACTGCTGGAACTGGCATTGCTGCTAGCGCGTCAGAATCAGTTTCCAGAAGCTATAGAAACCGCCGAAAAAGTAGCCGCACTTGAACCCAAAAACCTGCAGGTGCTCGCAGGTGTGATCGATATCGCACACCGTGCCGGTCATCTGGAGATGGCTGTCCGCCACTTGCAACGAGGCCTTGAGCTGGTGCCCGGCGATATCGCGCTACGGCGCCTGCTGGCACGCGACCTGAGTGAGCAAGGCAAGCACGCGGAGTCCCTTGCGATCTGGGACAGCCTGGTGCAGGAACAACCGCAGGATCCGCAGTCCCTGGTAGGCCGTGTACAGGCATGTATTGCAGCCGGGAAGCCAACCGACGCCAAGGAAAATACAACGGCTTTGCTGAGCTTGGCACCGGACGACGCGGTGTACCAGTACTATGGACAGCTTGCCAACGGTACAACGCCAGGGGAACAGCCCCCTGAACTAACGCGTTCTATCTTTGACAACATGGCTGAGTTTTACGATTTGCACATGGTGCGTGGTCTCAAGTACCAGTTGCCCAAACAAGTCGGCGACAAGATCCTGGCGCAACATCCTGACAAAAGAATCAATGTCCTGGATCTTGGCTGTGGAACGGGGCTGCTAGGGGTGTGCTTGGGCCGCCTGGACGGCGCGCTGGTGGGCGTAGACCCATCGATGAAAATGATTGAGCAAGCCGCGCGGCACAACGTCTACGACCGCTTCCATACGGTGAACTTGCATGACGCCCTGCGCGAAACGCCCGATGCGCTCTATCAGGTGATCACTGCGCTGGACGTGTTTACTTATGCAGGCGAGGTTACGCAGTCAATTCCCAACGCTCATCGAATCCTAACCCCAGGCGGCATGATGGTGTTTTCATTCGAAACAGCGCCAGAGCAGGGACCAGACTTGGTACTGCAGACTTGTGGCAGATACGCTCACAAGCGAAGCCATGTAGAAGCGCTATGTCAATCTACAGGCTTCGCCAGCGTCGAGATTCAGGATGTAGTGCTGCATGAAGAAAACCATAAACCCGTCACGGGGTTCGTCGTGACGGCATACAAATCAACCTGATTGCTTGGCGCTGCCGCCACCACCTTGAGGCCCTGACATTTGGCTCCCCCTCAAGCGAGCAGGCGCGACGACTTGGGCACGTGGGCCATGAGGAATTCCATCTGATCGGCCAGAATGCGCCGATTGCGCAGGATGAAGTCCTCCCACAGGCTCGGCACATAGGGCGCGTACAGCAGCGGCATGTGCGCCTGCTCCGGCGTGCGCGGCCCCTTGCGGTGGTTGCAGGGGCGGCAGGCCGTGACCACGTTCATCCAGTGGTCCTGACCGTTGCGCGCGAACGGCACGATGTGTTCGCGCGTGAGGTCCTCTTCGTGAAAACGCCCACCGCAGTAGGCGCACACATTGCGGTCGCGGGCAAAGAGCTTGCTGTTGGTCAGGCTGGGCTTGAGCTCGAACGGGTTGATGCTGGGCACCCCCTTGGTGCCGATGATGCTGTTGATGGCGATCACCGATTGCTCACCCGATATGGCGTTGTACCCGCCCCGGAACCGGGCAATCTGGCCGCCGGACTCCCAGCGCACTTCCCCGGCGGCGTAATGAATCACCGCCTGTTCCAGCGAAATCCACGATTGGGGCAGCCCTTGGGCTGAGAGCTTCAAGACCTTCAAAACACGCCTCCTGGAACACAAAGTACACAAGGACATGACTTCCGCAAAACAGGACTCTGGCAAGTGGCTCGCCCCAAGTAAAAGGCGGTTGTTGCATCCCGATTTGTGCAAGTCCGAAAAGATTCTGAACGCAGATGTCTCGCGGGCAGCCCTGGGCGGGGCCAGCCGTGGGTCACAATATACTCTTTTTGTGACAAATTGGCGTCCTGCGCTTGATGGACCTGCGCATGACGCTATCAAAAAGATAACAAACCGATGAAGATCTTTCGCGGATTCCACCACCCGGGCATTGCCGATGCCTGCGCGCTGACCATCGGCAACTTCGATGGTGTGCACCGGGGGCATCAGGCCATGCTGGCCCTGCTGAACAGCGAGGCGGCACACCGGGGAGTGGAAAGCTGCGTGCTCACCTTCGAGCCCCATCCGCGCGACTACTTTGCCGGGGCCCATAACAAGCCTGAACTGGCCCCAGCCCGCATCGGCACCTTACGCGACAAGCTCACCGAACTGGCCCGCTGCGGTGTGCAACAGACCGTGGTGCTGCCGTTTGACGCGCGGCTGGCCGCCCAGTCGCCCGACGCTTTCATCGATGAAGTGCTGGTGCGTGGGCTGGGTGCACGCTATGTGTTGGTGGGCGACGATTTCCGCTTCGGCCGCCAGCGCGCGGGCGACTACGCGATGCTGGACGCGGCCGGCCAAGCCAAGGGCTTCGACGTAGCCCGCATGAACAGCTACGAGGTGCACGGGCTGCGCGTGTCCAGCTCCGCCGTGCGCCAGGCGCTGGCAGCGGGCGACATGGAGGCCGCTGCGCGCCTGCTGGGGCGGCCTTACACCATCAGCGGCCATGTGGTGCATGGCCGCAAACTAGGGCGCGAGCTGGGTGCCACGGCAGAAGGCACAGGCGACGGTTTTCGCACCCTCAACCTGCGGTTTGCGCACTGGAAGCCCGCCGCCAGCGGCATCTTTGCGGTGCTGGTGCATGGCCTGGCCGATGGCCCGCTGCCTGGGGTGGCCAACCTGGGCGTTCGCCCCTCGCTGGACCCGAACGACGTCAACGGCGGCCGAGTGCTGCTCGAAACCCATTGCCTGCACTGGCCCGCCGAACTGGGTGCCGAAGGGGCGTACGGTAAAATCGTGCGCGTGGAACTGCTGCACAAACTGCACGACGAGCTGAAGTACGACGGTCTGGACGCCCTGACAGCGGGTATTGCCAAAGACTGTGCGGATGCGCGCGCCTACTTTGCATCGGCCCACGCCCCCAATCACACCGAGACCCGGCGTCAGACCACGCGCGACCGAATTTAGGGGGCTGCCTGCGCAGCGCCTGCCCTGCAGGCCCGACACCTCTCGCGTTTCGCTCCCTGTTTCCCCGCATTGCTCCGGGCCCGCCCCGGAATGCCCCGTTTTAAGGCTCTCTCATGTCCGACAACGCCAGCACGCCCCCCTCCACTGCCCCGGATTACCGCAGCACCCTGAACCTGCCCGACACCCCCTTCCCCATGCGCGGCGACCTGCCCAAGCGCGAGCCGGGTTGGGTGAAGGACTGGGAAGACCAAGGCATCTACAAGCGTCTGCGCGACGCTCGCCGGGGCGCGCCCAAGTTCATCCTGCACGACGGCCCGCCCTACGCCAACGGCCAGATCCACATGGGCCATGCGGTGAACAAGATCCTCAAGGACATGATCACCAAGGCGCGCCAGCTCGAAGGCTTTGACGCGCTGTACGTGCCGGGCTGGGACTGCCACGGCCTGCCGATCGAGAATGCCATCGAGAAGAAACACGGCCGCAACCTGAGTCGCGACGACATGCAAGCCAAGAGCCGTGCGTTTGCCACCGAGCAGATCGCGCAGCAGATGGTGGACTTCAAGCGCCTGGGCGTGCTGGGCGAATGGGACAACCCCTACAAGACCATGAACCCCGCGAACGAAGCGGGCGAAATCCGCGCCTTCAAGCGCGTGATGGAGCGTGGCTTTGTGTACCGGGGCCTCAAGCCCGTGTACTGGTGCTTTGACTGCGGCTCGTCGCTGGCCGAGTTCGAGATCGAATACCAGGACAAGAAGAGCACCACGCTGGACGTGGCGTTCAAGGCGCATGAACCTGGTGCAGTCGTACAGGCCTTCGGAGCAAACACCGCAACCTTGGGGCACAGGCTTATCGACACACCGATCTTCGCTGTCATCTGGACCACCACCGCCTGGACCATCCCTGCCAACCAGGCGCTGAACCTGAACCCCGAGATCAGCTACGCGCTGGTGGACGCGGGTGAACGCATCCTGCTCGTGGCAGAGCCGCTGGTGGCGTCGTGCCTGGAGCGCTACGGCCTCACCGGCAGCGTGCTGGCCACCACCCTGGGCAAGAACCTGGGCGGCCTCGAATTTGAGCACCCGCTGTACGACGTGGCCAGCGAAGACGGCAGCTTTGGCTACCGCCGCCTGTCACCCGTGTACCTGGCCGACTACGCCACGGCCGATGACGGCACGGGTATCGTGCACTCGTCGCCTGCGTATGGGCTGGAAGACTTCAACTCCTGCCGCGCGCACGGCATGGCACTGGACGAAATCCTGAACCCTGTGCAGGGCAACGGCACCTACGCGGCCGACTTCCCGCTGTTTGGCGGCCAGCACATCTGGAAGGCCGTGCCCGTCATCATCGAGGCCCTGCGCAACGCAGGCCGCCTGATGACCACCAAGGACATCACGCACAGCTACCCGCACTGCTGGCGCCACAAGACGCCCGTGATCTACCGCGCGGCTGCCCAGTGGTTCATCCGCATGGACGAAGGCGAAGGCGTGTTCACTAAAGCAGGCATGAAGCCCGCCAAGACGCTGCGCCAGATCGCGCTCGACGCCATCGAGCACACCAGCTTCTACCCCGAAAACGGCAAGGCCCGCCTGCACGACATGATCGCTGGGCGGCCCGATTGGTGCATCTCGCGCCAGCGCAGCTGGGGCGTGCCCATCCCGTTCTTCCTGCACAAGGATTCGGGCGAGCTGCACCCACGCACCATGGAAATCATGGACCAGGCGGCCGACATCGTCGAAAAGGGCGGCATCGAGGCCTGGAGCCGCGTGACGACCGAAGAAATCCTGGGCGCCGAAGACGCGCCACACTACACCAAGAGCACCGACATCCTGGAAGTGTGGTTCGACTCTGGCTCCACCTTCAGCCACGTGCTGCGCGGCACGCACCCCGAGGTGCACCACGACACAGGCCCCGAGGCCGACCTGTACCTCGAAGGCCATGACCAGCACCGCGGCTGGTTCCACAGCTCGCTGCTGCTGGCCTCCGCGCTGGAAGGCCGTGCGCCGTACCGCGGCCTGCTGACCCACGGTTTCACCGTGGACAGCCAGGGCCGCAAGATGAGCAAGTCGCTGGGCAACGGCATTGACCCGCAAGAGATCAACAAGAAGCTGGGCGCTGAAATCATCCGCCTGTGGGTGGCCGCCAGCGACTACTCCGGCGACATCGCGGGCGACGAGAAGATCCTGGCGCGTGTGGTGGATGCCTACCGCCGCATCCGCAACACGCTGCGCTTCCTGCTGGCCAACGTGAGCGACTTTGACCCGGCCAAGGACGCCGTGCCGTTCGACCAGATGCTGGAGATCGACCGCTACGCACTCACCCGCGCATCCGAGTTCCAGGCCGAGGTGCTGGCCCACTACAAGGTGTATGAGTTCCACCCGGTGGTGGCCAAGCTGCAGCTGTACTGCTCTGAAGACCTGGGCGGCTTCTACCTGGACGTGCTCAAGGACCGCCTGTACACCACCGCGCCCAAGAGCCTGGCCCGCCGCAGTGCGCAGACAGCGCTCTACAACATCACGCACGCCATGCTGCGGTGGATGGCGCCATTCCTCTCGTTCACGGCCGAAGAGGCGTGGAAGGTGTTCGGCAGCTCCGACTCCATCTTCCTGGAGACCTACGGCAATGTCGCCGGCGTGGGCGCCGGTGCCGACGAGGGCCTGCTGGCCAAGTGGTCGCGCATCCGCGAGATCCGCGATGCGGTGAACAAGGAGATCGAGGCCCTGCGCGCCGCAGGCCAGGTGGGCTCCTCGCTGCAGGCGACGGTCACGCTGACGGCTGCGCCCGAGGACCATGCGCTGCTGGCCAGTCTGGGCGATGACCTGAAATTCGTGTTCATCACATCCGCTATCGATTTGGTAGCTGGTAGCGCTTTGCAGATCAGCGTCAAGCCCAGCTCCGACGCGAAGTGCGAGCGCTGCTGGCACTACCGCAGTGATGTGGGCAGCGATGCCGCCCATCCCACCATCTGCGGCCGCTGCACCAGCAACCTCCACGGCGACGGCGAAAGCCGGGCGCACGCGTGATGGCGCGCACAGCACAGGCCGGACGCACCGGCGCGGGCATGTGGCCGTGGCTGGCGTGGGCGGTGTTTCTTCTGGGCGCCGACCAGATCACCAAGACGCTGATCCTCAACCACTACCAGCTGGGCGACTCCACGTTCATCACCAGCTTCTTCAACATCGTGCGCGCTCACAACACCGGCGCAGCGTTCTCGTTCTTGTCGGACGCGGGCGGCTGGCAGCGCTGGCTGTTCACCGGCATCGGCGCGGCGGCCACGATCTTCATCGTGTGGCAGCTGCGCGCGCACCCGGGCCAGAAGCTGTTCAGCTTTGCGCTGTCCAGCATCCTCGGCGGAGCGGTGGGTAACGTGGTGGACCGGCTCATGCACGGCTATGTGGTGGACTTCTTGCAGTTCCACTACGCGGGCTGGTACTTCCCGTCGTTCAATCTGGCGGACTCGGCCATCACGGTGGGTGCGGCCTGCCTGATCCTGGACGAGCTGCTGCGGGTACGGCGCGAGCGCTGACCCCCACTCGCTTTGCCCCCTGAACGGCCCGCTGCATGCGGGCCGTGCTGTTTGTGCGCAGCAACGCACCCAGCGCCGACATGGGCATCTGCTCCGGCGCTATGGAATCAGGAGTATGCTTATGTGTCAGTTTTATGACAGCCCGGTGTGCGCGGTTCTTGCATTGGCCCCTGGGTCTGGTCATAGCAGGGTTTGCGCCCATCACAAGAAGAAGAAACAACGGTTTTCATGAAGCATCTCCTCAATCTCCTGGCAGCCGTGGCGCTGCTGATCTGGGGCACCCACCTGGTGCGCACCGGCATCCTGCGCGTGTTCGGCGCCAACCTGCGCCAACTGATTGCGCACAGCGTCAGCAGCCGCTTCACCGCTGTGCTCTCCGGCATTGGCGTGACGGCCGTGGTGCAGTCCAGCACAGCCACCGCGCTCATCGTGTCGTCCTTCGTGGGCCAGGGCCTGGTGGGCCTGCCTGCAGCGCTGGCCGTGATGCTGGGCGCCGACGTGGGCACCAGCGTGATGGCCGTGGTGTTCTCCATGGATCTGTCGTGGCTGTCGCCGCTGTTCATCTTTGTGGGCGTGGTGCTGTTCATCTCGCGCAAGGACACCGCCGTGGGCCGCGTGGGCCGCGTGCTGATCGGCCTGGGGCTGATGCTGCTGGCGCTGCGCCTCATCACCGAATCGACCACGGTGCTCACCCAGTCGCCCACCGTGCGCACGCTGCTGGGCGCGCTCACCAGCGATTTGCTGCTGGAGATTTTTACCGGCGCCATTCTGGCCATCGTCGCGTATTCGAGCCTTGCCACCGTGCTGCTCACGGCCGCGCTGGCGGGCTCGGGCGGTATTCCGGCCGACGTGGCGCTGGGGCTGGTGCTAGGCGCCAACCTGGGCAGCGGCGTGCTCGCCGTGTTGACCACCATGAAGTCCAACGTGCAGACACGCCAGGTGCCCCTGGGCAACCTGTTCTTCAAGATCATTGGCGTGCTCATCATGACGCCGCTCACCGGCCTGTGGCTGCAGCATGTGCGGCCCTACGTGCCTGAAACCGCCGCCCTGGTGGTGCTGTTCCACCTGGCCTTCAACATCGTGGTGGGCATCGTCTGCATTGGCCTGACAGGTACGGTGGCGCGGGCTGTGCAGCGCCTGCTGCCGGTTGAAAAGGCGCAGGCTGCCGCTGGCACCCGCCCCCAGCATCTAGACCCCTCCGCCCTGGCCACGCCGTCCCTCGCCATCTCGTGCGCGGCACGCGAAGCCCTGCACCAGGCCGATGTGGTCGAATCGATGCTGCTGGGCCTGCACAAGGTGATCCGCACGGACGACCTGCAGCTGGCAGAAGACCTGCGCAAGCTCGATGACGAGGTGGACGGCCTGTACTCGGCCATCAAGTACTACATGACCAAGATCTCGCGCGAGGCCCTGGACGAGCGCGAGGGCCGCCGCTGGGCCGACATCATCAGCTTCACCATCAACATGGAGCAGATCGGCGACATCATCGAGCGCGTGCTGATCGACATCGAGGACAAGAAGATCAAGAAGGGCCGCCAGTTCTCCGAGGCGGGCATGGAAGAGATCAATGAACTGCACGCCCGCCTGATCGACAACCTGCGGCTGGCGATGAGCGTGTTCTTGAACGGCAGCGTGCGCGACGCACAAAAGCTGCTGGAAGAAAAAGCCCGGTTCCGCGACCTGGAACACGCCTATTCGGCCACCCACCTGGCACGCCTGTCAGACAACACGGTGCAGAGCATCGAGACCAGTTCACTGCACATCGACCTGATCAGCGAACTCAAGCGCATCAACTCGCTGCTGTGCTCGGTGGCCTACCCCATCCTGGAATCGGCCGGTGCCCTGGCGCCCAGCCGCCTGCGCACGCTCAACGAGCAGAGTTGAAGCCTTTGGGGCCGCAGGCGCATGTTCTTCATGCGCCTGCAGCTATACAAAAGATAGCATCCCAGTTACCTATGCACTGCGCTGCGCATAGCGCTGCGCCAGCACCGCACACACCATCAGCTGCATCTGGTGGAACACCATGACGGGCAGCACGATGGCGCCCACCGCGTGCGATGCAAACAGCACCTTGGCCATGGGCACGCCGCTGGCCAGGCTCTTCTTGGAGCCGCAGAACACCAGCGTGATTTCGTCCTCCTTGGAGAACCCCATGCGCCGCGCGACCCAGGTGGTGGTGACCAGCGCCAAGGTCAGCAGCACGGCGCACACCACCACCAGGCCCAGCAGCGCAGACGCTGGCAACTGCCGCCACAGCCCCTCAACCACCGCAGCACTGAAGGCCGTGAACACCACCAGCAGGATGGAGCCCTGGTCCACCAGCTTGAGCGCTGCCGCACGGCGCTGCACAAAACCGCCAATCCACGGACGCAGCAGGTGGCCCGCCACAAAGGGCACCAGCAACTGCAAGGTGATGCGGCCGATGTTGGCCAGCGTGTCGTGCTGCGCGGCGCCCGCCTGCTGTTGTGCCTCGGGCAGCAGCAGCCCCACCAGCAGCGGCGTGATCACAATGCCCAGCAGGGTCGATGCCGACGCGCTGCAGATGGCCGCTGGCATGTTGCCACGCGCCATGGCCGTGAACGCGATGGCCGACTGCACCGTGGCGGGCAGCACGCACAGGTACAGGATGCCGGTGTAAAGGCCGGGCGTGACCAGCGGCAGCAGCACGGGCCGCAGCGCCCAGCCCAGCAGCGGGAACAGCACAAACGTGGTGCCCACGACCACCAGGTGCAGCCGCCAGTGCGAGAGCCCCGCCACGATGGCATCACGCGAGAGCTTGGCACCGTGCAAGAAGAACAACAACGCCACGGCCGCTACGGTGATCCCCTCCAGCGCCTGGGCCGCTACGCCCGAGGCAGGCAACACGCTGGCAAGGGTGACGGTGCCCAGCAAGGCCAGGGTGAAGTTGTCAGGGAGAAAACGGGAACGGGCCATGGGTGACAGCGCAGAGGCAGCGCAAAAAATGCAGAAACGTGGGGCACACAAACCCCGAAGACACGCATTGGACCGCAGCCCGATTCCAAAGTGAAATGGATTTCTCTGATGGATTTATGATTCAAGCGCATGAATATCACCCTGCGCCAGCTGCATGTGTTTCAGTCGGTGGCCGCCACCCGCAACTTCAGCCGCACCGGCGATGCGGTGGGCCTGACCCAACCGGCCGTGAGCCGCTGCATCACCGAACTGGAAGCCCAACTGGGCCTGAAGCTGCTCAACCGCACCACGCGCGAGGTGACGCTGACGGACGCGGGCCAGCGCCTGTCGGCCCGCCTGCCCCGCGTGCTGGAAGAGCTGGAGAACACGCTGCTGGACGTGCGGGAAATGGCCACCGAGCGGCGCGGACGCGTGCGCGTGGCGAGCAGCCCCACGCTGTCGGCCAACCTCATGCCCGACTGCATCGCCGAATGCCAGCGCACCCTGCCCGGGCTGGAGCTGGTGCTGCTGGACCGCATCCAGAGCGCGGTGCTGGCCAGCGTGCTTTCGGGCGAGGTGGACTTTGGCGTGGTCATCGACCCCAGCGAGCGCGAAGCGCTTCACTGCGAGACCATCCTGACCGAACCCTTCTGCCTGGCCTGCCCACCCAGCCACCGGCTGGCGGACAAACGCCAGGTGCGCTGGACCGACCTGCAGGGCGAAGCACTGGTGCTGCTGGACCACGACTCCGGTAGCCGCCGCCTGATCGACCGCGCCCTGGCCGAGCATGGTGTGGCCTGCACGGTGGCCCAGGAGGTTGGCCACCCCACCACCATCTTTCGCATGCTGGACGCAGGCCTGGGCATCTCGGTGATCCCCACCTTGGCCCTGCCGCCCGAAGGCCTGGCACGGCTGGCGGTACGCCCCCTGGTGCCGCGCGTGGACCGGGAGATCATGCTGGTGCACCGGAAGCACCGCGCGCTCTCGCCTGTGGCGCAAGCGGCGTGGGATCTGGTGAAGGCGGTGGCTGTGCAGCGCAATGGCGTGCCGGCTCTTGGCAGCAAAGGCCGTTGAAAGAAGCCCCTAACGTACCTCCATGGGCATCTTCAGCTGCCCAATAGATCGCAGCCTTCCCCCCCATCCGATTCAGCGGACTAATCGGCCGATGCGTCGCTGCCCAGTCCTTCGACAAGGTACCGCTCCAGCCCCACCACCAGCGCATCAAACGTGCGCCTGCAGCGCGGACTGGTGCGCAGGTCCTCGTGCATCACCACCCAGGTCTCCAGCCCGTATTGAAGCTGCTGCGGCAGCACCCGCACGAGTGCGGGGGCACTGCGCAGGGCCAGTGCTTCCTGGCAAATGCCGATGCCGGCGCCTGCGCGGATAAAGGCCAGCTGCGCCACATCGCTGTCGCTGCGCACGGCAAACCGATCTCGCCGCCACACAGGCAGGGCCTTTTGGGCCGCACGCAAAAAAGGGGTTTCTGCATCAAAACCGATCAGGCGGTGCTGCGCCAGTTCGGCCAGGGTGGCGGGCATGCCCTGAGCGGCGATGTAGCGCGGATGGGCATACAGGCCCAACGGGATGGTGCCCACGCGGCGGGCGATGAGCGCGTCCTGCCGGGGTTCGGTCATGCGGATGGCGATGTCGGCCTCGCGCTGCAGCAGATCGTGCACGCGGTTGCTCAGCACCAGCTCCACCGTCAATGCGGGGTGCTCGGCCTGCAACTGTGCAAGGAGGGGCGGCAGCACCTCGCCCCCCATCACCTCGCTGGCGCTCACACGCACCGTGCCGCGCACGCCGTCGCCCTGGCTGTCAGCCGCGCGCACCAGGGCCGCCGCAGAGTGGCCCATGGCTTCGGCGTAGCTGCGCAGGGCCAACGCGGCCTCGGTCGGCAGCAGGCCCTGCTGCGACCGGGTGAAAAGCACCAGCCCCAGGGCCTGCTCCAGCGCGGCAATGTGGCGGCCCACGGTGGGCTGCGTCACCCCCGGGGCCCGCGCGGCGCCCGACAAGGAGCCCTCTCGCAGCACGCCGAGGTACGAACGGTACAGCTCCCAGCCAATGTCATGGCGATCCGGTTGGTCCATACACAAATGTATAGCTAAGCACTCATTTTCAGCAATTCCATTGGATCGCCCTGGCGCGGACACTGCCTCCATCCACAGGTTTTTGAAGGAGTATCGAGATGAGCAACAACCCCACGGGCAGCCGCCCCAAGGTACTGGTTCTGGGCGCCACCGGCGGCATTGGCGGCGAGGTGGCGCGCCAGCTGCGTGACCGGGGGTGGGAGGTGGTGGCTATGCACCGTAACGCAGCGCAGGCCCGAGAGCAGCGCGACGGGTTCACCTGGGTTCGGGGCGACGCGATGGCCCGCGCCGATGTGATGGCTGCCGCCAAGGGCTGCCAGGTGATCGTGCACGCGGTCAACCCGCCCGGCTACCGGCGCTGGAGCGAGCTGGTCCTACCGATGATCGACAACACGATTGCAGTGGCCCGGGCGCACGGCGCCACGGTGGTGCTGCCAGGCACCGTCTACAACTACGGGCCGGATGCCTTCCCGGTGCTGCACGAAGACGCCCCCCAGCACCCCCGCACGCGCAAAGGCGCCCTGCGGGTGGAGATGGAGCGCCGCCTGCAGCAAGCCACCGTGCCGCACCCGCTGGAGGAGACATGCCGCGTGATCATCGTGCGCGCGGGCGACTTCTTTGGCCCGCAGGCGGGCAACAGCTGGTTTGCGCAGGGCCTGGTCCAGCCGGGACGACCGGTGACCACGGTGAAGCAGCCCGGCGCACCGGGCATCGGGCACCAGTGGTCGTACCTGCCCGACGTGGCGCGCGCCATGGTGCTGCTGCTGGAGCGGCGCGCCGAGCTGCCCGCGTTTGCCCGTTTTCACCTGGCTGGGCATTGGGATGCCGACGGCACGCAGATGGCGGCTGCCATTGGCCGTGTGGTGGTGGCGCGGGGCAGCCAGGCGCCGCGCGTACAGGCTTTTCCGTGGTGGCTGGTCACGCTGGTCTCGCCGTTCGTGACCACCTTGCGTGAAATGCGCGAGATGCGCTACCTGTGGCAGCAGCCGGTGCGCATGGCCAACGACCGGCTGCGGGCGGTGCTGGGCGAGGAGCCACACACCCCGCTGGACGAGGCGGTGCAGGCCACCTTGCAGGGCTTGGGCTGCCTGCCAGCCTGCTCCGGTAGCAGCGGGAGCGGGCACGCACAGGCCGCACCGGCAACTACACCCCCAGAAACCCCGCAATCACCAGCCCGGCTTCCAGCGTGAACGCCCCCTGGGCCACCCGCTCGCGCACCGCGTCCAGAGGCAGCAGGTCAAAACGCTCGACCTCGCCGTCCTGGTTGTCGGGCTCCATGCCCTGGGGCACCTGCGCGCGGAACCAATCGATGCGTTCGACCATGAAGCCCGCGCCCCCGCCCTCGCGGCTGGGGCGGCTGAACAGCACCTGCCCCCCGTGCGCCACGTCGGCCAATGCCTCGACCCGCAAACCGGCCTCTTCCCAGGTTTCGCGGACCAGGGCCTGCGGCAGCGAGTCGGCCGCCGAGACCATGCCGCCCATCAGCGTGTCCCAAAGCCCGGGGTTGTTGGGTTTGGTCAGGGAGCGCTTTTGCACCCACATGCGCCCGTCGGGCGCCAGGCCCACCAGATGCACGGCGCGGGTGGCCACGCCCAGCACGCGCACGGCCCCGCGCTCCACGGTGCCGATGACCTCGCCAGCCGGGTTGGTCACCGCCAGCTGCTCGTCGCGCCACGGGCCACACAGGCCCGCATCGCGCAGCGCAGCGGCCAAGGTGTTGAGGGCATCGGTGGCGTCGGTGGGCGATGCCTGCAGATGCCAAGCAAGGCCCTGAGAATGCTCTGCTTCTGATAGCTGGTAGCGCTTATCCATCAAGCGCTGGAGGCTGATTTGGCTAAAAACCCCCGGCGCCACCGAGCCCACCACCTGCCCCGCCACCACCAGCGGCTTGCGCGGCTGGGCCGGGGGCTGCTGCGCCGCCTGGCGTGCCCCTGCCAGCCACTGGTCGAACGTGGGCGCCTGTGCAGCCGCGCTCACAGCGTGAGGATGGTGCAGCCGGTGGTCTTGCGTGCTTCCAGGTCGCGGTGCGCCTTCTGCACGTCGGCCAGCGGGTAGCGCTGGTCGATGTGGATCTTGACCTGCCCGCTGGCGACCACGGCAAACAGGTCGTCCGCCATGGCTTGCGTGGCCTCGCGCGTGGCGATGTGGGTGAACAGCGTCTGACGCGTGACGTACAGCGAACCCTTGGCACCCAGGCTGCCGGGCGCAAACGGTGCCACGGGGCCCGACGCGTTGCCGAAGCTGGCCATCAAGCCGAAGGGGCGCAGGCATTCGAGCGACTTGTCCCAGGTGTCCTTGCCCACCGAGTCGTACACCACCTTCACGCCCTTGCCGCCGGTGATCTCCTTCACACGGGCTGCAAAATCTTCTTGCTGATAGTTGATGGCGTGCGCCGCGCCGTTGGCCAGCGCCAGCTGGCACTTGGCATCGGACCCCGCCGTGCCGATGAGCTGCAGGCCGAGCGCCTTGGCCCACTGGCAGGCGATGAGCCCCACACCACCCGCCGCAGCATGGAACAGGACATGGTCACCGGGCTGCAGGCCTTCCACGGGCCGGGTTTTCTTGAGCAGGTATTGCGCCGTCAGGCCCTTGAGCATCATGGCCGCGCCGGTCTCGAAGCTGATGGCGTCGGGCA
>CAYXSL010000057.1:0-23629 GCA_964466605.1 uncultured Verminephrobacter sp.
GCCTGATGGCGCTGCGCAGCGGCCAGGTTCAGATCCTGGTGGCCACCGATGTGGCGGCCCGTGGCATCGATGTGCCCACGATCACCCACGTGTTCAACTTCGGCCTGCCCATGAAGGCCGAGGACTACACCCACCGCATCGGCCGCACTGGCCGTGCGGGCCGCGATGGCCTGGCCGTCACCTTTGCCGAGTTCCGCGACCGCCGCAAGATCTACGACATTGAGTCGTACAGCCGCCAGCAGTTCAAGGCCGAAGTGGTGCCTGGCATGGAGCCCGCCCAACGTGCGCCCCAGGCGCCCCGTGGTGGTGATTTTGGCGGCCGTGGCCGCTCGGGTGGCTATGACCGCGACAGCCGTGACCGCAAGTTTGGCGGCCCCGCCCGTGGCGGCCATGACCGTGGTGGCTTCGGTGGTGGCTTTGGCGGCGGTTTTGCTGGCCGTGGTGACAACCGTGGCGCGCCAGCCCGTGGCGATGGTGGCGGCTTCGGGGGCCGTGACGACCGTGGTGCTGACCGTGGTTTTGCTCCTCGCCGCGACGGCGAAGGCTATGGCCGCAAGCCGGGCTTTGGCGATGCGGGCCGCGGTGGCTTTGCCCCCCGTGGCGATGCCGGCGCACCCCGTGGTGATTTCGCGCCGCGCAAGCCTGCGTTCTCCAAGCCTGCAGGCGGCGGTGGCAAGCCCTTTGTGGCCCACGATGCGCGCAAGCGCCCAGCGCGCCCCGCACGCTGATGGATGGATAAAGTGGGGTAGGGCGTGTTGAGCGCTTTGACCCATCGAGGGCTGGCGCCGCAAGGTGCCAGCCCTTTTTTGTGGCTGGAGGGCGCCTCGCCAGCTTTTTGTGAGCGGTGTCGTCAATAATTGCCCACGGAGGAATTTCTTGTGGTCTCTTCTCTCTCCTCGGGGGCTGATTACGAACACATGTTCGAGTTGGCCCCCGTGTCGCTCTGGCTGGAGGATTTCAGCGAACTCAAACGCTTGTTCGATGGCTGGCGCGCGCAAGGGGTGGCCGACATACGCGCCCATCTGGCCGAAGACCCAGCCCGCCTGCGCCAATGCAGTGCGTCGCTGCGTGTGCTGCAGGTCAATCGGCGCACGCTGGAGTTGTTCTCGGCCGACAGCCAGCAGCATCTGGAAGCCAACCTCGACAAAGTCTTTCGTGACGATCGGCACGACACTGCGGCGCATGAACTTGCGCAGCTGTGGGACGGGCAGCTGGAGTTCTCCAATCAGACGGTGAACTACGCGCTCGATGGTCGGCGATTGGACGTGCTGGTCCGCGCCCGCATCCTGCCCGGCCATGAAGACGATTGGAGCCGGGTGCTCGTCTCCCTGGAAGACAACACCCAGCAGCACAACAGCGCGCGGCAGATCCAGCGCAGTGAGCAGTACGCGAGAGGCTTGTTCGAGCATTCGCCCGTATCGCTCTGGGTCGAGGATTTCAGCGTGGTCAAGAGCCTGCTCGACGGCGTTCGTGCTCAGGGCATTGGCGACTTCAAGACCTTTCTCAAGGTGCACCCGGATTTCGTCAGCCGCTGCATGCAGGAGATCCGCGTCATTGATGTGAACCAGCAGACGCTTCGCATGTTCGGTGCTTCCAGCAAGGACCTGCTGCTCAACAACATCGGTCGCGTGTTCCGTGGAGAGATGCACGAGTCCTTCGCCGAACAGCTGCAGGATCTGTGGGACGGCAAGACCTTCCAGCAGCGCGAGGTGGTGAATTATTCACTCTCGGGCGAGGCCGTGAATATCCACATGCAGTTCGCCGTGCTCGATAGCCACCTGCACGATTGGGGCCTGGTGCTGCTGTCCTTGGTGGATATCACTGCCCGAAAGAAAGCAGAGGCTTACCTCGAATACTTGGGAAAACACGATGTGCTTACCCAACTGCGCAACCGCGCCTTCTATGCCGAAGAGCTGAACAGGCTCACGCGCAAGGGGCCGTGGCCGCTGTCTGTCATCGCCATTGATCTGAATGGTCTCAAGGTGGTCAATGATGAGCAGGGCCATGCTGCGGGCGACTCCATGCTGCGCCGCGTGGGAGAAGTGCTGGCCAAGGCCGTGGATGCGCCCGCCTGCGCTGCGCGCATCGGTGGCGATGAGTTCACTGTGTTGTTGCCCGGCACCGAAGAACGTGGAGCTTATGCGTTGCAGGAGCGCATCATTTCGATGTTGGAGTTGAACAACCAGTTCTATCCGGGCCAGCACCTGAGCCTGGCCATGGGCATCGCCAGCTGTCATTCCGGCGATGGGGTGGAGGCGGCGATCAATCGGGCCGACCAGGCCATGTACGCCGAGAAGAACCGCTATTACCAGCAGAAAAACGTGGACCGTCGGCAGCCGCACAGCATCTGAGGTGGGAGCGCGCCTGGTGGCCACCGCGCACTGACAGTGGGCAACGTCTTGCTGGTGGTGCTGTCCAATGAGCGAGCCTGGGCGCCCTGATGGACCCTCAGAGCTGGACGGGCGTGCGTCCGATGTCTGGCCAGCGGTGGTGCAGATAGATCCAGGCCACCAGGCCAATGCCCATCATCAGCAGCGAGGCCAGCGCCAGCAGCACCGTGGAGTGCATGACCAGGGGGGCAATCAGGCCGGCCACCAGACCATTGGCGCTGGAGCCCACAAAGGCCTGCATCGACGAGGCCATGCCCCGGCGCTCTGGATGGAGGTCGAGCACCAGCAGCGTGACCACCGGCACCATCAGTGCCCAGCCGAATGAAAAGATGGCGATAGGCAGCAAAGCCCACCAGGCGTGCGGGGGAAACAGCAGGTTGGCCGCGAGGTTGAGCACAGCCACTGTGCACATGATGAGAAACCCATGGCGTATCTGCCGCTTGGGCGGGATGCGCCCGGCCAGGCGCCCGCTAAGCCAGGCGCCGCCCATGATGCCCGAGATGGTCAAGACAAAGAACCAGAAAAACTGTGTGGGTGCCAGCGACAAATGCTCGCCCAGGAATGCGGGTGCGGAGAGCACGTAAAGAAACATGCCATTGAACGGCACGCCGCTGGCCAGGGCCAGCAACACAAACCGCGCACTCGACCCGAGTTGCACATAGCCGCGCATCAGGTGGCGCACGTTGAAGGGCTGCCGGTGGTCGTGGTGCAAGGTTTCGGGCAACAGGCGGTAATTGGCAGTCCACAGCGTCACACCCACCAGGGTCAGAAACCAGAAAATGCTGTGCCAGCCCAGGTGCACGAACAACCAGCCCCCCACGATGGGAGCAATCGCCGGGGCCACGCCAAAGTAGATGGTGACCTGGCTCATCACCTTCTGTGCTTGCGCGGGCGGGAACATGTCGCGGATCACGGCGCGCGACACGACGATTCCGGCGCCCGTGGACAGGCCCTGCAATGCCCGGAAGAACACCAGTTGCCCGATGGTCTGCGACAGCGCGCAGCCTGCCGATGCCAGCGTGAACACAGCAATGCCCCACAGGATCACTGGCCTGCGGCCAAAGCTGTCGGCCAGAGCCCCATGGAACAGGCTCATGAACGCGAAGCCGAACAGGTAGGCGGACAGCGTCTGCTGCATCTGCACCGGCGTAGCACCCAGTGCTGTGGCGATGCCTGAGAACGCAGGGATGTAGGTGTCGATGGAGAACGGCCCCAGCATCCCCAGCACCGCCAGCAACACCGCCAAGGCCCAGCGGGGCGCTTTCCAGAGCAGGTGGGCTTGTGGGTTCATGCGAAGAGGGGACGGGGGTTGACGGACACGCTGCAGATGGACGGGAGCCCGGCGTGCTTGCGCAGCGGCCGATTATGCGGGAGGCAGCCTCCGGGGGCTGCCTGGGCCAACGCTGTGGGTTAATAGCTATAGGGAATCCACTCTCCGTTGCCTGACTTCATCAGGTACTTGCCGGCTGGGTTGCGCATCACGATCACGTCGGCGTTTTCAGAGACGAAGGGCGTGGTCTCCGGTGCCTGCAGGCGATCGGTCAGCGGGCGGGCGGAGTCGGCATAGGGGCTGTCGCTCAGCAGGTCGCCAAGCAAAGTGAACAGGCCCAGGTAGCTCATGGGTTGGTTCACCACCAGCGGCGCCGTGGGCTCGGCCGCAGGGTCCTTCTTCTTCATGCCCACGAGCTTCACACCCGCTGGCACCAGTGTGATGCGCGGGCCTGGAATCTCGCGCATGCCCGAGATCTGTATTTTGTCTCCGCGCAGCGATGCGCCGTGTTCAGGCACCAGCACCACCACCACCGGCTTACCCGTCGTTTCCAGCTCCGTGATGAACTTGTCGAAATCTGCCATCAGCTGCACCAGCCGAGGCTTGTAGGTGTCCAGGCTGCTGCGGGAGGTCATGCCCGGCACACGGTTGCCGTCATGCAGTGAGATTGTGTTGTAGTACAGCGCCACAGGGGCGGCACCTCGCTCGCTGCTGCGCTTCTTCCACCACTGGGACAGCAGTGCGTGGTCGTTGTAGATCGGCGAGCCGTCGAAGTTCTGCATGTGTACGGGCGCACTTTGGTTGGGCTGCAGCTTGCCCGCCAAGCCGCCGCGCTGCTCCAGTGCATGGGCGTATTCTTCGTAAACGCCATCGTGGTTGAGCAGTGCCGCTGTCTGGTAGCCCACCTTTTCCAGGTTGGGAAATACGTAACACTGTGGATCGATGCTCTCGTACAGCTTGTTGTGGGGCGTTTGCCCGCAGGAGCCGTGCAGCACGCGCAGCGAGGCGGGTCCGCTGTAGCTAGCGGCGCTGTTGAAGTTGGTGAACAGCACGTCAAACCGTTGGAGCAGCGGGTGGTTGCGTTGGCCCACGAACTCCATGTCGTCCCAGGACAGCGAGCAAACGTGCAACAGAATGATGTCGAAGGAGGGCGGTCCGCCTGCGGTGCTGAACTGCATCCGTTTCTGGCTTTCGCTGGCATAGAACTTTTGCAGAAGTGCGTCAGGGTCTGCCGCATCGGCGCCCCCCACGGTGGAGCCGTCGCCAGCGTTGGCCTGTGCATTTGCGGCATCGTTGGCCTGCGCCTCCCGCTCCTGGAGGGCTGTCACCAGCGGCACGCTCAAGATGCCGATCAGTGCAAAGGTGGCAAAGCGCACGCGGCGCGCCAATGCTGCATACAAAAAGACCCCGGCGCCAGCCACTACCACCGCGGTGGGGTTGACCAGCCGCCCCGCCAACTCCACCCAGTAGTCGGCGCTGAAACCCGCCAGGGCCTTGAGCTGGGAAATCACGCGCCCCAGAGTGGGCAGGTAGGAGTCGTAGTACAGCAGGGCAATCGCCGCTGGCCAGGCCAGCACGGCGCGGGTGCGTCGAAGCAGGCGTTGACCAAGGGGCGGCAGCAGCACCAGCCACAGCAGCAGGTTCAGCCACCAGCTAAAACCGATGTAGCCCGTGAAGTACAGACCGACTTTGACCAGGAAGTACAGGTTCCAGTAGCTCATGTGCCCAGCCCCTGCTGTCTGCGTTGGCGACCAATGGGCCAGTGGCTGCGGACGGCTTCCAACAGCGAACCCCAGAACTTGCGGTAGCCGAGCACTCCGAGCTGGGCGATCTCCTGCAGACCGTGCAAGGGGCGGTCGATGTCATGGCTGTCGTTCCATTGCCGCCAAGTGTCGGGGCGGGCAAAGGTGCATTGCACCAGATCGACTTGTTGTTCGCGGGTCATGGGATCGAATTGCAGGCCCGTGGCGCCTTGGCCCCGGTGCAGCATGATGGTGGCTGGAAAGGTGCATTCGGCCTGGCCACGCCACAGGCCTATCTGGACCTTTTCGCCCACTGCCAGCCGAGCGCCTTCAGGCAGTTCCAGGCCCACCCCAGTCATGGAGAAGTCGATGCAAATGGCCTGGAGCACCGTGCCGTCGTCCCGGTAAAGCGTGGCCCTCAACCGGGTGGCCACACGGTGCATGCGACGCACTTGGCGTGCCTCGGAGGCCACGCCCAGAGCTGCGCCCAGCATGAGGATGCTGTAGACGGTCCACAGCAGGTTCAGCAACACCGTGGCCGTTTCTTCCGTGTTCCAGAAGAACAGGCGCCCGATTCCCATGGCAAAGGCGGCGAAGTTCAGCAACACCAGCACGGTGTAGGGGCGCGAGATGGCCCAGTCGAAGTAGGGCTCGTCCACCAGACCGCCCTTGGCTGTCACGTTGAACTTGCCCAGGCGTGGGTTGATCAGAGCCACCGTGGTGGGCAGGGCCACGTACCAGGCCAGCACGGTCTCATAGACCTCGGCCCAGAAGGTGTGCCTGTGCTCCCCTTGCACGTGGGCATTGGCAATGTTGGACTGCAGGATATAAGGCAGCACGTACAGCGCGATCATGATGGCGCCCGCGTTGATGATGTGCCATTCGAAGAACAGGAAGGCCATCGGCGCGGTGAGGAACACCAGCCTTGGCAACCCAAAGAAGAAGTGCACCATGGCATTGGCGTAACAAATGCGCTGCCACAGCGTCAGGCCCTTGCCCAGGAAAGGGTTGTCCACGCGGAAGATCTGCGCCATGCCGCGAGCCCAGCGGATACGTTGGCCCACGTGGGCCGACAGGCTCTCGGTGGCCAGACCTGCGGCCTGGGTTTCGTTGATGTAAGCCGTGGTGTAGCCGAGGCGGTGCAGCTTGAGGGCGGTGTGTGCGTCTTCGGTCACGGTTTCCACAGCAATGCCGCCCACTTCAAGCAAGGGGCCGCGACGTATCACTGCGCAGGAGCCGCAGAAGAAGGTGGCGTTCCAGAAATCGTTGCCGTCCTGGATCAGCCCGTAGAACAGTGCGCCTTCGTTGGGCACGCGACGGAAAGTGCCCAGGTTGCGCTCAAACGGGTCGGGCGAGAAGAAGTGGTGTGGCGTCTGCAGCATGGCGCACTTGGGGTCGCGCTGGAACCAGCCCACCGCCGTGGTCAGGAAGGAGCGGGTGGGGATGTGGTCACAGTCGAAGATGGCGATCAACTCGCCATCGGTCTTGCCTAGCGCATGGTTCAGGTTGCCGGCCTTGGCGTGATTGTTGTCTGGGCGCACGATGTAACCCACGCCCATGGACTCAGCAAACTCTCGGAATTCCTCGCGTCTGCCGTCGTCCAGGATGAATACCTTGACCTTGTCCTTGGGCCAGTCCAATGCCATGGACGCCAGCACCGTGGTGCGCACCACGCTCAGGGGTTCGTTGTAGGTGGGAATGTAGACATCGACGGTGGGCCAGGAGGCAGACTGGCCTTGCAAGTCGGCCGGGCGGCGGTGCAGGGGCCAGGCGGTCTGGATGAACCCCAGCACCACGACCAGCCAAGTGTAGGCCTCGGCGGCGAGCAGGCCGTAGCCGAGGAAGGATTCAATGGCCGATTCAAACTCGATGGACGAGGTCACGCGCCACCAGGCGTAGCGCCCCATGGCCAGCAGGCTGATAGCCGCCAGTGCAAGCGAGGGGTAGCGCCCCGGCAGGCGCCGCAGCACCAGCGACAGACTCCAGCTGAGCAGCATGAACAGCGTCTGCCCGAGCCAGTTGAACGGTGTCGTCATCACGACCACCCCGGCCAGAAGGCCCACGGCCAACACGACCCACCGCAGCCCCGGGATTTCCATGAGGGGAGACAGCACCTGGTCGGCCAGACGCATGCCTTTCTCCACGTTGACATGGGTGGCCAGCCGGTCCATGGCGCGCAGGAACAGGCGTATGGGCCAGAAAACCCCGTTCAGAAGCAGAGTCAGGCCTTTCCAGCCCCAGCGCAGCACCAATACAAACCCTGCGAGCAGCCTGCGCCCCGGCTGCAGCAACCAAGGCAGCAGTGCACGCTCGGGCGTGGCCGGTAGCACGACGCAGCGCCACAGCCACATCCACCATGGTGCACCGGGTGCCACTTCCAGCTGCTGCGCAAGCCAGCGTATACCGCGGCCGACCTGGCCTGGCCCGGAGCCTTCATGCGCAGCCTCTCGCGGAGGCTGTGGTGAGTTTGCGCGGGGTGCCACGCCCGTATCGTGCAGTGAGGTCATGACGGGGTCGTGCCAGACATCAGCATGGACTCAGGGGGCGCACGCAGGCCCGCCAGCCAGTTGCACACCCCCTGCAGGTCATGGGAGGACTGTGCCTGGGGCGCCAGGCTACCCACGGACATGGCCCGGGCCAGTGCGCGCGCGATGTTCTCATCCTCGTGCAAGGTATAGGGGATGAGGCGCTCTCCCCACTGATCACGCAGGGTCTGCAAGGCCTCGCGGTGAGAGACCCGGCGCGGATCGAAACGCGTGACAAGCACACCCTGCTCGCCTGGGGATGCCGATGTGCTGCGGAGCAGGGTCTGTACGCTGCCCATAGCCGAGCAGGCCCGGGCAGAAGCTTCCAGTGTGACAAGCACGGCGTCGGCACAGCGCAGTGCGGCATGGGACCAAGGTGAAGGCCACAAGGGTGTGTCCAGCAGCACGGTGCAATTGGAGGGAATGTCCAGCAGTTCGATCTGGTCCTGCAGCCAGCGTGGCTGCGCCTGCAGAAGCTGGTTCAGGGCGTGAACGGTTTCCAAGGATGCCTCGCCAAAAGGCAGGACCCGCACTCCATCCGAGTTGTCAAATCCGCCGTCGGCCCACCATTGTCCGTCTGCCGCCGAGCGGGCCCAGCCCGTGGCGCTGGCCTCGCTCATTCCCAGGTGTCGGCCCAGCAGGTTTTGGGCGCACAGTTCCACCGCCAGGCTGCGCTGGCCCTGGCGTGCCAGGAGCGTAGCCAGGTGGGCGGTCAGGGTCGTTCGCCCCGCTCCCCCAAGTGGCGATACAACGGCAATCACACGCATGCAAAGTCTCTGTTCATTCGTTCATTCGGGGCGGGGAGGTGGGCGTTGGCGCAGCAGCCGCGTCTGTGAGGGGCGGTCCGGGTTTGTAGGGCCTCACGCAGCGCAGTGGCTGGTGGGCTCGTTGCGCGCGGCGCAGCAGCAACCAGCAGGGCCAGGCCAGCAGGGCGCCCAGCAGCATGTAGAGCAGCAACATCAACAGCGTCATGCCATGGACCTCTCGGAAGGGTGTGGCACGGCCCGCCGCGCAATGGGACGGTGCTGCACGCTGGGGCTTGCTGCCAGATGCACGGCACCAGCGTCTGCAGGCTCGGTGGGCAGTGCGGGTGAGGGGACGGGCAGTGTTGCAACAGGCGCTGAAGGCGTGACTTCTGCCGCAGCCTGGGCACGGTCCAGCAGTGCGCTGTAGTCGGGCAGGCCTTTGCGCGTGGCCTCCTGCAGGTGTCCGGTCATGGCTCGGATGCCAGCGTCCGAGCAGTCGGTGGCTTCGGATGAAAACAATTGGGTCAAGGGCAGCGCAAAAAGGCGGTGCAGCGCCAGATCCACATCGGGTTCGCGGCAGGCAAACAGGAAGACGTACACCGCTTCATGGTCGGCGGTAAACAGATCGCCATCCCGTGCGGTGTGGCATGCGCGCAGCGCGTCCAGGTGGGGGATCTGCGCCAGCACGTTCAGTCGCACCAGGCTGTGCGACAGGCCAATCGCGTGTGTGCGGTCCAGCATGCTGCGCACCAAGGCGCAGAACTGGGCAGGTGGCTGGTAGCCCCGCTCACGTGCCGGCATGAAGCTACCCAGAGCTTGCTCGTAGTCGGGGTGCACCTTGCGAGTGTGGCTCTGGGCGTTGATGTCCTGCAGCAGCTGCAGGAGCCGTGAAAACCCCACTTCCTTGTAGACCACGGCGGTGGAGCCTAGTTGCAGCAGGGCCTGTTCGCTGTGGGTGCGCAGCTTCCCCAGGTTTTCCCGTACCACGATCTTGAGCGTGAGCGGGCGGGTCCTGCGCAGGTGGTGTACCAGGCGTGCACGCGATTCGAAGTCAGACGCCCCGCCTGCATCCAGAAGCACCGTGGCAGCCACGCTGGAGGCGGCTGCAATCTCCAGGTCGGCCAGGCCCTCGACGATGCGCCAGTGGCCAGGCACGCCACGCTGACCCTCGACCGAAGCGCGCGTGGCGATTACCTCGGATTGGTCCGCCGCTTCGACCAGTTCGCGCGCGGCGCCCCGCGTGCGCGTGCCGTCCGCCATCAGGCGGCCCGATGTGTGGTCACGCAGTAGTCCGAAGGCCGTCTGGAAGAGAGCGCCGCCATCGGTAGTCCAGCGCTCCAGGCCCAGGCTCCAGCGGTCAGCATCGGTGCGCAAGGTGGCAATGTGCATGGACATCTGGCACAGATTCCGCAAAGCGGGCAAAAGCACTTCAGGCTCCAGCGGCGGAAAGAACCCCAGCACCACGGGACGTGCGCGCTCTCGGCATAGCGCGCTGAGCTGGCGGCTTACCCGGGCCAGTTCAACCACGCTGAGACCGGCCAGCAATCCCTGGGCGTCGCAGACCAACAGCGCATGTGAATCGCCGAGGCCCGTGCGCTCCAGCTCTTGCACCAGGAGCTGGAGCCCATGGCGACGAACCTCGGCCTGCAGGCCGGGAGAAAGCACCCACAGCTGCAAGCGGCCGGCACGGTAGGCGGCTTGCAAGGGCGGGCGGCGTAGCAAACCGTCCAGCCAAGATGCGTCAGACGCGACCAGGCCCACAGGGCCACCAGCGAGGGCGTCCTCCAGCAGCGCGGGGAACCACAGCGCAGCACTGGGCGCATCGGCTGCGACCAGTGAGACAGGGGCATGCGCAGGCAACTGACCCACGCCATCGGGCAGCCCTTCGATGCCGATGTGCGTGGGGGTTGTGCCACCGTTAGGCCCCTGGCTGGAGTAAATGCGCAAGCGCCGGAGCCAGGCGCGTACCCACCCGGGTGGCGGACGACCTTTGCGCGGGGAAGAAGTGGCTGCAGACATCTCAGAAACTCGAGTAGGGCTGGACGGGGCGCGGGCGGTTTTCCAGCGGCGCCAGCACCGGGTCAAAGCGGTAGCGGCCATACACCATGACGTTGGTGGGCGCGTAGTATGCGGAGCGGTCCAGCTCCAGTTGCGCACCGAGCGAAAGATTGCGTGTGACCTGGTACTCCAGCACGCCACGGAACGATCGGCCAACCCCTGAGCCGGAACTGCCCGGGTACACCGGTACATTGCCGTTCTCCGCCAGTCGCGCACCCGCCAGCGCCTGCAGCAGCGCGCTCCGGGGAAAATAGTCGCTGTCGCCGCTGCTGCTGCGTGATACCGATACCGAACCCCGCGCCAGCCAGGTGATGGCCCCGTGGCGACCGCTCCATTCCACAGGCAGTGCAACGGATGCATAGCTGCGCGGGCTGTAGTAGCCACCGTGGCCAAAGCTGTACTCCGAAAGATCCTTGCCGTAGTGCCATGCGGAAAACGTTACGCCCAGGTTGACCAGGCTGTGGCTGCCGCGCCAGACGTCGCGGTCCACGGCCACGCGCAGTTGGGCGCGGGTGTTGCTTTCCACGTTCTTGCCGGTCAGGGCTGCGAGATTCAGGCTCACCGAGCTGCTGTAGGGACCGAAGTCGGTGGACAGGCGCGCCGCGGCGCCCGTGGCCACCACCCCACCCCAGATCTCGCCAGAGACGGGATCGCGGGCGCCGGCATAGGACAGCAGACTGCCTGTGATGGGCCGGCGGAAAGCTTCGACCTTGTAGCCATAGCGGCCCAGTGTGCCTGTTTTCGCCAGCCCCCCCACCATGTTGGTCACTGGGAAGCCCACGCCTGTGGCGCCGATGTCCCATTGGACGTCGTCGCCCACGAAGCCGAAGCCCAGATTGGTACCCGAGCCGCGCTGTCGGCGGTAGGACAGGGGCGAGCCCGGGGGCAGGGCGGCCATCTGCCCGAAGTCCAGCAGGTCGGGGCCGTCAGCAGGCAAGTCGCCTGCGTTGAGCTTGATCCGGTCCACATGCAAAAAATAGTGTCCTTCGTAGCCGCGTGGTATCCAGGCGACGAGGGGGCGCTCCCAGCCACGCAGGCTGGAGATCCCCTCGGTGGAATTCTTGCGCAGGCCAATGTGCGCGGCCTCGATCCAGACCTGCCGCCGAGCCTCGATGGCATCGATTTCGCCCTGGATCTTGGCTACCACAATCGGATCCACGGGCAGCGAGAGCGCGTAGCTCTTTTGTAGTGCCAGGGGGGGCTCGGCATCCATTGCCTCGGCCGGTTCGGGTGGGGCTGCCGCCGGGGCGGCGCCGTGCGTCTCCAGCATCAGAGCGCTGCGGAAAAACACCAGCGCCTGCGCATAGTTGCGGTTGGCGCGCTCCAGCCGCGCGGCGTGCAGCAGAACATCGCTGTCCTGCGGAAATGCCTGCAGCAAACGTGTGGACAGGGCCCGGGCCTCTTCCATGCGGCCTGCGCGCTGCCAGATGCGCAGCAGCGCCAACTGCTGTCCGGCGTCGTTGGGAGGGAGATGGTCTTGCAGCCACAGGGCGTGCTCAGTGGCGCCGCGTGCGTCGCCCAGGCGCGACAGCGCGTCAGCCAAGGCCATGCGCAGGTCCAGGCCTTCGGGCTGCGCCTTGGCCAGCGGGGCAAGCAGCTGGGCTGCGTCGGCGTACTCGCCTGCGGCCATCAACAGGCGGGCCTGCGTTTGCGTACGCTGTCGGATCGCGTCGGGGGTTGGGGCTGGGGCTGACAGCTGTAGTGGCTGGCGCGCCATGCGCACGGCTTCGGAGAGGTTCCCGGCTTGGCGCTGCTGTTCGATGAGCCGCTCGCGGTGGGCTGTGTAAAGGGCTACGAGGCGTGCTTCCTGCTCGATGCTCCAGCCCGGTGATTGCAACAGGCGGGGTAGGTGTTCGGCGAGTGTGGCATCGTCCTGTGCACGGTTGAGCAACTGGGCATAGTCGAGCTGCACCTGCGGCTCCATGCGTGGCGCGCGGGCCGCCAGCCGGTTGAAAACCGCCACGCCTTGCAGGGGCAGCGCCCGGCGGAACCAGGCGTTGGCCACTGTGTAGAGCAGCTCCGCATCGTTGCCTGCGGTTTGCTCGGCCTGGGCGAGCAAGGCCTGCGCCTGGGCGGGCAGGCGGCTGGCGACGGCCTGCGCCACCAGCGAATTGACGGTGGAGCGCTGGCTCAGGGCCTGCATCGATTCGGTGCGGTCGTCGGCCGGAATTTGCGCGAGATCGGACAGCGCCCCCCGGTCGTCATCCACGGCGGAGCGGATCAGCGCCCGCGCGTACAGCATGGAGCTGCTGGCAGTTCCTGCCGGGGTGGCGGTGGCGCGTGCCATGCCCTCGTCCATGACATTCAGCGCTTCCTTGGGCAGATTCAGACGCAGGTAAAGCCGTGCCAGACGATGCCGTACCCAGGCGTCGCCAGGGGTCAGCACCACGGCAGATTCGAGGGCGCGCAGCGCGGCACTGAGGCGTTGCGCCTGCAGGTGCTCCTCGGCTTGGGCGACCAAAATGTCGGCCTGCGTGCCCGCGAGCTTTGCGCCCAGGTCTGCGTCACGGTCGGCGGCCGCAGTCAGCAAGGCCATTGCTTTGCCTGAGCGCTGGGTGCGTGCATACAAACCGGCCAGCCCCTTGATGGCAGCGCTGTTGCCGGCTTCGTGCCTTAGCGCGTCCAGATACAGGTTTTCGGCCAGCGCGTGGTCGCCTTGCAGGTCGCGGATGCTGGCCAGCGTAGTCAACGCCTCTGTGTTGCGGGGTTGCAAGGCCAGCGCCCGTTCGGCCAGGTTCGCGGCAGTGGACAGTTCGTTCTTCTCGATGGCCCGGTCTGCCTGCCGAAGAAAGCCCCAGAACCGGGCCGTCTCCTGCAGTTCCTTCCATTTACCCTGGCGCGTCAGCGCATGGGCCTGCCCAAACAGCTCCTGGGCCTGGGCATGCTCACCCTGGCGCAGACGGATGAGCCCGAGGTTGCCCATGCTGTCTCCGTCGCTGGGGCGCAAGGCCAGCGCTGCCTGGAGCTGTTCTTCAGCCAGCTCGGTATTGCCCTGGTCCAGGGCAGCCCGTGCGGCACTGCGTGCCAAGTTGGCGGGGTCGCGGGCCGCGCGGGCGGCGCGCTCCACGGCCTGCTGCATTGCGGCCAAGCGATCTTCCATGGGCTGGTCGCCAGGGTAGCGCTGCAGAAAGGCACGCACGCGGGGCAGATTGGCGGAGGTGTTGGCCAGCCGGTCCATGGCTCGGCGCCACAGGTCCTGCAATTGTTGGGCGTTGACATCGGGTTGCTTGGCCAGCGATTCGATTTCCTGCACCACGGTAGTGGGGTTCTCGCCCTGGTACATGCGCATTTCGAGCTGCGCCAGGCGATAGCGCGATTCGCCGGTCTCCTGGTACAGCTTGCCCAGCTGGCGCAGGGAGTCGGCATTGCGCTTGGTGCTGGAGCCGAGGATCTGGTGATACTCCAGCGCCAGCCCACCCAGGGTAGGGGGGCCTTGCGGGAACAGCTCGCGCGCCAGATCGGCGGCCTCGGCTTTGCGGCCTGCACGCGCCATGAGGCGCATTTGCGAGAGCTTTTCGCGTTCGCTGCCATAGACCCGCACCAGTGTCTCCAGCTCCTGGGTCACAGTGTGGCCAGGGTGGCGGCTGCGCAGGGTGTCGAGGATGCGCTTGGCTTCATCCATCTTTTTCTCGCGCAGCGCCAGGTCGCCAAGCGTGCCCAGTCCCTGCGGCGAGTAAGGGTCCATGGCCAGGACCTTGTCCACCAGTTGGCGGGCCATGTCGGGGCGGTTCTTGGAGGCCCACATGCGGGCACCACTGAGCAGTTCGGCTTCGACGGCCGACGGCGTACTGGCGTGCACGCCCTGGGCTGGGGGCAGGCAGACTGCGGCCAGCAGGGTCATGGAAGGCAGCCAATGAAGGGAGCGGCGGGGGGCTCGGATCACGGTTTCCACCGCGCCAGGAGCTGGCCCGTTGCTGTGAAGCGGTACTGCCCCTCGAATGCACCCTGGCCAAACAGGGCCAGCACCTGTTCATAGTAGGCCTTGGGCCGCAGGGGGCGTGCCTCCAGGCGCATGCGCTGCGACTGCAGTGCCTTGTCGTCCCCCATGGCTCGCAGAAAGGGCAGCATCGCGGCCGAGAAGCCCGAGGGTGCCGGGCCCGAGGTCTGCCCGGTCAGGATATCGATGGATTCGGGCGGATAGCCCTGCTCACGCACATAGCGGGCCATGGGTGCCAGGGTGTCGAGCAGCGCCTTGCGTCCGGGCGCATCACCATGCATTACACCCGCCCACAAATAGACACGGATGGCGTTGTAGGTGCCCTGCCCTTTTTCTTTGCCCTCGGTGTCGATCAGAAATCCCTGCTTGGCGTCGTACACGGTCCAGTCCGGCGTGAAGCCCTTGGGCGACGCGCCACGGATGACTTTGAGCGAACTGTCCACCAGCTTTTTCCATTGCGGGTCGTAGTCGCTGGCGGCCAGCCAGTGCATCAGGTGCATGGGCATGTAGCTGGGGTTCAGGCGCCAGCGGCCATTGGGCTGCACGAATCCCTTGGGCGCGGGCAGCAGTGTGGGGCCCAGGCCCGGGATGTCGGCGGTTTCCTCGCGCAGCACACGTGCGGCCAGTAGGGCCGACAGTGCGCGGTAGCTGCGTTCGTTCCACAGTCGGCCTGCCTCGCCGAGCGCATAGGCAATCCACAGGTCGGCATCCGATGCGGCGTTGCTGTCGATCACCCCCCATGTGCCGTCGGGGCGGCGGCCCCAGAGCCATGCGGGCAGGCGCGCCGTCATGTCGCCTTCGCAGAGGTTGTTTTCCGTCCAGCGCAGCAGCTTGTCGAACATGGGCCGGTCGTTTGCCACCAGCGCGAAGAAAAGAGCGTAGGACTGCCCTTCTGAATAGGTCTGGCCGCCCCCGTCGTCATCGGAGACCACACGGCCGCCTTCATTGATGAACTGGGCTTTGAAAGCGTCCCAGGCGGGCCAGGCGGTGCGCCCCCCGCCCGTGGTGGTTGGCTGGGCCTGCGCCCCCGGGATCAAGGCGAGCAGGGCGGTACTGGCACAGGCTTGCAAGGCAGCGCGGCGGTGAACGGGCTTAGTCATGGTGTGCAGCGAGTCGGCGCCGCGCCATGCTGCGCAGCGCTGCGTAGACGATGAAAGTCAGCAGCAGGCCGGCACCAATGCCCACGAGGGCCAGCAGCAGCGGATGGCTGTGCATGTGGAACCACAGGCGCTGCCACCAGGGCAGGTCACCCACGTAGTACACGGGCTTGATGCGGAAGCTTTCGATAGCGTCCCCGCGCATCAGGCCCAGATCGCCACGCAGGCTCTTGATTTTGCCCGCGTCATTCAGGCCCTGGCTCAACAAGGACATCGCATCCTTGTCGGTGGCGGTCAGGGCCACCACGCTGCGCCCAGTGTTCAGAGGCGATTCGAAGCCCGTTACAGCTGCTAGCGGGCCTTGGCCCTGCAGCACGGCCTGGCCCCCCGATGCGGACAGGCGCTGATGGGGTTCCAGGTTGAAAAGATCGAAGAATGAACCCATCGCGCGCTCCAGCGGTTGCACCGAGCGTGCGCCCGCAGCCAGCAGGGCGGGCAGATGGCTCTTCCATTTTTCAAGCAGACCGTCGCTGTCACCCTGAGAAATGACCAGGATGTCGGTGTCGGCCGCCTTGTCAGCTTCGGCTGCGCTGAGCAGCCTGAAGCGCGTGCCGGGATAGCCGGTGGACGCGCTCATGCGGCCCACGGCCGTGAGGAACACTTCTACGTCGGAGGGCGTCGGCCGGTTGGGCAGGATGATGGACGTCTGCGCCAGATCCGGTACCCGCGTGAATGGAAAGCCGCTGTTGGCATACGCTGCCAGATTGGGCATGGCGAGGTAGTGGCGGAAGGCCGTGAGGTCGATGGTGGATCGGGGGTCGATGGCCGCGAACAATTCCGTGGGCGGTGCCGAGCGACAGCGGCCCAGGTCGTTGGGCGGGATCTGAAACGCAAACTGCAGCTGGTTGTCGCCACCGATCATGAAAGCCGGGATCTTCAGGTCCGAACGGGTCTGGGCACTGCCATCGTCGAACAGCGGCAGCATGATGGTGCTCTTGCCACTGGTGCGGTCTTCGCGCGACTGCAGCGGGTAGGACTGGATGAACTGGTTGTTGATCGAGATGTTGAGCGCGCCATGGTCCGAGACACTGTTGGGCGTGTAGCGGTAGGTCAGGTCCAGTGGCACGCCCTTGGCGTTCCAGGTGAACAGGTCGGGCGCCATGCGGGTGTAGACGTTGACCGTGTCGTTGAGTACCGCGCCGCGCAACTGCAGCTCCGAAGCGCTGGACACCAGTTCTGCCAGCTTCACAGGCCGTTGGGTCGTGATCCACCGGGGGGCATCGTACGGTTTGGCTGGGGCCGGGTATTCCAGCGACTTGACGGTGATGCTCTGCCCCGAGAGTGCGGCCTTGCCCAGGGCCAGTGCGTCGGCAGCCATCTGCAACTGCGCCTCGTCCTTGCCCAGCACCAGCAGCAGCTTGGCACCGGGCATGTCGGGGTGTGGCGCGACGGACAGCGTGGGTTCTTCCACCGCTGGCAGCGTCTGCAGGAAGGCGGGGCGGTTGTTGTTGGTGGCCAGTACCACGGCGTGCTGGCGTGGCAGCTGGTTTTCAAACACCGGAAACTGATTGCCACGGTAGCCTGCCAGCATGCCGATCCAGCTTGCGATGGAGCCCGACGCTTTGAGCGTGCCCGTGCTGGGCTTGTCGCCGTACACAAAGGGCAGGTTGACGGGCCGGTTGTCGCGTGGGTCAAAGAACGGTGCGGGCAGCAGTGCGAGATCGTCGCGCAGCGGGATCTGGCGCAGCGAGAGTTCCAGCTGGCTCTCGTTGCTGATGGTGGCCCACAGGCTCGAATGGTTGGGCGTTTCGCATTCCATCGTGTAGTGGCCGATGAACTGGAAACGGAAGCGGTTGTAGTCGGTGAAGTAGCGTGGGTCGATATTGAGTTCGACAGTCTGTGGCGTGCCCAGGCGCTCCTTGTCGAGGACGAGGGTTTGAAGCGTTTCGTCGTTGAGCATCACCTTGAGGTGAGACAGCGTGGGAATCAAGGCCGGCGACAGCGTGAAGGTCAGGCGCAGCCGAGCGGTCTCCACCACCTCATCGCGCCGCACGCCCACACCCACGCTGGCTTCGCTCTCCACGCCACGCAAGGAAATGGGTCGCGACACCCCCAGATCCTTCAGGCTGACCTTCCACTGCCTGGAGGGCAGGGACGGGAGTGCGGTCATTTGAGAAATGGCTGCACCGGCTCCAGAGTCTGCGGACGCCGCCTTGCTGCGCACCGCATCGCGTTCTGACTTTGCCTGGCTTCGGTCTCTGGTCCCGGCATCACGCGATTTGGACGATTGTGCGTGGGCAACGGGGTGGGGCAACGAAATCAGGCCGACGGCGATCAGTGCGAGCAGGATCAGGGGCGCGCCGGTTGTTTTTGGGCTGGATGTCACGGTCTTCTGGGTGTCTCATTCCGGGTGGGTATGGCGTCGTGGGCCTACTTCACCGTTGTGTCATGCATTTGACAAAGTGTAGCCACGCGTCTTTGCCGCAAATGCTGAAGAGACATTTGTTTGCAATTACCGCGAGGCCGGTCGGGAACGTTCCCGCCATGGGTACGAGGCGGGGATGCGCTTGGATTCAATGGTCGAAAATGGCCACCAGACCCGCGCGACCCAGACTGGCCGCAGTCATGGGCGGCGGCAATGTGGATTGCAAGGGGGGCCGTCTCGGAAGAGACGCATTCGTTGCCGCTTGAGGAAGGCGGACACCAAGGCCGTGTGGCCCGGAGGTCAGAGCATGCACCGGCAGGCTTCCGGGCGGTGCGCGCGTACTGACTGCGAGAGTGGGGCAGTTGTTCTGAAAACAAAAAAGCCTGCTACTTATAGGTAGCAGGCTTTTCGTGCCTTGCGGCTTCGATTTGGTGGGTCCTGAGTGACTCGAACACTCGACCTACGGATTAAGAGTCCGCTGCTCTACCAACTGAGCTAAGAACCCAAATCTTTTTAAAATTTGTCTGCGTTGCTGCAGAGCCTCGAATTATGCACTAATTTTTTGGCAGTTGGCAAGTCGGGCTAAAAATTTTCACTGCATCGCGTTGCGGCTGGCCAGTTCTACAAAGAGCCCGCTGTGGTCCAGGTCGCCCAGACCATGCTCGACACCATCTGCATACAGGGCCTCGAACAGCGCAGTGATCGGGGCATCAAAGCCTATCTCACGGGCGGTGGCCATGGCGTTGCGCATGTCCTTGAGCTGTACGGCCATGCGGCCACGGGGAGCGAAGTCGCGCTCTACCATGCGCTGGCCATGCAGCTGAAGGATACGGCTGTCGGCAAAGCCGCCACTGATGGCCTCGCGGACCTTGGCCATGTCGGCCCCACCGTTGGCCGCAAACAGCAGGGCTTCGGCCACGGCACCAATCGTGATGCCCACGATCATCTGGTTGGCCAGTTTGGCGAGCTGCCCTGCGCCATGGGGGCCTACATGGGTGGCGCGGCCCAGGGGGGCGAAGACGGGCAGTGCGCGCTGAAAATCTTCGGGGCGACCGCCGACCATGATGGCCAGGGTGCCCGCTTCGGCGCCCACGGTGCCGCCCGAGACTGGCGCGTCCAGGTGCGCCACGCCCAGCTCGCCCAGGCGCGCGGCATGGTCGCGTGCTTCGCTGGGCTGGATGGAGGCCATGTCGATGAACAGGCTGCCTTTGCGCATGGCCCGGGCGGCGCCCTGGTCAAACAGCACCTGGCCGACCACGGGGCCGTTTTCCAGCAGGCTGATCACGATGTCGGCGTCCTGCACGGCTTCTGCGGGCGTATTGCTCACGGTGACACCATGCAGGGCCAGCGGTTCTGCCTTGGCGCGGGTGCGGTTCCAGGCCCGCACCGGGTGGCCTGCTTCGCTCAGGCGGCGGGCCATGGGCAGGCCCATCATGCCAATGCCGAGAACGGCGATGCGCAGGGGTGTAGTGGTCATGCGTGCTTCTTTTTTGCTGAGATGAAAGGCTGTCTCTGCTGCCATCATGTGCCTTTTTGGTGCACCAGCCTGTCACGGAGCTTGCAGCTTGGAGCGAATGGAAAGATGATGCCCGAAGCTGTTTTGCCCCAAGGAGACATCGCCCATGAGCTTGCCCCTGAACGACCCGGCCTGGCTGGAGCGCATGTACAACAACCGTGCGCTGGTTCCCGACCACATGGACTACCTGCAGCGCTGGGCGCGGGATTCCGCACAGGTGCGTGCCCAGGTGCCCTGTGCGCTGGATGTGGCGTATGGCACGGGTGCTGGGGAAACCCTGGATGTTTTTCCCTCCACGCGCCCAGCCGGTGCCCCGGTGCCGGTGCTGGTGTTCATCCACGGCGGCTACTGGCGCGCCCTCGACAAATCCGACCATTCCTTCGTCGCACCCCCGTTCAATCAGGCGGGCTTCTGTGTGGTGGTGGTGAACTACGCGCTGTGCCCGGGCACGCCCGAGGCGCCGGTCACGATTCCGCACATCGTGCGGCAGATGGAAAAAGCGGTGGCCTGGGTGGCGCGCAACATCGTGGCCCATGGGGGGGATGCGCGGCGCATCACCGTGGCCGGGCATTCGGCGGGCGGGCACCTGGCGGCCATGTTGCTGACCAGCGTGTGGCCGCTGATCGGTGCAGGCCTGCCGGATGGGCTGGTGCGCAACGCGCTGTCGATCTCCGGGCTGCATGACCTGGAGCCCTTGATGCACACCCCTTTCCTGCAAGAGGCGCTGCACCTGACCGACCAGCATGTGCTGCAAGACAGCCCTGCGCGCCTGCTGGCGCCCGAGCACGGCATTCTTTACTGCGTGGCAGGCGGGGATGAGAGCGAAGAATTCCACCGCCAGAACGGCCTGGTGCAGCAGGCCTGGGGTGTGCACTCGGTGCCGCGCTGCCAGGTGCTGCCGGGGCTGAACCATTTCAGCATCCTCGACACCCTGGCCCAGCCCGGCAAGGACCTGCACCACATGGCGCAGAACCTGCTGCGCATGTAGCGCCCAGCGGTTGCGCAGGCCGTGGCATGGTGCACGGCCCCAGTTGGCACGGGCTTTACATCAGCAGGTGTTCGCCCGCGTTGTCGCCGCCCAGGATCACGTAGTTCACCTTGCGGATGTCCATCAGCTTCTTGCCCCCGGCATAGCTGATGGAGCTTTGCACGTCCTGCTCCATCTCGATGAGCGTGTTGGCGAGCTGGCCCTTGATGGGCTCCAGGATGCGCTTGCCCTCGACATGCTTGTACTCGCCCTTGTTGAAGTCGCTGGCCGAGCCGTAATACTCCTTGTAGAGCGCGCCATCCACTTCCACCGTCTGGCCGGGCGATTCCTCATGCCCTGCAAACAGCGAGCCGATCATCACCATGCTTGCGCCAAAGCGGATGCTCTTGGCGATGTCGCCATGGCTGCGGATACCGCCATCGGCAATGATGGGCTTGGTGGCCACACGCGCGCACCACTTCAGGGCCGACAGCTGCCAGCCGCCCGTGCCAAAACCGGTCTTGAGCTTGGTGATGCACACCTTGCCCGGGCCCACGCCCACCTTGGTGGCGTCGGCGCCCCAGTTTTCCAGGTCGATCACCGCCTCGGGCGTGGCCACGTTGCCCGCAATCACGAAGGAATTGGGCAGCTTGTCCTTCAGATAGCCGATCATGTTCTTCACGCTGTCGGCATGGCCGTGGGCGATGTCGATGGTGATGTACTCGGGCGTGAGGCCCAGGGCCACCAACTGGTCCACGGTGTCGTAGTCGGGCTGCTTTACACCCAGCGAAATGGATGCGTAGCAGCCCTGCGCGTGCATGTCCTTCACGAACTGGACGTTGTCCAGGTCAAAGCGGTGCATCACGTAGAAGTAGCCGTTCTTCGCCATCCAGGTGCAGATTTTTTCGTCCACCACCGTTTTCATGTTGGACGGCACCACGGGCAGGCGGAACGAGCGCCCGCCCAGCTCCACGCTGGCATCGCATTCCGAGCGGCTTTCCACCCGGCACTTGCGCGGCAGCAAAAGAATGTTGTCGTAGTCGAAGATTTCCATGAGATTCCAAGCTCCTTTGAAAGGCGCTGCCAAACCATTTCAGCAGCGTGGGGCGCTTGGCTTGGGACCGGCTTGGTTTGTGGGCGGGGCCGTGGCGGCCGCTCCGAACCCCGCGGTGCGCGGGCACAAAAAACCGGGCGACAAGAAACTTGGGCCCGGTGATTGATTCTACCCGCCTGGGTGGCAGACCCTATAACACTGGTGGTATGTGCGGTATCACAGGCACCATGGATGCTGCGAGCGTCATTGGCAGCGGGACTGCGCAGCGGCCACCACGCGGCCCTGGGCGTCTTGCACCCAGCCCACCAGGCGCAGGCGCTCTGGCTTCGCCCCCTCGGGGATGCGCACCGGGCGCATCTCCTGCTGCTTGAATTGCTCTGTTTTTGATAGCTTATTGCCTTTGTCCCATGCGCCGAGAAGCATGTTTCTGACCACATTTCTGGGCGCTGCACTGCCGTCAGATCCGGCGGGCACAGATTCGACCAGCGCCAGGTGAAAACGCCAGGGGCCGTGCTGGCGCGCGGCACGGGCCGGGGTGAAGGCGATGGCGGCGCCCATGTAGTCGTTGAACGGCGGGCCCTGGGCCACGCGCAGTTGTGCGGGCGCGGTGGATTCGAGCGCTGCGACATGCACATCGGTGCGTGCAGGCACGGGGCGGGCCAGGGTCTCAAGGCGCGCCAGGGCATCGGTGGTGGCGGCGGCCGACAGGGGCGCGTCGTCGCCCAGGGAGCCGGGCACGATCCAGTCCAGCACCACGGCCTGGCCCTGGGCGGATGGGGCAGGTGGGGCCGGGTCGGTCCAGCAGGCTTCGCAGTCGGCGTTGATGAACCGCTCGAACACCGCCACGGGCCGGGGCGTGCCGTCGCTGCTGCAACTGGCCTGGGCCCAGGCGCCGGGGGCGCAAGAAAGGGCCAGCAGCAGGCAGGCCAGAGTGGGAGCAATGTTTTTCATGGAGGGCAGGGGCAGGGGCGGGGGCGCTTTCTACAATGGCCGGATGTTCCCACAAGACCTGTTTTCGGGTGCGCCGTCGCCTTCCCCCGCCGGTGCCGCCCCGGCCCCCGCGCCTTTGTCCCCCCTGCTGCAGAACCTGAACGACGAGCAATTGGCCGCCGTCACCCTACCCGCAGGCCATGCGCTCATCCTGGCGGGCGCGGGCTCGGGCAAGACCCGCGTGCTCACCACCCGCATTGCCTGGCTGCTGCAAAACGGCCATGCCACCCCCGGCGGCATCCTGGCCGTCACCTTCACCAACAAGGCCGCCAAGGAGATGGTGGCCCGCCTGTCGGCCATGCTGCCCGTGAACGTGCGCGGCATGTGGATCGGCACCTTCCACGGCCTGTGCAACCGCCTGCTGCGCGCGCACCACAAGGCGGCGGGGCTGCCGCAGTCGTTCCAGATTCTCGACACGCAAGACCAGCTCTCGGCCATCAAGCGCCTGTGCAAGCAGCACAACGTGGACGAGGAGCGCTTTCCGCCCAAGCAGCTGTCGTACTTCATCGCCAGCTGCAAGGAAGAGGGCATGCGCCCGGGCGACGTGCCCACGCACGACAGCGACAGCCGCAAGAAGGTCGAGATCTACCAGCTGTACGAGGAACAGTGCCAGCGCGAAGGCGTGGTGGACTTTGGCGAGCTGATGCTGCGCTCTTACGAGCTGCTGCGTGACAACGACCCGATCCGCGAGCATTACCAGCGCCGCTTCCAGCACATTCTGGTGGACGAGTTCCAGGACACCAACAAGCTGCAGTACGCCTGGCTCAAGCAGCTGGCGGGCAACGACGTGGGCGGGCGCTACGAAGCGCGCGGCAGTGTGATTGCCGTGGGCGACGATGACCAGAGCATCTACGCCTTTCGCGGTGCACGGGTGGGCAACATGACCGACTTCGTGCGCGAGTTTGACGTGCA
>CAYXSL010000058.1:0-23542 GCA_964466605.1 uncultured Verminephrobacter sp.
GTGAACTTGCAGAAGTTCACCTTCCAGGCGTGGCTGGAGACGCCCAGCATGAAGATGTTGGCGCCCGAGCAGAAGATGCGGTCCTTAGCGCTCGTGACGATGACGGAACGCACCTGCGGATGCTCGAACCGGACGCGGTTCAACGCGTCGTGCAGTTCGACGTCCACACCCAGGTCGTAGCTGTTGAGCTTGAGCTTGTAGCCGGGGCGGATGCCACCGTCCTCGGCAATGTCGAGCGACAGGCGGGCGATCTGACCGTCCACCGCCAGCTTCCAATGGCGGTACTGCGTGGGGTCGGTGCGGTAGTCCACACGGGACGGTGGCTGCACGGGGTGGGTCATGGCGTCTCCTTGGAATGGGTTTGTGCAAAATAATGCATCTTTTGCCTGTTGATGTGCATCATGATGCATATCAACAGGCAAGTCAATGCATGTTTGTGCGGTGATTCGTCAGGAGGTGGCGCGCAGCCCAAGGAGGGCGCAGATCAGGCGGTGCCTCGCCCTGTGCGGGGCGTGGCAGGTGCGGCGGTGCACGCAGGGTGGGGGCTCAGGCCGCCCGGGCCGTGCTCTTGCGCACGCCCGCGTGCAGGGCGGCCAGGCTTTGTTCGGGGGTCTGCCCCGAGGTGTCGATCGTGATGTCGGCCTTGGAATAGAAGGCTGCGCGCCCGTCCAGAATGCGCTTGAGGTCGTCCATGGCTTCCTTGCTGGCTGCCATGGGGCGCATGTCGCCCTGGGCCACCACGCGGCCCATGTGCTCTTCGGGCGCGGCGCGCAGCCACACGGTGGTGCAGTGCGCCAGCAATTCGTTGAAGGTGGCGGGGTCCGACACAATGCCGCCCGGGGTGGCGATCACGACCTCGCTGTGGATCTGGATGGTCTCTTCCAGTGCCCTGCGCTCATAGCGGCGGTAGGCCGTGGTGCCGTAGAGGTCGTGGATCTCGCGCACGCTGCAGCCCGCCAGGGTTTCGATTTCGCGGCTCAGCTCGATGAAGGGCACATCAAGTGCACGCGCCAGCAGCGGCCCCAGGGTGGACTTGCCTGCACCCCGCAGGCCCACCAGGGCGATGCGCCCGTGCCGGGCCGTGTCATTGCTGCCGCCGTTCAGCAGCTCATGCAGTGCCAGGCGCACGCGGCGCAGCTCGGGCTCGCTGCGGTGCTCCAGCAGCTCGCGGATCAGCAGCCATTCGGGCGAGCTTGTCGTGAAATCGCCCATCAATTCGGCCAGCGAGCAATGCAAGGCGCCCGCCACCTGCTGCAGCACCAGGATGGACGCATTGCCCGTGCCGTATTCCAGATTGGCCAAGTGCCGCTCCGACACATTGGCCGCCACGGCCACGGCCTTGCGGGTCAGCCCGCGCTGCGCGCGCAGGTTACGCACCCGCTCTCCCAGCGCCACCAGCACAGGGTTCTTGGGCTCCTCGGCCACGGCTGTTGCTGTCGCTGGCAGTCCCATTCCTGATTCTTCTTGTTTGTTCATGCCCACCCTCGTATCTGCTCAGGGAATATACTGAATATGCACTATAGTGCTTGACGTTGATTGAGTCACAAACTATTGTTCATGTAACGCAACATACTGCATGTTTTGGGGCGGCGCAAGGACATGGATCAACCCCGTTGCCTTCGCGCTTTCGCCCCGGATGCCTTCACCGGAGACGCCCATGTCCACCAAAGCCGTATTTCACCAGACCCTTGCCACGTTGACGGGCCAGATCGCTGGACGGCCGCTGGATGTGGCGCTGGCGGGCTGGCTCAACCAGACCCTTGGCCCCGGGAGTGATGTGTACGAGCGGCTCAAGGATGCTTGCACGGTGGGGGCGCGCGAAGGTTGGTTGTGCGAGCGCGAGGGCGGTGGCATCCGCTACGGCCGGGTTTTCAAGCCCGAGGACGCCTTGCACCGCTTCTCGGTGGATGTGGTGGATATGCAGGACCTGGCGGGCCCGCACCACACGCACCCGAACGGCGAGATCGATCTGATCATGCCGCTCACGCAGGGCGCGACTTTTGATGGCCACCCTGCGGGCTGGTGCGTCTACCCGCCCGGCAGTGCACACCATCCCACGGTGGCACAGGGCCGCGCCCTCGTGCTCTACCTCCTGCCCGAGGGGCAGATTCACTTCACCCGGTAGGCGCCACAGCAGCCTGGCCGCCTCTAGTCGAATCCTTTTCCCTTGTTGAAGAAAACCCCGCATGACTGAACTGCTCCCCAACTTCGCCGCAGGGCGCTGGCGATACGGAATCGGGCCGGGCACCACGTTGTGGGACCCCGTGCTGGGCACGGCGCTGGTGCGGGTGGATGCGGCAGGGCTGGACCTGGCCGAGGCATTTGCGTTTGCGCGTGATACCGGTGGCGCGGCCTTGCGCGCAGCCACCTACCGCGAGCGCGCCGCGATGCTGGCGGCTGTGGTGAAGGTGTTGCAGTCCCATCGCGACAGCTACTACGAGATCGCTACGGCCAATGCCGGTACCGTCAAGAACGACTCGGCCGTGGACATCGATGGCGCCATCTTCACCCTGGGCCAATACGCCCGATGGGGCGATGCACTGGGCGATGTGCGTGCCCTGCGCGACGGAGACGCGGTGAAGCTGGGCAAGGAGACTGTCTTCCAGTCGCAGCATCTGCAGGTGCCCCGGCAGGGCGTGGCACTGTTCATCAATGCCTTCAACTTCCCGGCCTGGGGGCTGTGGGAGAAGGCCGCACCCGCCCTGCTGTCGGGCATGCCCGTCATCGTCAAACCAGCCACGGCCACTGCATGGCTGACACAGCGCATGGTCCAGGACGTGGTCGATGCCGGGGTGCTGCCCGTGGGCGCGCTGTCGGTCATCGCCGGAAGTTCAGCGGGACTGATGGACCAGCTGCAGTCCTTTGATGTGGTGTCGTTCACCGGCTCGGCCGAAACGGCCGGCGTGATCCGCTCGCACCCGGCTGTGGGCAAGCGCTCGGTGCGCGCCAACATCGAGGCCGACAGCCTCAACAGCGCCCTGCTGCTGCCGGGCGAGGCCCCGGGCAGCGAAGCCTTCCACCTGCTGGTGCGCGAGGTGGTGCGCGAGATGACCGTGAAGTCCGGCCAGAAGTGCACAGCCATCCGCCGCATCCTCGTGCCCGCCGAGGTGTACGACGCAGCGGCCGAGGCCATTGGTGCCAAGCTGGCTGGCATCACAGTGGGCAACCCGCGCAACGACAGCGTGCGCATGGGCTCGCTGGTCAGCCGCGCCCAGCCTCTGGTGGATGCCGACCCCGCCGTGGCCGCCTGCTTGGGGCCCGTGCTGCTGGGCGCGCGCGATGCCGATGCTGCGCAGCCGGTGCACGACGTGGAGGTCTTCGGCCCTGTGGCCACGCTGCTCCCTTACCGGGACGGCGCCCACGCCGTGGCGCTCGCGCAGCGCGGCCGGGGCTCGCTGGTCACCTCGCTGTATGGCAGTGACGAGGCCGCATTGGCGCACACCGCGCTGGCGGTGGCTGCCAGCCATGGCCGTGTGCATGTGGTCACGCCCGATGTGGCGCAGGCCCACAGCGGCCATGGCAATGTGATGCCCCAGTCGCAGCACGGCGGACCGGGCCGTGCGGCCGGTGGCGCCGAGCTGGGCGGGCTGCGTGCGCTGGACTTCTACCACCAGCGCAGCGCTGTGCAGGCCAGCCCCGCAGTGCTGGCGGCACTGGGTGTGCCCGCTCTGGCGTAGCCCCGCTTTTTGCGCCGGCCCTTTCCCTACAAGAACCACGGAGACATGCCATGACTCGCCTGCCGGAGCATTTCAACTTTGCGGAGCACCTGTTTGCGCTGAACCGCGCGCACGGCGACCGAATTGCCTACATCGACGACCATGAGACGCTGAGCTACAGCGCCCTGGAGGACCGCGCGCGCCGCCTGGCGGCGGTGCTGGCGGGGGCCGGCGTGCGGCGCGAGGAGCGGGTGTTGCTGCTGATGCTCGACACCTGCGACTGGCCAGTGGCCTTTTTGGGTTGCCTGTACGCGGGGGTGTTGCCCGTGGCCGTCAACACCTTGCTCAAGCCCGAGGACTACGCCTACATGCTGTCCCACTGCCGCGCGCGGGCGGTGCTGGTGTCGGGGGCTCTGCTGCCGGTGCTGAGCGACGCCTTGGACCGGCAGCCGAACGAGGTGGGCCTGCAAGTGGTGTCGCAGCCGCAGGGGCCACTGCCCGCTGGCGCCGTGGACATGCGGACCGCCATCGCTGCTGCAGTGCCTCTGGCGGCGCCCGCCGCCACGGAGCCGGATGCACCCGGCTTCTGGCTGTACTCGTCGGGGTCCACAGGCAAGCCCAAGGGCACGGTCCACACCCACGGCAACCTGTGGTGGACGGCCGAGCTGTATGGCAAGCCGGTGCTGGGCCTCACGGAGCAGGACAGGTGCTTCTCTGCCGCCAAGCTGTACTTTGCCTATGGCCTGGGCAACAGCCTTACCTTCCCCTTGTCGGTAGGGGCGACGGTGGTGTTGATGGCCGAACGCCCCACGCCCGATGCCACCTTCGAGCGCTGGACGCGGCACCAGCCCACGGTGTTCTTTGGGGCGCCCACGGGCTTTGCGGGCATGTTGGCCTCGCCCCGTCTGCCGCCACGCAGTGCGGTGGCGCTGCGCATGTGCTCGTCTGCGGGCGAGGCCCTGCCCGCCGAGATCGCGCAGCGCTTCAAGGCCCAGTTTGGCTGCGACATCATCGACGGCATTGGCTCCACCGAGATGCTGCACATCTTCCTGTCCAACCGCCCGGGGGATGTGCGCTACGGCACCACGGGCAAGCCTGTGCCAGGGTACGGGGTTTCGCTGCGCGGTGAAGACGGGCGCGAGGTGCCAGATGGCGAGATTGGCGACCTGTACATCCAGGGCCCCAGTGCCGCGCTGCTGTACTGGAACAACCGCGAGAAGACGCGCGAAACCTTCCAGGGCGCATGGACCAAGAGCGGCGACAAATATGTGCGCGATGCCGAGGGCTACTACACCTACGCCGGGCGCAGCGACGACATGCTCAAGGTCAGCGGCATCTACGTATCGCCTTTTGAGGTGGAGGCCACGCTGATGCAGCACCACGCGGTGCTGGAGGCTGCCGTGATCGGCGCGCAGGACGCCGACGGCCTGACCAAGACCAAGGCCTTTGTGGTGCTCAAGGACGGGCAGACCACCACGCCAGACGACCTGAAGGCCTTTGTGAAGGAGCGCCTGGCCCCCTACAAGTACCCGCGCCTCATCGAGTTTGTGCCCGAGCTGCCCAAGACCGCGACGGGCAAGATCCAGCGCTTTCGGCTGCGTGAACGCGAGCGCGAGCAGGGGCCGCAGCCATGACGGCCGTGGCGGAAACCCCGCGCAAGGTCTCGGTGGCCTGGCGGGAGCGCATGGTGGAGATGGAATACGCGTGGATCGCGCCTGAGCGCACGGCCGCGCCCTTGGTGGTGTTCCTCCATGAGGGCCTGGGCTCGGTGTCGATGTGGAAAGACTTCCCGCAGCGGCTGTGCGAGGCGGGGGGATTCCGGGGGCTGGTCTTCTCGCGCCCCGCGTACGGCCGGTCCACTCCGCGCGCGGTGGACGAGGTGTGGGGCGTGGACTTCATGCACCAGCAGGCGCACGAGGTGGTCCCTGCCTTTCTGGATGCTCTGGGGGTGCGGGAAGTGCCCTGGATGTTCGGCCACAGCGACGGTGCGTCCATTGCGTTGCTGTTCGCTGCGCGGTTCCCGGCGCGCACGCGCGGCCTGGTGCTGCTGGCCCCGCATATTTTTGTGGAAGGCGTGACGGTGCAGAACATCGAGCGCGCGAAGCATGCCTACCTGCATACCGACCTGGCGCAGAAGCTGGGCCGCTACCACGACGACCCCGATTCGGCCTTCTGGGGCTGGAACCGCGTCTGGCTGGACCCCGCCTTCCGCGTCTGGAACATCGAGGCAGAGATCGCCGCCATTCGCGCTCCGGTGCTGGCCATCCAAGGGCTGGAGGACGAGTACGGCACGCTCGCGCAGATACGCGGCATTGCACAGCAGGTGCCAGGCACCCGGTTGCTGGAACTGCCCGCCTGCGCGCATTCACCCCACCGCGATCAGCCGGAGGCGGTGATCGCGGCCACCATGGCCTTCATCGCAGCCTCCGATTCGTGACGCGCCCCCCACGCTGCAGACCGTTGTAGCGGCGCGGCTATTCGACCCTGCGGCGCAGGCCCTCCAGATTGGTGACCGTGATGCCGCCGTATTCAATCTCCAGCAGGCCCGCCGCCTGCAGGCGCTTCAAGGCTGCGTTGCAGCGCTGGCGCGACACCCCCGAGAGATTGGCGATCTCCTCTTGCGAAACCTGCAGGTGCGGGTCGCTGCCCGGGTGCAGCCAGGGGTGGAACAGCCCGGCCAGCGCCCGCGCCACCTGGCTGTCGGTGTCAAGCAGATGGTGGGCCGTGAAGTTGCCCAGGAACCAGTGCAGGCGCTCGTTGATCTGGCGCAGCAGGAAGTGGTCGAAGCTGCGCTCGGTGGCGTGCAGCCATTCAAAGGTTTCCACCGGCATCAGTGCGACCCGGCTGGGGCGCAGGGCAATGATGTCCGCAGTGCGCGGGCTGCCGCGCAGCAGGGTGCCTTCACCAAACCAGCTGCCCGCCGACAGCCCGCCCAGCGTGACCGAGCGGCCATCACCCGAGGTCACCGTCCACTTGAGCAGGCCTTCGATGGCCCCATACCAATGCAGGGGCGTGTCGCCCAGTCGGCACAGCGCACCTCCCTGGGGCACGTCCACCTCGCGCAGCTCATCGCGCACACGCGCCTGCGCGGCACTGTCCAGCAGCGGGAACCAGGCCGACGCGGCGAGCAGATCGTCCATGGTGGGGGGCGTCACTTTGACCAACATGGTGGGCATTCTCCTGCGTGCTGCGCCGTTCAAAAGACAGACCCACGTATACCCTGAGTCCAAATGTCGTCGGGATGACTGAATGGGCGGGGCGGGAAAAAAATAATCTGCAGCACTGGCATTTTCCGTTACGCACCTTGATGACCCAACGCAAAGTCTTTGACACCACAGCCCCTGGCTCAGGGCGTGGCTTGTCGGCCGCGAGATCCGCGTTGGTGCTCCACTGAGCCACGCCTCTTTTCATCGCCACAACAAACCACCCGCAGGAGACACAGGATGATGTACACACGCCGCCACTTCATGAACCAACTCGGCACCGCCGCGGCGCTCACGGCCCTGTCGCCCCTGGTCGCGCAGGCCCAGGCGCTGGAGCAGATCAAGATCCTCTACGGCTTTCCGGCAGGCAGCGCGGGCGACAGCGTGGCGCGCCGGGTGGGTGAGAAGCTGGCGGGCTCTCCCTACACGCGCAACCCTGCCGTGGTGGAGAACAAGCCCGGCGCGGGTGGGCGCATTGCGCTGGAGTCGCTCAAGGGGGCCGCTGCGGACGGCACTGTGCTCACGCTCTCGCCGTTCTCGTGTACATCGATCTACCCCCACATCTACAGCAAGCTGAGCTACGACCCTGTGAAGGACTTCGTGCCGGTGTCGATGGCTGCGGTGATGCACCATGGCCTGGCTGTGGGGCCGCTGGTGCCAGCGTCGGTCAAGACGGTGAAGGACTTCCTGGCCTGGGCCAAGGCCAATCCGGTGTTGGCCAACTACGGCTCGCCCGCTGCGGGCTCCACGCCGCACTTCATTGGTGCCCTGCTGGGGCTGAACAATGGGGTGGAACTCAAGCATGTGCCCTACCGGGGCTCCATCCCGGGTGTGACGGATGTGGTGGGCGGGCAGATCGCTTCCATGGTCACGCCCAGTGGTGACTTCATCCCCAACCACAAGGCCGGCAAGTTGCGGTTGATTGCGACTTCGGGCCTGGCTCGCTCCCCGTTCTCGCCCGAGGTGGCCACGTTTGCCGAACAGGGCTGTCCTGAACTCACGACCGAGGAATGGTTTGGCTTCTACGCCCCGGCCCGCACGCCCGCTGCCGTGGTGGCGGCGGCCAACGCGGCCATCAATGCCGCTATCAAGGAAAAGGCCGTCATCGACAGTCTGGCCGTGGTGGGGCTCATCGCCAAGGGTTCGACGCCTGGCGAGATGCAGGCATCCCAGCAGGCCGAGTTCGAGCGCTGGGGCCCACTCGTCAAAAAGGTCGGCTTCACGGCGGAGTCTTGATTGCACAAGGAACCCATCGCATGGATCAGACCGTGAAGCGCGTGGCCGTGGTGGCCACCGGCGTCATCGGCGCGAGCTGGGCCGCGTACTTCTTGGCGCGGGGCCTGGACGTGGATGCCTGGGACCCGTCGCCAGGCGCGCAGGAGCGCCTGCGCACAGCCGTGGCCGCGCACTGGAAGGCCTTGTCGCGCCAGGGGCTGGCAGATGGGGCCCACATGGACCGCCTGCGTTGGCATGACCGACTGGAGGACGCGCTGGCGCAGGCCGACTTTGTGCAGGAAAGCGGGCCCGAGCGGCTGGACGCCAAGGTGGAGCTGTTTCGCCGCATGGATGTGGCCGCGCCCGCCCGCGCCATCCTGGCATCCAGCACCTCGGGCCTGGCCATCAGCGACGTCCAGCAGGCCTGCGCGCGGCCCGAGCGGGTGGTGGTGGGCCACCCGTTCAATCCGCCACACATGATTCCGCTGGTGGAGGTGGGGGGCGGCCAACGCACCGCGCCCGAGGTGGTGTCGCAGGCCATGGCGTTCTATGCCCGCATCGGCAAGCGCCCCATCCGCGTGCGGCGCGAGATCAAGGGGCACATTGCCAACCGCCTGCAGGCCGCGCTCTGGCGCGAAGCCTTTCATTTGGTGAACGAGGGCGTGGCCACCGTCAGCGACATCGACACCGCCATCGCGCAGGGCCCCGGCCTCCGGTGGGCGCTGATGGGGCCATTCATGAACCTGCACCTGTCCGGCGGCGAGGGGGGCATTGCGCACCTGCTGGCCCATCTGGGCGGGCCCATTGAGGACTGGTGGCGTGATCTGGGCACCCCGGCCATGGATACGGCCCTGCAACACCAGGTGGTCGATGGCGTGGCGCAGGCATTGGGCACGCGGCAAGCTGCTGAGCTGGCCCGCGCGCGCGATGCGCTGCTTATCGAGCTGCTGCGCGCCAAGCAATCGTCGGGCGCGCTGGACTGATGCGCCCTGCACACAGAAAAATCCTGCGAGACAACACCATGCACCCTGCATTCCTTGACGACGAAGACCAGATCGCGCCGCCGCGCACGCTGCGCCGGTCCCTGGACGACGGCTCGTTCACGCTGCGCTCCCCCGAGGCCCTGCGCCCCTATACCCGCTGCGTGGGCGAATGGCTGGAGCGCTGGGCGCAGGAGACGCCCGACACGCTGGCCCTGGCCGAGCGCGGTGCGAGTAGCGAGCAATGGCGCGGCCTGAGCTACGCGCAACTGCGCCGCGAAGTGGGTGCGGTGGCACAGTCGCTACTGGACCTCAAGCTGCCCCCAGGCCGCCCCATTGCCATCCTGTCCGATAACGCGGTGGACCATGCGGTGCTCATACTGGCGGCCATGCATGTGGGCATCACACCCTGCTCCATGTCCAGTGCCTACGCTCGCTCGCAGGACCCCAGCCGCCTGCACAGCATGCTGGCGGTGCTGGAGCCCAGCCTGGTCTATGCCTCCGATGCGCAGGTCTACGCGCCAGCGCTGGCCGGTTACGGCGGTGAGGTGGTGAAGGTCTTCAGCCGCCATGCCGATAGCTGCGCGGGCGCGCTGGCGTTCGAGCAGCTGCAGCGGGGGCAGGAGACCCCCGCCGTGCGCCGGGCGTTCGAAGCACTGGAGGCCGATGGCCATGCCAAGTACCTCCTCACCTCCGGCTCCACCGGGCGGCCCAAGGTGGTCATCAACACCCACCGCATGCTGTGTGCCAACCAGCAGATGATGGCCCAGACCTGGCGTTTTCTGGCCCGTGAGAAGCCTGTGCTGGTCGATTGGCTGCCCTGGAGCCACACGTTTGGCGGCAACCACAACCTCAACATGGTGCTGTGCCACGGAGGCACGCTCCACATCGACGAAGGGCGCCCGGTGCCGGGGCTCATCGAAAAAACCGTGCACAACCTGCGCGACGTGCAGCCCACCATGCTGTTCAATGTGCCCCGGGGCTTCGACATGCTGCTGCCGTTTCTGGAGGCCGACGAGGCCCTGGCCGCGCAGGTGCTGGCGCGTGTGCGCCTGGCCTTTTATGCAGCGGCGGCACTGGCGCCCTCCACCTGGCAGCGGCTGGAGGCTCTGGCCCACCGGGTGCGCCCCACACGGCCCCTGTGGCTGACCACCTCGTGGGGGTCCACCGAAACCGCGCCCGCAGTCACCACTGCCCACTGGCGCCTGGAAGGCGCGGGCTGCATTGGAGCGCCGCTGCCGGGGCTGGAACTCAAGCTGGTGCCCAATGGCGGCAAGCTGGAGATGCGGGTCAAAGGTGTTTCGGTGTTTGCGGGCTACCGCAACGCACCCAGCGAGACGGCCGCCGCGTTCGACAGCGAGGGCTTCTACCGCATTGGCGACGCGGGCTATCTGGCCGACGCCGAGCGGCCCGAGCGGGGCGTGGTGTTCAACGGGCGCGTGGCCGAGGACTTCAAGCTGTCCAGCGGCAGCTGGGTGTCGGTGGGCACGCTGCGGGTGGAGCTGGTGTCGCAGCTCGCCCCCCTGGTGCAGGACATCGTGCTCACGGGCCACAACCGCGACGAAGTAGGACTGCTGGTGTTCCCGTCGGCTGCGGGTGTGGCCGATGCGGCGAGACTGGAAGAGGCCTTGCGTGCGCTGATGCGTGCGCGGCGCAGTGCGGGAGCGGGGTCGTCCCAATGCCCCACGCGGGCGCTGGTGATGCGGGAGCCGCCGGACGCCGACGCGGGGGAAATCACCGACAAGGGCTACATCAATCAGGGGGCTGTGTTGTCACGCCGCGCAGCAGCGGTGACTGCGCTCTACGCCGAGCCCGCTGCTGCGGGTGTGATCACCGGCTGACTGTCCGGGGGGAGGGGGGGAGGGGCGTGCATGGGGCGGGGCCCATGCACGCAGGCCGGTCCGGCCTGCAAGAACCGAAGGCCTTATCAGGCCGCAGCGTCCTTGAGCTTCTTCAGCGCGCGGGTCTTGATCTTGACCGATGCGGGCTTGGCGGGGAACCAGCGCTCTTCACCCGTGAAGGGGTCCTTGCCGAAACGCTTTTTCTTGGCGGCGACTTGCTGCAGGCCGATCTTCAGCACGCCGGGCAGCGTGAATTCGCCGGAACCCTTCTTGTGCACAGAGCCCAGGATGGCGGCTTCGAGGGCTGCCAGCACGGCCTTGGCGGCCTTGGGTTCCACGCCCGATTGCTCGGCCAGGTGGGCCACCAGCGTGGTCTTGTTGAAAGCCGTCTTGATGGGCTTGAGCGCTGCGGGGGCCGCTGCTGCTGGCTTGGCAGCGGGCGCTGCGGCCTTCTTGGCGGGAGCAGCCTTTTTGGCAGCGGGTGCTGCGGCCTTGACTACGGCTTTCTTTGCGGGTGCTGGAGCTTTTTTTGCAGTTGCCATGATTGTTTCTTCGTTGGTTTGGATTGCGATCGGCTCTCTTCAATTTGCCGAGAGCCTGCGTGATTTTAGGTGCGAGAACGCCCAGACCGATAGAGGGCATGCCCTGCCAGCGTCTGAGGCTTCTGCGTAGCCCCTTTGCCCCGTGTCGCGGTGCGGCCCAAGCCGGCGGCGCAGCGTCCCCGCACTCGCCGGCAATGGGGTGCCAGACACGCCTTCTTACAATCCCTGGGGCCGCAGCGTGCAGGGTGTGCCCGCTTATGCTGCCTGGTGCGGTTTCCTTTTTCGTGTGGTTCACGCAAAGCGCTTGTTTTTTCATGCAACTCAGTCGAATGCTCCACCTGCTGGGCGCCCTTGTGCTGGCGGCCACCATGGTGTTGGTGGGCCGCCTGGCCACCACTGAATGGCAGTCGGTGCACAAGGCGTCGGAAAGCCTGCGGTTGCTGGAGCAGCTCCGGCAGGGCTTGGTGGCGGTGGAGATGGTGTCGCGCGAGCGCGGGCCCACCAACGGGGCGCTCGGCGATGTGCTGCCCATGACTGAGCCGCGGGCCCAGGCGCTGCAAGAGGCGAGGGCCCGCACCGACGAGGCGTTCGATGCCCTGACGAAGGCCGTGGCCGCCGCCCCGCGCACCTCTACCGAAGGTATTGACCTTGTTCAGAGCCTGCAGACAGCCCGCAATGCGCTGACGCAGGCCCGTGCCGGAGTGGACCAGGTCCTCGCGCTGCCGCAGCCACAGCGCTCGGCCGAAGCCATCCGCGACGCGGTGTATGGCATGGTGGCGGTGGTGCCCTTGTTGTCGCCGGTGAGCAATGCCCTGGCCAGTGCGGCCCAGCACGCCTACCCGGTGCTGGGCGACGATGTGCAGGGCGCGCGCCTGGCGGCCGCGCTGCGGGAATATGCTGGTCTGCTGGGTTCCCACTTCACGGCCGCCCTGGTCAAGGGCCAGCCGTTTTCTCCGGCCGAGCGCCGTGCCATCGACGAGACGCGGGGCCGCATTGCGCAGCTGCGCACGCTCGTGGAGTTGCGGCTGCAGTTGCCGGACCAATCCCCCGAGGTGTCGCAGGCGTGGAGCACGGTCGAGGCGCGGTACTTTGGCGTGGCGCAGGCGTTGCTGGGCACGGTGCTGGCGCAGGGTGAAGGCGATGGCCACTACGACGTGTCGGCGGCCGAGTTCGCGGCCTTGTATGTGCCCGACATGAACCCCATCCTGGCGCTGCGCGATGCGCTGCTTGCCCAGGCCCGCGAACGCGCGCAGCAGGAGCACCAGCGCGCGCTGCGTGTGCTGGCCTGGGCGCTGGCGGGCTCCGGGGTGTTGCTGCTGGTGCTGGGCGGTGCGCTGTATGTGATCCAGCACCGCGTGCTGCAGCCCCTGGCCAAGACCACGCGGGCGCTGAAGGCGCTGGCCAACGATGACCTGCAGGCGCCGCTGCCCGACCCTGTGGCCGACGATGAAATGGCCGCAGTCATCGGTGCGGTGCGCTCGCTGCAGAGCCAGACCCGGCGGCGCCAGGACCTGGAGCGCGAACGGGACCGTCTCATCGAAAAGCTCAAGGAACAGTCCGAGACCGACTACCTCACCGGCTTGCCCAACCGCCGCGCGTTCATCACGAAGGCCCGCAGCGTCCTGGCACAGGCCATGCGCTACCGCTTTGACGTGGCGGTGCTGGTGCTGGACATCGACTGGTTCAAGCAGCTCAACGACAGCCTGGGCCACGCGGCGGGCGACCGGGCCCTGCAGGTGGTGGCGGACGTGGTGCGCGCCCAATTGCGCGAAGGAGACCTGGCGGCGCGGTTTGGCGGTGAAGAATTCGTGGTGCTTCTTAGCCATTGCGACAGTGCGCAAGGGCTGAAATTCGCGGAGCGCTTGCGCGTGCAGGTGGCCGATGCGCAGGTGCTGGGTGCCGCAGACCCCAGTGTGCGCGTGACGGTGAGCCTGGGTATTGCGGATTCCGCGCGGCTGGGGTGGGGGATCGATGTGCTGCTGTCGGCTGCCGACGTGGCGATGTACCAGGCCAAAAATGCGGGGCGCAACCGGGCGGTGGCCGCCGCCACCACCACCATCACTTGAGCGCGGGTGCCTGCTGTCGCTGGCGCCACTGCTGGTAGCGCGAGCGCTGCAGCGCCAGCAGCTCCACCAGCCCCCAGGCCAGGGCGCATACCAGCATGCCCCGGCCCACGGCCCAGCGGTAGGCCTCAGTCCTGCGCAGTGGCCGGTGCATCGTCATAGGCCCCGTCGCAGGCCCACCCGTGGGTGCGGGGCAGGTCAAAGCTCAGCCAGCCCCCTTCATCGAACAGCTGATCCAGCAGCCGCTGCAATCCGAGCAATTTCCAGAGCATGGTGCGCCTCTTCCAAAGGTGGTGACTTCGGGCAAGGTAGCGCCCTTGTGTGACGGTTTCGCGTCGATTGGCGCAAACCCCACAGGCGTTCCCTTGCGCTGAGGTGGCCCACCCGGCGCGGGCTGGCGGGCGCTATCCTCGCGTGCCAACCCTGGTCACCCGTCCTCCCTACAACCTTCCCCAACTGCATGTTGCCCGAGCTTCTGGCGCTGGAAAAAATCCTGGAGCAAGGGGCGTCCCACCTCGACGTGCAGGTGGTGCGGCAGGTGCAGGTGGCTTCTGGCGAGCGGTTTCCGGTCTACGCCATTGGCGTGGGCAACCCGGCGCTGGATGTGCCTGCGGTGGGTTTTTTTGGCGGCGTGCACGGGCTGGAGCGCATCGGGGCCGAGGTGGTCATCGCCTACCTGCAGAACGTGGTCATGCGCCTGCAGTGGGACACCACCCTGCACCGGCAGCTGGAGCAGGTGCGCCTGGTCTTCATGCCCATCGTCAACCCGGGCGGCATGTGGTCGGCCACGCGGGCCAACCCGCGTGGGGTGGACCTGATGCGCAACGCCCCGGTGGACGCCGTGGACCGGGTGCCGCTGTGGGTGGGTGGGCAGCGGGTGAGCGCGGGCCTGCCCTGGTACCGGGGGCGCCTGGGCGACCCCATGGAGGCCGAGAGCCAGGCGCTGTGCGAGGTGGCCACGGCGCAGCTGCTGGCGCGGCCCTTCAGCATGGCGCTGGACTGCCATTCCGGGTTTGGCGTGAAGGACCGGCTGTGGTTTCCGTTTGCGCACACACGCAAGCCCATCGCCCACCTGGCCGAGCTGCACGCGCTGCAGGAGATCTTCTTGCAGGCCCACAGCCACCACCCCTACATCATCGAACCGCAAAGCACGCAGTACCTGGCGCATGGTGACCTGTGGGACTACCTGTACCTGCAGGCCTGCCAGGCCGTGCCCACGCACACCTTCCTGCCGCTCACGCTGGAGATGGGCTCGTGGCTGTGGATCAAGAAGAACCCCCGCCAGCTGTTCTCGCGCAACGGCATCTTCAACCCGCTCATCGACCACCGCCAGCAGCGTGTGCTGCGGCGGCATCTGTCGCTGCTCGACTTTCTGGCGCGTGCGGCCTGCAGCCATGCGCGCTGGACGCCCGCGCCCGATCAGCGCGCGCAGCGCCGTGCCGAAGCGCTCGCGGCCTGGTACTGAAACGGAGCGCTGCACTATGCGCCAATGGATCCTGCTGCGCGGCCTGACCCGCGAAACCGCCCACTGGGGCGGGCTGGTGGCCGACCTGCAGCGGGCGCTGCCCGGCGATGCCGTGCTGGCGCTGGACCTGCCCGGCAATGGGTGCTGGCACCACCGCCCGTCACCCACCACGGTGCAGGGCATGGTGCAGGCCTGCCGGGCCGATCTGGCGGCGCGTGGCCTCGCGCCGCCCTACCACCTGCTGGCCATGTCGCTGGGCGCGATGGTGGCGGTGGAGTGGGCGCAGGGGGCGCCACAGGAGGTCGCCAGCGGCGTGCTGGTCAACACCAGCCTGCGCCCGCTCAGCCCGTTCTATCACCGGCTGCGGCCGCACAACTACGGCGCCCTGCTGCGCCTCGTGCTGTGGCCCCGCCCGGCCGAAGCGGTGGAGCAGCAGGTGCTGGCGATGACCAGCAACCTGGCTGCGGCACGCGCCCCGGTGCTGGCGCACTGGGCGGCCGTGCGCAGGCAGCGGCCGGTGTCGGGCCGCAACGCGCTGCGCCAGCTGCTGGCTGCCGCCCGCTACCGGGCCCCGGCCACCGCGCCGCAGCCGCCCTTGCTGCTGCTGGCCAGCCGCCACGACCAGCTGGTCGCCAGCGCGTGTTCGCAAGCGCTGGCCGCTGCCTGGAACCTGCCCCTGGTGATGCACCCCTTTGCGGGCCACGACCTGCCGCTGGACGACCCGGCCTGGGTGGTGGCGCAGGTGCGGCAGTGGGCGCTGGGCCGCGATTGACGCGGATGGGGGTTCAGTCCATCGGCAGCCGTTCGGGCTGAGCTTGCCGAAGCCTTGCGCGGCGCTTCGACCCGCCTGTCATCGGCTTGTCGAAGGGCGGACTGCGTGCGAACGGTTTTACCTTGTTGAATGCACACCGGTGTGGGCGGCTACGGCTGCTTGAACACCACGGCCTCCAGGGCCATGGCGCGGATGCTCTCCGCCGCCGCATCGGCCTGTGCGCGCGTGCCGTAGGGGCCCACGCGCACGCGAATGCGCCGCCCCTTGGCGCCGTCCAGTTCCTGGCGGAAGGCGGGCAGGCCCTCGTTGAGCAGCCGCGCCTGCGTCTTGCGGGCATTGGCCTCTTCGGCAAACAGGCCCACGTTGATGTAGTAGCCCGCCGCCGTGCCCACGGTGGGCAGTGGTTTGTCGGCTGCGGCTGCGGCCGAGGCCGGTGCTGGTGCCTTGGGCTTGGTAGCGGCGCTGGCGCGGCTGGCGGCCGAAGCGGTGGGGCTGGTGGTGGCCGATGCGCGGGCGGATGCTGCGGGTGCAGCCGTCTTGGCTGGCGCGGGGGCCGACGCGGCCGCCTTGCTGGCAGGGACTGAAGCAGGCCGTGCTGACGGGGCGGGCTCGGCCGGCGGCGGGGCCACCGTGGTGGGTGGTGCTGTGGGTGCCGAGGCTTTGGGGGATGCAGCGGCCTTCACTGCTGCCGGTGCCGGGGTCGATGCGGGCACGGGATCGGGCCGCGACTGCGCCGCAGGGGCTGTTTCAGGGACGGGTTCGGGGGCCGCTTCGGGCATGGGGGCTTCGGTGGAGGTGACCTGGCCCATGGCCTGCGGGCGCGCCTGGGCTGGTGCCGCTGCTGGTGTGGCGGCCGATGCTGCTGTGGCCGCTGCGGTGGCCTGGGCCACGGTCACGGCGGGCTCCAGCGCCAGGGGTTTTGTGTCAGAGGGGGACCAGGCCAGGTAGGCGATCAATGCGGCCACGCCCAGCACGGCATTGGCCAGCACCACCTTTTGCAGGCGCTTGCGCGAGCTGGCCTGCTTCTCCAGCAGCGCACAGGCCTCGGGCACGGTGCGCGATGCGGCCAGCGCGCGGGCGATGCGCTTGCGGATGTCGGCATACAGAATGGCGTTGCCATACAGCCCTGGCACCGCAAAAGCCAGCACCGCAAACGCGCCCAGCACGCCCAGCTCCACGCCCGGCGGCCAGTTCAAGAAAGACCGGCCAATGCCAAACACGATCAGCGCGAGCCCCTCGGCCGCCGCCACGTAGACCAGGGCGGCGCCCCAGAGCTGGCGGAACACCATCCAGTTCAGCGTGGCCAGGCAGGCCGCCCAGTTCCAGGTGGTGGTCGTGCGGCCGGTGCTGTCAAAGCGCTCGAAGACGGCCAGGTAATAGTCAGTGTTGACGGGCCCCAGCGCCAGCCGGGACAGCGCGGTCATGGCGTTGTCGGACGGGGAGTCGAGCGACATGGCCGGAATGATGGAGGCGACAGGGTCCGTGTGGTCGAGCATAGGCCGATTCTGTCACGCGCCGCCGCGCGCGCCACCGGGGTTGGGAGCAAGGCGCCCCGCTGTTGCGGCCCCGCCGCACAGGGCGCCCGCCACCACACGCCGACCGTGCCCGCCGCCCGGCAGGTGTGGTGGGCGTGTGGCGGTAGTTCCTATCCTGTTTCAGCGCTGGAATATTGAAAAAAATACGCCATTTCCGCGCATCCAGTATCGATTGTTTGCTATTAAAAATATAGTATTGAGACCTGGCGCACGGCTGCGCTCAGCCGCCCCGCACCATGGCCATGACCTTGGCCGCGTCCAGCGTGGCGGCCTGCTGCTGGATCTGCGGCAGGTACTGCGACTGCATCTGCTTGGCGGGCCCCAGCAGGTTCTGGAAGGTCTCGCGCAGCATGGCCGTGCTCATCACGCGGCCCCCGGCGTAGTAGCGCTTGGCCACCTGGCCCAGCGCGTAGGTGGTGGCAAACGAAAACGCCATGCCCGTGGCCGCGCCGCCCAGCCCACCGACCGTCCGGCCCCCCACCTTGCCCAGCAGGCCGCCCAGCAGCTTGCGGCCAAACTGCTCCAGGTACTGCGACGTCATGCCCACCCCGGCGGCGGCGATGAACTCCTTGATGTGGCCCTGGTCCAGCTCCACCCCATGCGCCTTGCCAATGCCGTACACCATCTTCACCTGCAGCGGGATGATGGCCATCGACGCCCAGGACTGGGGCAGCAGCTCCAGCGCGCCGTTGAGCAGCGCGTAGTTGAGGATGGACTTGTCCAGCTCGACCTCGGCCGGGCTGGGGGGCGTTGTCGTGGACGGGGTGGCTGCAGGGGTTGGTGCCGCAGCGGCATAGGTCGCAGCGCCCGCCACGCCCGCAGCTCCCCAGGGCGTGGCCGAGGGGGCGGATTTTTCCACCACGTCCACCAGCGCATCGGCATCCTGCTCAAACGCCGCCGTCTGCTGCGCACCCAGCTGCAGCGCGGCCTTCAGCGTGGCCAGAAACTGCGCTTCTGCCGCCGTCTGCCGCCCATCCACATCACACACGCACACGGCCATCTCATAGGCCAGCTGGCGGTGGGCCGGGTCGCTCAGCGCAGCGGCAGCGGCCTGCACGCTGGTGCGCTTGAGAAGCACATCCTGGTAGATGCGCGGCAGGTCGGCCATGCCGCTGTCGCCCGCGAGCGACTGGGCGATGCGGCGGATTTCCTCGCGCTCGGCGTCGTCCTTGGTGCCGTCTGCAAAGGCGGCCAGCAAGGCAATGGTGAGGATGGATTTTTGCTGTTCTGTGTTCATGCGGTGCGGGCCCGGGGGGCGGTAGGAAGGGTAGGAAGAAGCGGTTCCGCAGGCGGCGCAATGGCCGTTGTGCGCTGCGGGGCGGATGTTCCGACCAGATGCAGTCTAGGCCGCGGGCTTTCAACGCCACAGCGTGTGGGGACTTGCCGGAATCTGGTAACCCGCTGTATCGCGTCCCAGCGGGGGCGATGCGGGTTTCTCCTTGCGTAGTTGATCGACTGTGCGCCGCCGCCGGGTTTGCATACAGTGGTTGCCTTGTTCCAAGAAGGAGAGACGGCATGCGGCAGGCAGCGACAGGAAAAGGGGCGGGCCAACGTGCCCCGGCGCGGGGCACACCATGAACATCGCCCACCTGCTGCGCCGCAGCGCACAGCTCTACCCCACCCAGCCCGCCGTGCTGCACGGCGACCAGCTGCTGCACACCTACCAGGCGCTGGGCGCCCGCGCCGCCGCGCTGGCCGCATGCCTGCACGAGCGCCACCGAGTGCGGCCCGGCGACCGCGTGGCCCTCTACGCCGCCAATGCGCCGGAGTACCTGGAGGCGCTGCACGCTGTTCTGTGGGCGGGCGCCGTGTCCGTGCCCGTCAACTACAAGCTGCACGCCAAGGAGCTGGCCTATGTGCTGGCCGACTCCGGCGCGCGCGTGGTGCTGGTGTCCGAGGCCTTGCAGTCCGCCGCGCAAGAGGCCGGTGCTGACCCCGCCCACACGCTGGTGCTGGGCTCCGAGGCCTACCAGGCCGCCGTATCACACGCCCCCCTGCCCGTGTGCGACCGCGCGCCGGACGACCTCGCCTCGCTGTTCTACACCTCAGGCACCACCGGCCGCCCCAAGGGCGTGATGCAGACCCACCGCAACCTGCTGGCCATGACGGCCTGCTACTTCACCGATGTGGACGATGTGCTGCCCGGCGACGCCATGGTCTACGCCGCACCCATGTCGCACGGCGCGGGCCTGTACAACTACGCCCAGATGCTGCGCGGCGGGCGGCATGTGGTGCCGCTGTCGGGCGGCTTCGAGCCTGCCGAGCTGGTGCAGCTCGCGGCCAGCGTGGGCCAGCTCACGCTGTTTGCCGCACCCACCATGGTGCACCGCCTGGTGGACCACGTGCGTGCCACGGGCGCCGATGTGTCCGGCTTCAAGACCATCGTCTACGGCGGCGGCCCCATGTATGCCGACGACCTGCGCAACGCCCTGGCCGTGATGGGCAACCGTTTTGCACAGATCTACGGCCAGGGCGAAAGCCCCATGACCATCACCGCCCTATCGCGCGCCCAGCTGGCCGACCGCGACCACCAGCGCTGGGCCGAGCGCATGGTGTCGGTCGGCGTGGCGCAGTCGCTGGTGGAGGTGCGCGTGGTCGATTCCGCAGGCCAGCCCATGCCCACCGGCGAGACCGGCGAGGTGGTGGTGCGCGGCGACACCGTGATGCCCGGCTACTGGAACAACCCCAACGCCACGGCGCAGACCCTGCGCGAGGGCTGGCTTTACACCGGCGATATGGGCGCGCTGGATGCCGATGGCTTTCTCACGCTCAAGGACCGGTCCAAAGACGTGATCATCTCTGGCGGCAGCAACATCTACCCGCGCGAAGTGGAAGAGGTGCTGCTGCTCCATCCCCAGGTGCGCGAGGTGGCCGTGGTGGGCCAGCGCGATGCGGAGTGGGGCGAGGTGGTGGTGGCCTACCTGGTGGCGGGCGAGGGCGGTGTGGTGGCGGATGCGGTGCTGGATGCGCTGTGTCTGGAACACATTGCGCGGTTCAAACGGCCCAAGGAATACCGGTGGGTGGAGGCGTTGCCGAAGAACAGTTATGGGAAGGTGTTGAAGACGGAGCTGCGGGGGATGGGACGTTGAGCGCTTCTTTCTGCAATGTGGAGTAGGCGGAATGATTCGGTGGCGCGGAGTTATTGGGTCACCAAGGTAGAAACGCTCGAACGAGGCTGACAAGTGAACCAACGACAAGCGCCATCGCAAGTGCTGCGAAGCCGCCAAGAATAAGAGTTCCATCTATCCCAGGATGATCGGCTCGAAACTGTTTCAGACGGCCGAATAAGTTGTCAGGAGTCCCATCGACAGGTTTGCGTAAGACATATTTGCCTGGGCGCCAAGCTTCCAGAAAAAGAGGGGCGGTAAGTATGACAGGAATGCATGCGCCAGTGGCTGCCTTGAACTCACCCTTGATGAGAAGAAAGAGAGCAAGACCTCCGAAAGCACTCACGACAACAAACACTAGCGCTCTGACCCAACTATGCACAGCCTTCTCCAAATGACGCAAAGCGCACACATACTGCGGAACGCAGGCATCACGCTTCGCCGCGATAGTAAACCCGCTACCCCCACGGTTAACCCACCCCGCCTACCATCCCCCTTTTTGCCCGCCGGAGCCCCCCCATGCCCACCACCCTCAAAATCGATTTCGTCTCCGATGTCTCCTGCCCCTGGTGCATCATCGGCCTCAACGCGCTGGAACAGGCGGCGGACCGGCTGCAGGGCGAGGTGGCGCTGGACCTGCATTTCCAGCCCTTCGAGCTGAACCCGCAGATGGCGCCCGAGGGCCAGGACATTGGTGAGCATCTGCATGAAAAATACGGTGCCACGCCCGAGCAGAGCCAGAAGAACCGCGAGGCCATCGCGGCGCGCGGGGCGGCGCTGGGGTTTACTTTCAGCATGGACAAGCGCAGCCGCATCTACAACACCTTTGACGCGCACCGGCTGCTGCACTGGGCCGAAGCAAAGGGTGTGCAGCCCGCGCTCAAAAAGGCGCTTTTCAAGGCGTATTTCACCGACGGGCAGGACCCGAGCAACCACGAGGTGCTGGTGCGGGTGGCGGGCGAGGTGGGGCTGGATGTGGCCGAAGCGCGTGCGCTACTGGCCTCCGACCGCTACGCCGACGAGGTGCGCGAGCGCGAGCAGTTCTATCTGCAAAACGGCATCCATTCGGTGCCTGCGATCATCATCAACGAGCGCCACCTGATCCAGGGCGGGCAGCCGGTGGAGGTGTTTGAGCAGGCGCTGCGGCAGATTGCGGCGCAGGGTTGATGCTATATATTTAATAGCTTAAAATGCATGATGGATGCGCGGTAGGGGCGGTTTTTACTCATAAAAAAGGGGCCGATGGCCCCTTTTTTGATGGCGGGCCCTGCCCCCGCCTCGCGTTGCCTTACTTGCGCAGCGGGATGGCCGTGGCGCGGTCCACCGGCACGGCGGTCACGCTGTTCTGTGGCGAGCCGTCGATGAGCTTTTCGGAGTAGGTGAGGTAGACCAGCGTGTTGCGCACCGGGTCCACCATGCGCACGATGCGCAGGCGCTTGAACAGGATGGACATGCGTTCGCTGAACACTTCCTCCTGTTTCTTTAGTGGCTCGGGAATGCTGATGGGGCCGACCTGGCGGCAGGCAATGGAGGCCTCGGCGCGGTCCTCGGCCAGGCCCAGCGTGCCCTTGACGCCACCGATGCGTGCCCGCGAGACGTAGCAGGTGACGCCCCGCACGCCTGGGTCGTCGTAGGCCTCGACGATGATGTCGTGGTCGCGGCCGATCCACTGGAAGGCGGTGTCCACGGTGCCAATCTTTTCGCCCGATGCCGCCTGCGCTGCGCCGCCCGCGAGGGCGGCAAGCGCCATAACGACAGCGGCGGCTGTGGTAGCCAGCGTGCGTGCAGTCTTCACGCGGTGGCCTCGCCTTCGGTGCAGCGCTGGGCCAGGTGGGCCAGGGCTTCTTCGACCTGGTCCACCAGCACCAGGCACAGGTCGCCGGGTTGCAGGCGGGCCAGCGCGGTGTCGATGGCGATGAACTCGCCACGGATTTCTTCCACATGCGTGGTGCGGGGCGCTCCCGCCAGGCCTTCGCGCAGCAGGGCCATCACCTCACCGTCGGCGCGGCCCCGTTGGGCGGCGTCCTGGTACAGGATCACGTCGTCAAATGCGGCGCCCAGAATCACGGTTTGCTCGCGGATGTCCTCGTCGCGCCGGTCGCCTGCGCCGCTGATGACCACGCTGCGGCGCTTGCCGGGCAGTGCGTCCACGGCCTGCACCAGCGCACGCATCGCGTCGGGGTTGTGGCCGTAGTCGGCGATCACGGTGGCACCGCGATAGTCCATGATGTTGAAGCGGCCGGGCGCGTTGTCGCTGTCGTTCACAAAGCCCGACAGGCCCCGGCGGATGGTCTGCCAGGGCATGCCCACGCCCCAGGCGGCGGCCACAGAGGCCATGACGTTCTCGACCTGGAAGCCGATCTTGCCGTTGCGGGTGATGGGCACATCGCGCAGGTGGATGGTCTCGCGCCACGAGCCTTCGGAGGCCACGATGGAGTCGCCATCCACATACACGGTGCGGTGGCCCTGGGCGCGGTGCGTGACCATCACGGGGTGGTGGCGGTCGCTCGCAAAGTAGATCACCTTGCCGGGGCAGGCCGAGGCCATGGCGGCCACGATGGGGTCGGCGGCGTTGAGCACGGCGTAGCCCGTGGGGGCCACGTTCTGCACGATCACGCGCTTGAGCACGGCCAGGTCTTCCACGGTGGTGATGTAGTTCATGCCCAGGTGGTCGCCTGCGCCGATGTTGGTGACCACGGCCACCTGGCAGCGGTCAAAGCCCAGGCCCTCGCGCAGGATGCCGCCCCGCGCGGTCTCGAACACGGCGGCGTCCACTTCGGGGTGCAGCAGCACGTTGCGCGCGCTCTTGGGGCCGCTGCAGTCGCCGCTGTCGATCTGGCGGCCGTTCACGTACACGCCGTCGGTGTTGGTCATGCCCACGCGCAGGCCTTGCGCGGTGAACAGGTGGGCGATGAGGCGCGCCGTGGTGGTCTTGCCGTTGGTGCCGGTGACGGCCACGGTGGGGATGCGGCCGTCATCGCCATGGGCGTACAGCTTGTCCACCATGGCCTGGCCCACGTTGCGCGGTTTGCCGTAGCTGGGCGCCAGGTGCATGCGCAGGCCGGGGGCGGCATTCACTTCCACAAAGCCGCCGCCCTGTTCTTCGAGCGGGCGCAGCACGGTTTCGGCCACCATGTCCACGCCGCAGATGTGCAGTCCCACC
>CAYXSL010000059.1:0-23262 GCA_964466605.1 uncultured Verminephrobacter sp.
ACGATGAAGCCCGAATAGAAGCCCACGCCGAACTGGCCGATGAGCTGGGCGTCCTGCTTCTGGTCGCCCGAGAGCTTGCCCATGAAGTCCTTGGTGCCACTCTTGGCAATCGTGCCCAGGTGGTCGATGGCCTCCTGCTGGCTCATGCCGATGCCGTTGTCGGTGATGGTCAGCGTCTTGGCGGCCTTGTCAAAGCTCACGCGCACTTCCAGGTTGGGCGCGTCCTCGAACAGGGCGGAGTTGTTCAGCCCTTCAAAACGCAGCTTGTCGCAGGCGTCGGACGCGTTGGAGATCAGCTCGCGCAGGAAGATTTCCTGGTTGGAATACAGCGAGTGGGTGACCAGGTGCAGCAGCTGGGCCACTTCGGCCTGGAAAGACAGGGTTTGTTTGGTGCTCATGGTGTCTTGGAATGGGCTACTTCATACGATCTTGAGAAATGTCTTGGGCACACCGGTGGTGCAAAAGACTTTCGCGCGTGTTCACCTCGGGGCGGATGGCGCGATTTCAAGGCCGGCGGTGCATTCGCGGCGCCAGAGAGGGCATGGACAGCCGTCGCATCCACAGGTTGCGGCCGGACGCGCCAACTCCCGCCCGGCGGCCGCATGAGAATTGTTGACAATTTGCGCGCACTTAACGCTTGTTCAGCACATTTTGCCCTCCTAAGATGCCGCATTTGCTGCGGGCCCACGCCCACAGCGGCCCACCTGCTTTTTTGGACAAGCCCATGCCCACCTCCTTGCAAAAATGGTCAGCCGAGTTCCTCGGCACGTTCTGGCTCACCTTTGGTGGCTGTGGCAGCGCGGTGCTGGCGGCTGCGTTTCCGCAGCTGGGCATCGGGTTTCTGGGGGTATCGCTGGCGTTTGGCCTGACGGTGCTGACCGGGGCCTACGCGCTGGGGCCCATCTCGGGCGGGCACTTCAACCCGGCGGTGTCCGTGGGCCTGGCACTGGGCGGCCGGTTCAAGGCGTCCGAGCTGCCCGGCTACGTGGTGGCGCAGGTGCTGGGCGCCATTGCCGCAGCCGGGGTGCTCTACCTGATCGCCACGGGCAAGCTCGGCGCGGACATTGGCGGTTTCGCCACCAACGGCTATGGCGAGCATTCGCCCGGAGGCTACGGGCTGCTGGCGGCCGTGGTGGCCGAAGTCGTGCTCACCGCAGTGTTCCTGATCGTGATCCTGGGCGTGACCTCGCGGCGCGCTGCGGAAGGCGTGGGCGGCATGGCCATCGGCCTGTGCCTCACCCTGATCCACCTGATTTCCATCCCGGTGACCAACACCTCGGTCAACCCGGCACGCAGCACCGGCCCCGCACTGTTTGGCCCGAGCTATGCGCTGTCGGAGCTGTGGGTGTTCTGGGCCGCGCCCATTGCGGGCGCGCTGCTGGGCGCCGCCATTTACCGGGGGCTGTTCGGCGAGGACTGAACCGCCCGGCGTGCGCCCGCAGCGGGTCGGCTCAGTTTTCGAGCGTGATGCGCTGCACCAGCGTCTGCAGGATGGTGTCGGCCTTGTCGTTGGACACCTGGCAGGTGCCTGCGGCTGCATGGCCGCCGCCGCCGAACTCCAGCATGAGGTTGCCCACATGCACATGGCTGCTGCGGTCCAGGATGGACTTGCCGGTGGCAAACACCGTGTTCTGCTTCTGCAGCCCCCACATCACGTGGATGGAGATGTTGCACTCCGGGAACAGCGCATAGATCATGAAGCGGTTGGTGGCCCAGATGGTCTCTTCCTCGCGCAGGTCCAGCACCACCAGCTTGCCAATGCGGATGGCGCAGCGCTGCAGCTGCTCCTTGGCCTTGGCCGCGTGTTCGCGGTACAGCTGCACCCGCTCCTGCACGTCCGGCAGGGCCAGAATGTCGTCGATGGTGTGGTCGCGGCAATACTGGATGAGGTCCATCATCAGCGCATAGTTGCTGATACGGAACTCCCGGAAGCGGCCCAGCCCGGTGCGCGAATCCATCATGTAATTCAGCAGCACCCAGCCCTGGGGGTCGAGGATGTCTTCGCGCGAATACTGGGCCGAATCGGCCTGGTCCACCGCCGCCATCATGTCGTCGGTGATGCGCGGGAAGGCCGCCTTGCCACCGTAGTGGTTGTAGACCACCCGCGCGGCCGAAGGGGCGTGCGCTTCGATGATGTGGTTTTCGGCGCGGCGGCCCGAGTTGCGCACCGTTTCGGACTCATGGTGGTCAAACACCAGGTGCGCCCCGGGCACATAGGGCAGGTTGGTGGTGATGTCGCGGCTGGTGACGGCGATCTTGCCGTCCTGCATGTCTTTCGGGTGGACAAAGGTGATCTCGTCAATCAGGTCCAGTTCGTTGAGCAGCACGGCGCAGACCAGGCCGTCGAAGTCGCTGCGGGTCACCAGGCGGTATTTCACATCACTCACAAGTTTCTCCTTGTTGTCTATTGCTTCTTGAACACATCGTAGCCGCACCCCGGCACCGGGCCAATGTCATGTGGGCGCCGCCATCCACTGCTCCAGCTGCCGGGCCACGCCGGCATCGCCCAGCAGCGCCAGATGGCCCTGGCGGTAGAACACCGCCTGCCGGTCCTTGGCAAACCCGAGCCCCCGCACCGCATCATCATGGATGCCCAGGGCGCTGTGCAAGGGCACCAACCCATCCCCCACCAGCCGCTCAGCCACCGGGCTGCGCCGCGCGGCCAGCGTGGAGGCCACCGCGTAGCAGGCAACCCCGGCGGGCAGGGGCAAGGGGGTGCGCTGGTCGGGCCGGGTGCGAAAGCGGTCACGCCCCCGCCAGTCGGCATCGAGCACATGGCCGTAACGCAGGTCGGTGATGCCCGCGCTGCGCAACTGCGCCAGGCGCGCAAACGGTCGTGAATAGGGGGTGCTGCCGAGCAGCACGTCCACCCAGTTCCCCGCCCGCTCCAGCGGCGCGCCATGGTGGGGCGTGCCCAGGAAGACCACCCGGCGCAGCCGGGGCAACCAGCCGCTGGCGCCCGCCGCCTGGGCCGCCGCATGGTGGCAGGCGCTGCGCACCACCAGCCCGCCCATGCTGTGGGCCAGCACGGCCAGCTCCGTCACGGGCACGGGCCAGCGGGCCACCAGCGATTCGAGCAGGGCCGACAGCTCGGCCCCGTTGCGCGAGATGTGCTGGCCCGTGTTGTAGCGCAGATACACCGGCGTGTAGCCCAGCGCCTGGGCGAGGTGGGCGCCATGGTCGTGGCCGCCGTGTTGCCACTGCAAGTCGTTCATGCACAGCCCGTGCACCAGCACCAGCAATTTGCCGTTGGCTGCGCCTGCGGCACCCAGGGCGCGTACATCGAGCGGCAGGCCCTGCTGGAACCAGCCCATGCGGGTGCACAGCGGGTTGTTGTCCTGCTGGAGGCGGTCGCCCATCACCCCATTGAGGGCGGCGAGGACGGCCTCGCGCTCCCACAGCACCTCGGTGGCGGGCGTGCCCGCCGAAAAAAACGGCTCCAGCCGCGCAAGCCCCGCCTGCAGGCCCGCATCCACGAGTTGCGTCACCCCCCGGATGCTCTGATAGACCAGGCCGGTCAGCCCCCCGGCGCGACCTGGCTGGCCACCGCCCGGCAGCCCCAGGGGGCCACGCACCGACTGGTGCACGCCCTCTGCCACGCGGCTGATGCCTGCCGTGGCCTGCGTGGCCAGCCGGGCCACGCCGCGCAGGTCGGAGGCGCGCAGCTGCCGCAGCGGGTTGGTTCCAGAAGCCGGGGCGCCTTTGGGCGTGCGCGGTGTCCGCGAAGAAGGCATGAAAAAGGCTCCGATCCAGAAAGGGGGTTGTACGGAGCCCGGCAGCTCTCAGAAGCGCTCGTTGGAAGACAGGTAGCGCCACTGCCCCACGGGCAGGTGGCCCAGGGTCACGCGGCCGATGCGGATGCGCTTGAGGCCCACCACCTTGAGCCCCACCAGCTCGCACATGCGGCGGATCTGGCGCTTTTTGCCCTCGGTGAGCACAAACCGCAGCTGCTCGGGGTTTTGCCAATCGACTTTGGCGGGCTTGAGTGGCTCGCCGTCCAGGCTCAGGCCGTGGCGCAGGCGGTCCAGCAGCTCTTTGGGAAACACCGCCTGCACATTGGTGCTGACAGGGTCACGCTCGTCGATTTCCTGCAGCGGCGCGGAGCGCTCGCCGGGGTGGCGGGGCACCGCCTGGCCCGGTGCCTGGTAGACCACGCGCACCAGGTACTCCTTTTCCATCTCGGAGTCCTCGCCAATGATCTGCCGGGCCACGCGGCCGTCCTGGGTCAGCACCAAAAGCCCCACCGAGTCGATGTCCAGTCGCCCGCAGGGCGCCAGCCCCCGCAGCTGCGGCGGCGAGAAGCGGTTGCGACTGGGGTCATCGCGCCAATGGGTGCGCGGGTTGATGAGCGCCACGGCGGGCGTGTGGCCATCCTCGGCCTGGCCGCTCACATAGCCGATGGGCTTGTTCAGCAGGATGGTGACGCGCTGCTCCTGGAACCCCTGGGCGATCTTGTCCACCTCGATGCGGTCGGCGGCCGTGACCTGCTGGCCCATGGTCGCCACCACGCCGTTGACCTTGACCCAGCCCTGCTCCACCCAGTCGTCGGCCTCGCGCCGCGAACACAGGCCCAGCTCGGCCATGCGCTTGTTCAGGCGCGACGTGGGCAGGCCGCCCACGGTGCCGGTGGCAGGTGCAGGCACCTGGCGCACGGGCGCCACAAACGCGCCCGACGCGACACGGTAGTTGGAGGGTGCGGGCGACCGGGCAGGCCGCGGGGCCCGGGGCGGCGGCGCAGGCCGTGCGGGCGCGGGTTTGGCCGCCAGGGTGGGGCGGCGCAGCACAGCACGCGGCGCGGCAGGCGAAGAGGGGCCACCGGCATCGGCGGCCGGAGCGGCGGGGCCCGCGGGCGGGCGAGGAGCAGAAGAAGACATTGCGCGTATTTTCGCCTGCGGGCCGGTCGGGCCCCAAATGAATTTCGGCGACCGGTGATCGGAAGACCCCGGCGCCCCACAAAACCGGGCTCGGCCTACCCCTGGCGCGCCTGCCAGCCCAGGAAGTCCTCTACCGGCAGGGGCCGCGTGATGTGGTAGCCCTGCGCCTCGTCACAGGCCAGCGCGCGCAGCTGCTCCAGGATGGCGGCGGTTTCCACGCCCTCGGCCACCACCGTGAGCCCCAGGTTGTGCGCCAGATCGATGGTGGAGCGCACGATCATCGCGTCGTCCTCGCCCGTCTCCATGCCCATCACGAAAGACTTGTCGATCTTGAGTTCATCCACAGGCAGGCGCTTGAGGTAGGCCAGCGACGAGTAGCCGGTGCCAAAGTCGTCAATCGACAGCTTGAAGCCCTGCTCGGACAGGCGGTTGAGCATGGCCTCGGCGCGCTGCGGGTCGTCCATGATCGCGCTCTCCGTGATCTCCAGGCAGAAGGCGCTCGCGGCCACCCCGTGGCGCACCAGGATGTCGGCCAGCCGGTTGCTCAGCTCCGGGTCCAGCAGGTCGCGGGTCGAGAGGTTGACCGACACCCGAAGCGGCAGGCCGCGCGTGCGCGGGTCGGCCAGCAGCCGCGCCACCTCCTCAAACATCCACAGCGTGAGCTGGCGCACAAAGCCGGTCTGCTCGGCAAACGGGATGAACTGCATGGGCGGCACCAGCCCGCGCTGCGGGTGCTGCCAGCGCACCAGCGCCTCGGCCGCCAGGCCCGCCTGGCCATGCAGCGGCACCTTGGGCTGCAGGTACAGGCGCAGCTCGTCGTGCTCCACCGCGTGGCGCAGCTCGGTCAGCAGCGACAGTGTCTGCGCACTGGTGGAGTCAAAGGCCGCGTCGTACTGCAGCGCGCCGCTGAGCTTGCGCTTGGCCGCATACATGGCGATTTCCGAGCGGCTGAGCAGGGTGTCGGCATCGTCTGCATCGCCCGGCCAGCAGGCAAAACCGATGCCCGCGCTCAGGTCCACCGTCTGGTCCTCGAACGCCAGCGGCTCCTCGAACGACTGGTTGATGCGCTGGGCGATGTCGTGCGCGGCAGCGGCGTCTGCGTTCAGCAGCAGGATGGCGAACTCGTTGCCGCCCAGGCGCGCCACCATGTCGTCGGGGGAACGCACCTGCTGGCTCAGGCGCCCGGCCACCGCCTGCAGCAGGCGGTCGCCAAAGGCGTAGCCCAGCACGTCGTTCACATGCTTGAAACGGTCCAGATCCAGGGTGAGCACAGCCATCGGCTGGGGCGGCGCAGTGCGGCCCGTACGGCCAGGGTGGTCGGGATGGCCCGCCAGCGCCCGCACCACGGCTTCGCGGAAACGCTCGCGGTTGGGCAGGCCGGTCAGGCGGTCCCAGTAGGCCAGGCGGCGGATCTCGGTTTGCTGCGCTGCGATGTCCACGCGCATGTGGTCAAACGAGCGCGCCAGGTTGCCGATCTCGTCCATGCGGCCGGTGTGCTCCAGCGGCGTGTCGTATTCGCCGCGCGAAAGTCGCTGTGTGGCGGCCAGCAGCGAACGCAGGGGCGTGGTGAGGCGTTGCGCCACCAGCCCCGTGCCCACCGCAAACAGCAGCACACCGGCCACGGTGATGATGGCCAGCAGCACCAGCAGCTGGCGATAGGGGGCCACCACCTCGTCCACCGACCGCAGCAGCAGCGAATGCACCTCGCCACCCACGCTGTCGATCGCGCTCGCGCGCACCAGCAGCGTGCCTTCGGCCGTTTGCAGCTCGCCCGCCGCGCCGCCCGCTTGCAGCAGCAGGGCCCGGGCGTCGGGCGGCAGCGTGGCCACGGGCAGTTTGACCACGCCGTCGGGCCCCTTCACCACCAGCGCCACATGCACCGCCAGCAGCTGTCTCATTTCGTCGGCACGCGACTGATCGATCGGAAAACCCATCAGCACCCAGCCAATGACCACCGGAGCACGCAGGGGCACCATCACAAACTGGTAGGGCACGCCGTCCATCACCACGGTCTGGCTGCCCTGGGGCTGGCTGGCCAAGCGCGGGACCACCTCACGCAGCGTGGTGGGAAACTGCTCCATGCCCTCCGTCAGGCTGACGGCACGCAGCTCCAGGTCGGTGCCCAGCAGGGCCGTCACGGCCGCGCCAATGCGGCTGCCATGGTTCTCCAGCACCGACTGGATGGTGTCCTCGTCCCCGGAATTGACCGCCGAGCGAAAGCCGTAGTCGGCCGCCAGCAGCGCCGAGCCCTGGCGCAAGCGGTCGGCGTTCTGCTCCAGCAGGCGGCGCCAGATGTTCTCGTCCAGGTCCAGCGCCCGCGCGATCTGGGCCCGCGCATTGCGGTCGATGGAGGCCCGCACCACGGCAAAACCGGCCGCCTGCACGATGAGCAGCAGCAGCAGCGACAACCCCACCAGCCGCAGGATCAGGCTGCGCCGGGCCAGGCGCAGCCGCGTCAAGGCTGCAACCCCGTCAAGCGCACGGCGGCCGTGGCGGTGCCGGTGGCGGGCACCGTCAGCGCCTGCTCCTGCGCCGGGGCGCCCACGGGCAGGCGGGTGTGCCAGGTGCGCAGCGTGTAAGTGCCGGGCGGCACGTTGTCGAGCTGCGCGCGGCCGGTGGTTGCCGCACTGCGTGCGTGGTAGGGGGTGTCGAGCACCAGGATCCAGCCCACCATCTGGTCATGGATGTTGCAGCCCAGCGTGGCCACCCCGGCACGGTCGAACAACACGGGGTTGGAAGGGGTGCCGGTGTAGAGCTTGAGCTCGAACTTCTTGGTGGGCGAGAACGAATACACATGGTGCCGTACCGTGTCGCGGTTGGGGAAGAGCACCTCGGTGCCTGTGGTCACCACCAGCACCCCGGGCACAAACTGCCGCTTCTCCTGTGCCATCTCCACGCCCACCAGCGGCCGGGCCTGTTTGCGCGCATCGGCCGAGTCCAGAAACACCACGGCGTCGGCCAGCGGCTTGCCCGCCGCATCGGCCACCTCCACCTGCACCGTGCCCGCCTGGGCAGCCAGGCCCGCACCCACCACCCCCCCGGCGCACAGCAGCGCACGGCCGGTGCGGCCAAGCCTGCCAAGGTGGCGCAAGGGGCGGGTGCCGCCAGCGGTCATGGTTCGATCGCCATGCCCACCAGCGGTGTGCCCTCGCCCACCACTCCCAGGGGCCGGGTGGCGCCGGTGGCCAGGTCCACCTGGTGCAGGCGGGTCTGGTTGTCGGCCGCCGTGCGCACCGCAATCAGGGCAGTGTTACCCACGTCGGCAATGTCAAACGCCACGTCGGTGAGCGGGCCCAGGCCCAGCGGACCCACGGTGCGCAGCTGCCCGGTGTTGGGCGAGACCACGGGCATGGTGCCCTCGCGCGAGCCCTGCGTGACCAGCACGCCCAGCGCACGGTCGATGGCGTAGTTGGTGGTGATCTTGCTGTCGTTGGGGTTGTAGGTGTAGGCGGCCCCCGCGATGTCAGGCTTGCTGCGGGCGTTCACATCGGCCCAGGCATAACGCAAGGCCGGGTCGGGCTGCACGCCCTCCACGGCCGGGTCGCCGTCCACCACGGCCCCGGTGTCGGGGTGCAGGCGCAGGTTCTGGCCCGTGTTGGACACCACGCGGATGCGGTCGGCCGCCGGGTTGAAGTCGAACCCGAACACGCTGCCCTGAAGGGGCAGCACCGCAGGCGCCGCCCCCACCGGGCGCAGCGCCCCCGTGGGGATGTCGAGCGTGTACAGGCGCCCGGCCTGCGACAGCGCATACAGCACGCCCTTGGCCACGCGGAAGTCGATGCCCACCAGCCGCTCGCCTGCGGGCAGGCCGGTGACCGGGCGCCGCTCCAGGATGTGGCCGGGCTGGCCCGCATGGAAGGTGATGAGTTCGTGGGCGCTGGTCACTGCCACCACCGCCTCGCGCAGGCCGGTGTCGGGCCCCGGTGTGGCCGCACACCCCGTGAACAGAGCCACCGCCAGCGCCGCCGGAACGGCGCGCAGCACCGAAGAACAAAAAGTGGGATGCATGAATGACCTCGCAACTGTTACAGGTTTATACCTGATCGCCCCCCGCCCGTCGCCCCCCGGGGCAAACCCGAAGGGTCTTGGAGGCACTTCTATAACGATAGCAAGAAATGCATATCCGTCGCGCGGAGAAGGCAATTTTGATACAAACCTCGCCCCTGTTCTGTCGCGTGTTGGCGCCGCAGCGTTACCAATTCAACGCCACTCATTTGTAACAAACCAGGCCATGCAATTCGGGCATGTCCCCATCCGCAACGTTCATGACACATTTTGAGATTTCTGCCTACACTGCGTCGAACGTGCAGGGGCCCGTCCCGTCCCCGTGGGCACCGATATTGCTTCGGTCCCTGCGCACCGGTTGGTTGGTACCGACCTGATTCATTGACTCCCCACCGAGACACAAGGACTTCCATGCCTGCCGCCGCCTCCCTCAAATCCTTGTCGATCTCCAGCCGGCTCAGCCTGGGCTTTGGCTGCATGCTGGTGCTCATCATCGCGGTGGCGGCCCTGGGCCAGCTGTCGGTGAGCCAGGTCAACGGGCAAATGCACCAGATCACTGGCACCGGGGCCAACAAGGCCAAGCTGGTCAACGGCATGCTGGAGAGCGTGAGCGCGATTGGCATCCAGAGCCGCTCGGCCGCCATGCTCAATGACATCGACCCCAAGCAGGCACGCGCGCAGATCGAGGCGGTGGACAAGACGCTCAAGGAGTACGCCGCCCAGGAGGCGGCCCTGGCCGCGCTGCTCACCCCCGACAGCGCGACCCCGGCCGAGATCCAGCTGCTGGCCGAGGTGCAGGAGCTGGGGCGCAAGGCGCGCCCTGAGCTTGCCAATGCCATCAAGGCCGCCGACGACGGCGACACCGTGAGCGCCACGCTGGCGCTGATGACCCGTGTGGCCCCGGGCGAAACCGCCTGGCGCACCAAGCTGCGCGAACTGATCACGCTGCAGAACACGCTGAACGCGGCAGCTGCAGCCTCCAGCGAGCAGACCCAGGGCAACGCCCGCCTGGTCGGCGGCCTGCTGGTGCTGCTGGCCATTGGCCTGGGCGCCCTGATTGCGTGGCGCATCACCACCAGCATCACCGCGCCCATCGGCCGCGCCGTGGTGGTGGCCGAGCGCATTGCGCGCGGTGACCTCACCTCGCAGGTCGAGGTGCGCATCCACGACGAAACCGGGCGCCTGCTCGAAGCCATTGCCGCCATGCAGGAGCGCCTGCGCACCCTGGTGGGCGAGATCGGCCAGACGGCCGACTCCATCCTGGTGGCCAGCTCCGAGGTGGCCTCGGGCAACCTGGACCTGAGCCAGCGGACCGAGCAGACCTCGCACAACCTGCAAAGCGCCGCCAGCTCGCTGGTGGAGCTGACCGGCACCGTGTCGCAAAGCGCCGACTCGGCCCGCCAGGCCAACCAGCTCGCGTCCACTGCGTCGGATGCGGCCACACGCGGCGGCGAGGTGGTGGGCCAGGTGGTGCGCACCATGGACACCATCAGCGCCAGCTCGCGCAAGATCGCCGACATCATCAGCGTGATCGACGGCATTGCCTTCCAGACCAACATCCTCGCGCTCAACGCCGCCGTCGAGGCTGCCCGCGCAGGCGAACAGGGCCGGGGCTTTGCCGTGGTGGCGGGCGAGGTGCGCAACCTGGCCGGCCGCTCGGCCAACGCCGCGCGCGAGATCAAGGCACTCATCGGCACCAGCGTCGATCAGGTGCAAGAGGGCAGCACCCTGGTGAACCACGCGGGCAAGACCATCGAGGAGCTGGTGCTGTCGGTGCGCCGCGTGTCCGACATCATGGGCGAGATCACCGCCGCCACGCAGGAGCAGAGCCAGCGCATCGGCCATGTGAGCCACTCGGTGGGCGCACTCGAAGAAATGACGCAGCAGAACGCCGCCCTGGTGGAAGAAGGCGCTGCCGCCGCCGACAGCCTCAAGGACCAGGCCGGGCGCCTCACCCAGATGGTGGGCACCTTCCGCCTCTCGCGCAACGATGGCGGGGGGGATGACAGCTGGGGCATTGGCAACCCGGTGGCCGCCCCGGCCCCCGTGCCTGCCCCCGCACTGCGCAGCGCGGGCCCACGCGCACCGGCCCTGCAGCCACGCAGCAAGCTGCCGTCGCTGCCGCGCTGAGCGCCCGGGGCTCAGCCCCCTTTGAACTGGAAGATGCTCGACCGCAGCGCCGCCAGGTCCAGCACACGCAGGCCGCCATATTCGATGCGGATCGCGCCCTGCGCCTCCAGTGCGGCCAGTGCCTCGTTCACGCGCTGGCGCGACAGCCCCACCAGGTAGGCCAGCTCCTGCTGCGTGATGCGCAGCACCTCGCCCACGCCGGGGTACAGCACGGGGTTGAACAGCGATGCCAGGCTGCGCGCCACGCGCACGTCGGGGTTGTTCAGCCGGTCGATCTCGCGCGCGGCGATGAACTGGCCCAGGCGCTCGTTGAGCTGGTTCATCACAAACCGGTTGAAGCCGATGGAGTGGTCCAGCAGCCAGTGGAAGGTGTCGATGGGCAGGCCCGCCACCACACTCTTGCGCAGCGCCTGGATGTTGTAGCGGTAGGGCTCGCGCTTGATGGTGGTGCCCTCGCCAAACCAGCCCCCCGGCGGCAGGCCGGCATAGGTCATGGTCTGGCCCTGCGCGTCGTCGCTGCTCATCTTGAGCAGGCCCTCCACCACCCCGAACCAGTAGGTTACCGGGCGCCCCACCCGGCACACGTAGTCGCCCGGCTGGGCATCCCCCACCAGCAGCGAGGCCACGGCGCGTTCGCGCTCGGCGGGCTGCAGCTGGTCCAGCCACGGGATGCCGCCCAGCTCGTCAGCGGTGGGCGGGCGGCGCCGCTGGTGCAGCGACAGGTCCTGGTTGATGCGGGAGTCCATGGAGGCCATCGGGGAGGTGGGTACGGGAAATCCTGATCCGAATTGTCGTCAGAAAGACAAAAAAATGCCAATCTCGGTCGGATGATGGCGCCTCCCCGGGGCCTGGAACCTGTTCAAGGTCTTTTCGAGACCGGGGCCACCGAGGAGACAACACCATGAACCAATACCGATCCACCGCACCGGACGCTGCCGCCGCACCCGCCCATGCCGCGCAACGCAGCGGCCTGCGGCGGCGCCAGGCCCTGGCCGCCGTGGCCGCCCTGCCCTGGGTGGGGCTGGCGGGCCTGCCCGGGCGCGCCCATGCGCAGGACGGCGCGATCAAGATCGCGCAGTCCACCGCCCTCACCGGCCCGCTGGGCGACCTGGGCTCGGCCATGCACCAGGGCGCCAAGGCGGCGTTTGCGGCCCTCAATGCGCGCGGCGGCATCCACGGCAAGGCCATTGAGCTGGTCACGCAGGACGACACCTACGACGTGCCCAAGGCACTGGCCAACGTGGAGCAGTTCCTGGCCGACCCGGCCACCTTTGCGCTGTTCAACTGCATGGGCACGCCCATGATCGACGCCATGCTGCCCAAGGTGGTCGAGAGCGGCATCCCGTTCTTTGCGCCCTTCACCGGCGCACAACTCAGCCGCACCAAGGCGCGCAGCGTGTTCAACATCCGCGCCAGCTATGCCGACGAGGCCGAGAAGCTGGTGCAGCACCTGTCCACCATCGGCATCCAGCGCATCGGCATCGTCTACCAGAACAATGCGTTCGGCAAAGAGGTGTTCAGCGCGGCCAAGCAGTCCATGGACCGGCTCAAGCTGCCCGAGGCGCTGACCGTGACCGTGGAGAGCAATGCCTCGGACGCGGGCAGCGCCGCCGCCAGGCTGGCGGGCGGCAACCTGGAGGCGATCGTGATCGGCCTGGCGGGCAAACCCACGCTGGAGTTTGTGAAGGCGTTCCGGGCGCTCAAGCGCGGCGTGACGCTGTATGCACTGTCGGTGATGGGCACGCCCGCCACCGTCAAGGCCCTGGGCGCCGACGCCACGGGCATGGCGATCTCGCAGGTGGTGCCCCTGCCCTCCAACGTGGTGATGCCCGTGGTGCGCGAGTTCCAGGCCGCCTGGAAGGCCTCGGGCGCGACGGCCGAGCCCTCGCACCTGGCGCTGGAGGGCTACATCAACGCCCGCGTGTTTGCCGAAGCCCTGCAGCGCGCTGGCCGCAACCCCACGCGCGCCGCCTTCATCGACGCGACCTGGAACCTCAAGAAATGGGACCTGGGCGGCTTCGAGATCAGCGCCAGCGCGCCCGAGCGCAACGCATCGCGTTTTGTGGAGCTGACGCTGGTGGGGCGCGACGGGCGCTTTATCCGCTGACCTCGCGGGCCCGGGCGCAGGGGCAGCGCCCGGGTGGCGTGGGCATGAATGCTATTAAATAAATAGCTTGAAAGGCATACCCATCGCGCGCAGAGGCCGTTTTTTCCTTAAAAACCCAGCCTCATTGCCCCCCCGCAGGCTACTGCGACGCGAGCCCGTAGCGGTAGCCCTTGAACGACCAGATGGTGCGCCCGGGCTCGATCTTCTCCAGCAACAGCCCCGGGCCGGCCGGGTCGCCCTCGTGCAGCACCTGGCCGTTGACGATGGCCATGCGGTATGCCGGATTGCCCGAGTAGGTCACCCCCGAAATCTTGAGCGAGGGCAGCTGCGCGCGCACCGCCTCAGGCAGGTCGCCCTGGGCGAACACCGTGCCGGTGGCTGTGGTGGGCGCGGGCGCAGGTGCGGCGGCCATGGCGGCTGGCTCGGGCGCGCGAGCAGGCGCCACATCGCGCGCAGCGCCGCGCGCAACATCGCGGGCCACCGCACGGTCAGGATCACGGGTGGGCTCGACCCGGGAGCGCGCGGGCGGCGCAGGCGGCTCGGCAACCCGGGGGGCAGGCGCGGGTGGCGCGGCCTTGTCGCGCTGCGGGGGTGCCGGGCTGCGTTTTTCGGCGGGGCGCGGTTCGGGCGCGGGGGCCGCCACCACCGGCGCTGGCACGGCTGCCGGGGCGATGGCCGCCGGGGCGGGCGGGGGCGCGGCGGGCAAGGGGGCTATTGCGGGTGCAGGTGCAGGTGGGACTGCGGGTGCAGGTGGGACTGCGGGTGCCGCAGCCACCACCACCGGCGCAGGGGCCGGGCGCTGCATCACCCACCAGGTGCCCGCCACGGCCACGGCCGCCACGGCCACGGCCGCCACGGCCACGCCGGCGCTGGCCATGAGCCAGGGCGATGCCGCAGGCCGCTCGGCCACCGGCGCCGCGCCGGGCACCGGCACCGCCTGCGAATGCAGCCCGGGCACGCCGCCCCGCCCCCGCTCGGCTTCCGCGCGCCGCAGCGCATCAAGGATGTAGGACATGGGGTTCAGGCTCCTGTGCGCAGACGGGGTTCGCTCACGCCGTTGACGCGGTTGAGCAGCATGAGGGTGAGCGGTCCGGCGCGGCCATCGGGCGTGACGCCCTGGGCCAGCTGAAAGCGCTGGATGCGCGCCTGGCGCGCTGCGGGGGTGGTGGCCCGTGTGCGCGCGCTGGCTCCGGCACCGCCCGCAGCGGGCGTCGCCAGTTGTTTGTCGAGCCAGGCGGCACCGGCCGCGCTCTCGGCAATGTCGCCCTTGTCGGGCATGCCGATCGGAGCACGCCACAGGGTGGCAATGTCGCCGCGCCACACCTGGGCCAGCTCGGCCACGGGCACCTGCAGCGTGCGGCCCGCGCCTTCAAGCGTCGCGGTGTCGCCGTCCAGGCTGCGCAGCAGGGCCGACACCGCGCTGTCGCCATCGTCCGAGGGGAACAGCGTGAGCAGCACCGGCCGGTCGATCTGGCGCACCAGGTTCAGGCCCGCGCGGCGGTTGCGGTAGCAGCGCAGCCCCTCGCGCGGCAGCGTGGCACAGGCATCGGCGCCCTCGGGCACGCTGGCCCCCCAGCGGGTGGCCAGCGCCTGCCAGGCCGGGCCATCGCTGGCGGGCAGCACGGCCAGAAACTGCTGCAGGTCAGATAAAGGCGTGGCCACCACCGGCGCCGCGGCCGGGGTGGATGCAGCTGCTGTTGCCGCCGTTGCCGCCCCCGCCGCCGAAGCCGCACTGGCGGCTGTGGCCGGGGGCTGTGCATGCCCCGCCGCTCCCACCGCCGCGCTGGCAGGCGATGCGGGCGCCGTGGCTGCCACCGGTGCGCCCGCACCACGCGGGGCCGGCGTGGGCCAGGCGCCCAGCGCCCAGCCACCCGCTGCCACCAGCGCAGCCCCCGCCACGGCACCCAGGCCCGCCACCGCCCAGCGGGGCAGCAGGGGCTGGCCCTGGCGCGCGGCGGCGGCCGAGGCCGGTGCGTCGAACACCTCGCGCGCAGCGCGGTTCACGGTGGAGGCATTCACCTCGCGCACCCCGGCGGCGTAGGCGCCCAGCAGGGCCCGGTCGCACAGCAGGTTGATGCGCCGGGGCACGCCGCGCGACAGCGCATGCACGCGCGCCATGGCGCGCTGGCTGAAAGGAATCGGCCCCTGCAGGCCCGCCACGGCCAGGCGGTGGGCGATGTACTGCTGGGTCTCGCGCGGGCTCAGCGCATCGAGGTGGAAACGTGCAATCACGCGCTGCGCGAGCTGCTCCAGCGCGGGGCTGGCCACCATGGTGCGCAGCTCGGGCTGGCCGATCAGGATGATCTGCAGCAGCTTGCGCTCGCTGGTCTCCAGGTTGGTGAGCAGGCGCAGCTGCTCCAGCACATTGGCCGAGAGGTTCTGCGCCTCGTCGATGATGAGCACGGTGTTGCGCCCCGCCCCGTGCGCGGCAAGCAGCGAGGCGTTGAGCGGGTCGATGTAGTCCTTCACCGTCTCCACACCGCCCGGCACCATGGGCTTGTGCGGCACGCCGAACTCGTCGCAGATGGAGCGCAGCAGCTCCCGCACGGTGAGCTTGGGGTTGAAGATGTAGGCCACGTTGCAGTGCGCCGGGATCTGCTCCAGAAAGCAGCGGCACACCGTGGTCTTGCCCGCGCCCACTTCGCCGGTCAACAGCACAAAACCGCCGCCTGCATCCAGTCCGTACAGCAGATGGGCCAGGGCCTCGCGGTGGCGCTCGCTCATGAACAGGTAGCGCGGGTCCGGGGCGATGGAAAACGGGGGATGCTGGAGACCGAAAAACGGGGCGTACATGGCTTGGAGGATACCGCCCACCCGCAGGCAGGGTTTTACCCACCAGGGAGTTACCCCTAAATTGTCGTCGGCAAGACAAGATGGCGTCAAAGTGGGTCCTAGCATTCCCCCATCGCGCAATCACAAGCCTGCGCCCCCGGCTGTCACCGGGCTGACACCTTCTCACTTTCAGGAAGCTGCAATGTTGACCACGTTCCCGCAACTGCTGCTCAAGCATGCCACCGAGCGCCCCACGGCCCCGGCCCTGCGCGAGAAAGAATATGGCATCTGGCAAACCCACAGCTGGGCCGACCTGGTGCGCCTGGTGGAACAGGTGGCCGCCGGCCTGCACCTGGCGGGCCTGCAGCGCCACGAGCACATGGTGGTGATTGGCGCCAACCGCCCCCGCCTGTACGCCACCATGCTGGCCGCGCAGTCGCTGGGCGCCATCCCCGTGCCGCTGTACCAGGACGCAGTGGCCGCCGAGTGCATCTTCCCGCTCAACAACGCCGAGGTGCGCTTTTGCATGGTCGAAGACCAGGAGCAGGTGGACAAGCTGCTCGAAATCCGCGAGCAGTGCCCGCAGATTTCCAACATCTTCTTTGACGACCCACGCGGCCTGCGCAACTACGCAGAGCCGGGCCTGGCCTCGCTGGATGCACTGATCGAAGCCGGTGCCGCCCATGTCGCCAAGCACCCCCAGTGGTTCCGTGCCGAGGTGGCCAAGGCCAGCGCGGACGACGTCGCCGCGATGTTCTTCACCTCGGGCACCACGGGCAACCCCAAGGGCGTGGTGCACACGCACAGCACGCTGCTGGACCGCGCGAGCGCAGGGGCCGAGTTCGACAAGCTCACCAGCAGCGAAGAGGTGCTGGCCTACCTGCCGCCGGCCTGGATCGGCCAGAACATCTTCAGCTACGCGCAGTGGCTGGCCTGCGGCTACGTGGTCAACTGCCCCGAGTCGGCCAGCACCGTGACGATCGACCTCAAGGAAGTCGGCCCCACTTACTACTTTGCGCCGCCGCGCATTTTTGAAGGCCTGCTCACCAGCGTGATGATCCGCATGGAAGACGCGGGCGCCCTCAAGCGCAAGATGTTCCACACCTGCATGGCCGTGGCCAAGCGGGTGGGCCCGGCGCTGATGGACGGCGAAACCGTGGGCACCCTGGACCGCATCAAGTACGCGCTGGGCAACCTGCTGGTCTACGGCCCGCTGCGCAACAACTTGGGCCTCAGCCGCGTGCGCGTGGCCTACACGGCGGGCGAGGCCATCGGGCCGGACCTGTTCACCTTCTACCGCTCCATCGGCATCAACCTCAAGCAGCTCTACGGCTCCACCGAGACCGCCGTGTTCGTCTGCCTGCAGCCTGACAACCAGGCGCGCGCCGACACCGTGGGCGTGCCCATCCGGGGCGTGCAGATCAAGGTGGCCGACAACGGCGAGATCCTGGTCAAGTCGGCCGGGCTGCTCAAGGAGTACTACAAGAACCCCAAGGCCACGGCCGAGGTGCTCACGGCCGATGGCTGGTATCACACCAGCGATGCGGGCTTCCTCGACGCCCATGGCCACCTCAAGATCATCGACCGCGTGAAGGACGTGGGCCGCATCAAGGGCGGCGCCAACGACGGCGCGATGTTCGCGCCCAAGTATGTGGAGAACAAGCTCAAGTTCTTCCCGCACATCAAGGAGGTGGTCGCACTGGGTGATGGCCGCGAGAAGGTGTGCGTGATGGTCAACATCGACTTCGACGCCGTGGGCAACTGGGCCGAGCGCCGCAACCTGCCCTACGCGGGCTACACCGACCTGGCGCAGAAACCCGATGTGTACGAGCTGATCCGCGAGTGCATCGAAAAGGTGAATGCAGACCTGGCGAGCGACACGCTGCTGGCGGGCAGCCAGGTGAGCCGCTTCCTCGTGCTGCACAAGGAGCTGGACGCCGACGACGGCGAACTCACGCGCACCAACAAGGTTCGCCGGGGCTTCATTGCCGAGAAATACGCGGTGCTGGTGGACGCGCTGTATGCGGGCCGCACCGAGCAATACATCGAAACCCAGGTCAAGTTCGAAGACGGCCGCACGGGCAGCGTGAGCGCCACCCTGAAGCTGTCGGACACGAAGACCTACGCGCCCGTGAAGGCTGCTGCATGAAGCCCGCGCTCTACCCGCTGGAGAAGCCACCCACCATGACCACCAAGAAGATCGGCGACGTCATCCTCGACGTCAAGAACATCAGCCTCCGGTTTGGCGGGGTGAAGGCACTCACCGACATCTCGTTCAACGTGAAGGAGCACGAGATCCGCGCCATCATCGGCCCCAACGGCGCGGGCAAAAGCTCCATGCTCAACTGCATCAACGGCGTGTACACGCCGCAGGACGGCTCCATCACCTTCCGTGGCAAGACGTTCTCGCACATGAACTCGCGCCAGGTGGCCGAGATGGGCGTGGCACGCACCTTCCAGAACCTGGCGCTGTTCAAGGGCATGAGCGTGATCGACAACATCATGACCGGCCGCAACCTCAAGATCAAAAGCAACCTGTTCCTGCAGGCGCTGCGCCTGGGCCCCGCCGAGCGCGAGGAGATGGCCCACCGCGAGAAGGTCGAGCACATCATCGACTTCCTGGAGATCCAGGCCCACCGCAAGACCCCCGTGGGCCAGCTGCCCTACGGCCTGCAAAAGCGCGTGGACCTGGGCCGGGCCCTGGCCATGGAGCCCCAGGTGCTGCTGCTCGATGAACCCATGGCCGGCATGAATGTGGAAGAGAAGCAGGACATGTGCCGCTTCATCCTGGACGTGAACGATGAGTTCGGCACCACCATCGTGCTCATCGAGCACGACATGGGCGTGGTGATGGACATCAGCGACCGCGTGGTGGTTCTGGACTACGGCAAGAAGATTGGTGACGGCACGCCCGACGAGGTGCGCAACAACCAGGACGTGATCAGCGCCTACCTGGGCACATCGCACTGAAGCCCCCGAAAGCGCAGGAGACAACAACATGGGATTTTTTCTTGAAACACTGCTGGGCGGCCTCATGGCCGGCATGCTGTATTCGCTGGTGGCGCTGGGCTTTGTGCTGATCTACAAGGCCTCGGGCGTGTTCAACTTTGCGCAGGGCGCGATGGTGCTGTTTGCGGCACTGGCCATGGCCCGCTTTGCCGAGTGGGTTCCGAAGTGGACGGGCCTGGACAACCAGATCGCCGCCAACCTGATTGCCTTTGTGCTCGCAGGCGCGGTGATGTTTGTGGTGGCCTGGGTGATCGAGCGCCTGGTGCTGCGCCACCTAGTCAACCAGGAAGGCGCCACGCTGCTCATGGCCACGCTGGGCATTGCCTACTTCATGGAAGGCCTGGGCCAGACCATTTTTGGCGGCGACATCTACAAGATCGACATCGGCATGCCCAAGGACCCGATGTTTGCACTGGAGAGCATGTTCCAGGGCGGCATCCTGATCAACAAGGAAGACGTGATTGCCGCCGCCATTGCCGCCGCGCTGGTGGTGGCCCTGTCGCTGTTCTTCCAGAAGACCTCCACCGGCCGTGCGCTGCGCGCCGTGGCCGACGACCACCAGGCCGCCCAGTCCATCGGCATCCCGCTCAACCGCATCTGGGTGATCGTGTGGTGTGTGGCCGGTGTCGTGGCCCTGGTGGCCGGAATGATCTGGGGCAGCAAGCTGGGCGTGCAGTTCTCGCTGGCCACGGTGGCGCTGCGTGCGCTGCCGGTGGTGATCCTGGGCGGCCTCACATCGGTGCCCGGCGCCATCATCGGCGGGCTGATCATCGGCGTGGGCGAAAAGCTGTCGGAGGTGTACCTGGGCCCCTACGTGGGCGGGGGCATCGAGATCTGGTTTGCGTATGCACTGGCGCTGGTGTTCCTGCTTTTCAGGCCTCAGGGGCTGTTTGGCGAGAAGATCATTGACCGCGTGTAAGCCATAACAACAAGAACACAGGAGATTTCACATGCTCTACCGCGAAAACGGTCAGTTCAAGACCAGCTACCGCGCCGACCAGCAGATCTTCCCGATCGCACAGGACCGCATCGCCATCGCCCTGCTGCTGGCCGTCGCCTTTGTGGCGGTGCCCATGCTCGCCAGCGACTACTTCTTCCGCGCCATCCTGATCCCGTTCGTGATCATGTCGCTGGCGGCCCTGGGGGTGAACATCCTCGTGGGCTATTGCGGCCAAATCTCGCTGGGCTCGGGCGCCTTCATGGCCGTGGGGGCCTATGGCGCCTACAACTTCTTTGTGCGGCTGCCCGGCCTGCCGCTGATTCCGGCACTCATCCTGGGCGGCCTGTGCGCCACGTTTTTCGGCATCCTGTTCGGGCTGCCCAGCCTGCGGGTGAAGGGGCTGTATCTGGCGGTGGCCACGCTGGCCGCACAGTTCTTCAGCGACTGGATGTTCCTGCGCATCCGCTGGTTCACGCTCGACACGCCCTCGGGCTCGGTGTCGGTGTCCAACCTGCAGGTCTTCGGCATGCCAATCGAAAGCGCCACTTCCAAATACCTGTTTTGCCTGGCGATCCTGGTGGTCATGGCACTGATGGCCAAGAACCTGGTGCGCGGCGCCATTGGCCGTGAGTGGATGGCCATACGCGACATGGACGTGGCCGCCTCGGTGATCGGCATCCGCCCCATGTACGCCAAGCTCAGCGCATTTGCCGTCAGCTCCTTCATCATCGGCGTGGCCGGTGGCCTGTGGGCCTTTGTGTACCTGGGCGCGTGGGAGCCCGGCGCGTTCTCGGTGGACATGTCGTTCCGACTGCTGTTCATGGTGATCATCGGCGGCATGGGCTCCATCATGGGCAGCTTCTTCGGCGCGGCCTTCATCGTGGTGCTGCCCATTGCGCTGAACCAGTTCCTGCCGCTGTTCCTGGGGCTGTTCGGCATCAGCATCTCCACAGCCGGTGTGTCGCACGCCGAGCTGATGATCTTTGGCGGGCTGATCGTGTGGTTCCTGATTGTGGAGCCGCACGGACTGGCCAAGCTGTGGTCGATGGGCAAGCAGAAGCTGCGCCTGTGGCCCTTCCCGCACTGAGCGGCTGCCCCGACTTTTTCCGCATCCACCAAGAGGCTTGCTCGATAACACCGATGCGTTCTGCAGCGATTGTTGTTTGACTGAAGGCCCATGTGATTTCGCAGTGCTTCAACCACTTTATTGACAGGAGACAACCATGAAGCTTCGTACCCTGGTTCTGGCCGTGGCCGCTGTGGCCGCCGGTGCATCGGTCGTATCGACCAGCGCCTTCGCGCAGGCCAAAGAACAGTTCATCCCGGTGCTGTCGTACCGCACGGGCCCCTACGGCCCGAACGGCGCACCCTGGGCCAATGGCTACGTGGATTACCTCAAGCTGGTGAATGCCCGGGGCGGCATCAATGGCGTGAAGCTCGCGTTTGAAGAATGCGAAACCGGCTACGACACGGCCCGCAGCGTGGAGTGCTACGAGCGCCTCAAGGGCAAGGGCGCGTCGTTCGTGCAGCCCCTGTCCACGGGCGCCACGTTTGCCATCACCGAGAAGGCCCCTGCCGACAAGATCCCGGTGGTGACCATCGGCTACGGCCGCTCCGAAAGTGCGGACGGCAGCGTGTTCAAGTGGAACTTCCCGATCGCGGGCACCTACTGGGTGGCGGCCGATGCCATCCTGCAGGCCGTCGGCAAGAAGGAAGGCGGCCTGGACAAGCTCAAGGGCAAGAAGATCGCCCTGGTCTACCACGACAGCCCCTACGGCAAAGAGCCCATCCCGCTGATGCAGGAGCGCGCCAAGATGCATGGCTTTGACCTGCAGCTGCTGCCCGTGACGGCGCCCGGCGTGGAACAAAAGGCCACCTGGCTGCAGATCCGCCAAGCCCGCCCCGACTATGTGGCGCTGTGGGGCTGGGGCGTGATGAACTCCACCGCCATCAAGGAAGCCCAGGCCACCGGCTACCCACGCGAGAAGATGTACGGCGTGTGGTGGGCCGGTGCCGAGCCCGACGTGAAGGACGTGGCCGACGGCGCCAAGGGCTACAACGCCGTGACCATGCAGCATGGCGCCGAGCCCCAGTCCAAGCTGGTGAAGGACGTGCTGGCCCAACTGCACGACAAAGGCCAGGGCACAGGCCCCAAGGACGAAGTGGGCCAGGTGCTGTACATGCGCGGCGCCATGAGCGCGATGCTGGGCGTGGAAGGCATCCGCGCTGCGCAAGAGCGTTTTGGCAAGGGCAAGGTCATGAGCGGCGAACAGGTGCGATGGGGCCTGGAGAACCTGAACCTCACCCAGCCCAAGCTGGACGCGCTGGGTTTTGCAGGCGTGATGCGCCCCATCAGCACCTCGTGCACCGACCACATGGGCGCCGCCTGGGCCCGCATCCACACCTGGGACGGCAAGGCCTGGAAGTTCACATCCGACTGGCTGCAGGCTGACGAGCAGATCATCAAGCCGCTGGTGAAGGCGACGGCAGCGAAGTACGCAGCCGAGAAGAAGCTGACGCCGCGTACGCCGGAAGACTGCCAGTCTTGAGGTCATCCCCCTGAGGCGCTGCGCGCCTTCCCCCTTCTCTCGGCTTCGCCGGGAAGGGGGACGCCACCGGCGCGGCGGGGCGGCTCTTGCGCGGTGGCACTGGTACTGGGCTGCGACCGTGTTTGCGGCCTGTGATTTGTGGTTGCTCCTGCTGGGGGCAGCCGCCAGTCCAAAGAGTTGCTTATTTATGCAAAAGCTCTTTGGATTGGCACAGCGAAGGCAACACCATGGACTCTAAAAACATTGTTCTCAACGTCAACGGCATCGAGGTCATCTACAACCACGTGATCCTGGTGCTCAAGGGCGTGTCCCTGCAGGTGCCGGAAGGCTCCATCGTGGCCATCCTGGGGGGCAACGGCGCGGGCAAGACGACCACGCTGCGCGCCATCTCCAACCTGCTGCAGGGCGAGCGCGGCGAGGTGACCAAGGGCTCGATCGAGCTGCGTGGCGAACGCATCGAAAACCTCTCGCCCGCCGACCTGGTGCAGCGCGGCGTGGTGCAGGTGATGGAGGGTCGGCACTGTTTTGCGCACCTGACCATCGAAGAGAACCTGATGACGGGCAGCTACACCCGCACCAGCAAGGCCGAGATCGCGGCCAATCTGGAGAAGGTCTACAACTACTTCCCGCGCCTCAAAACACGCCGCACCTCGCAGGCGGCCTACACCTCGGGCGGGGAGCAGCAGATGTGCGCCATCGGCCGCGCGCTCATGGCCAACCCCAGCATGGTGCTGCTGGACGAACCCTCGATGGGTCTGGCGCCGCAGATCGTGGAAGAGGTGTTCAACATCGTGAAGGACCTGAACACCAAAGAAAAGGTCACCTTCCTGCTGGCCGAGCAGAACACCAACATGGCGCTCAAGTACGCCGACTACG